>DASSEQ010000260.1:0-3151 GCA_035695245.1 Mycobacteriales bacterium | reverse complement strand
TCTCGACCGAAGACCCGGCATACACCGTCCGCCCGCAACGTGAACGCGTCGGGGAAGGCTGACGTCTAGCGCAGCACGATCGTCACGCCATCGGCCCGAGCGGGCAGGCATTCGCCGATGACGGGCGCGCCCGGGATCGCGCCGGCCAACAACAGGCCGCCGCTTGTCTGCGCGTCGGCCAGCAGCAGTTGCTCGGTTTCGTCGTACGACGAAGGCTCGAGGCAGGGTCGCACCCAGTCGAGGTTGCGGCGAGATCCGCCGGGCACGAAACCCTCGCGCGCAGACGCCCGCGCGCCGGCCAGCACTGGCACGGCGGCGACGTCGACAACTGCCGTGACGCCGGAAGCGCGGGCCATCTTGTGCAGATGACCGAGCAGGCCGAAGCCGGTGACATCGGTGGCCGCACGTATGCCGCCAGCAAGTGCGGCCTCGGCCGCCTCTCGGTTGAGCGCCGTCATCGTCGCGATCGCCTCGTCGAAGACCTCACCGGTGGCCTTGTGCCGGTTGTTCAGGACACCGAGACCGAGCGGTTTGGTGAGCGACAGCACGTCGCCAGGTCGCGCCGCGTCGTTGCGGAGGAGCTTGTCCGGCGCTGCCACACCGGTGACCGCCATGCCATATTTCGGCTCGGGGTCGTCGATGCTGTGCCCTCCGGCCACATGACAACCCGCGATTCGTGCGACGTCGAGCCCACCGCGGAGCACCTCGCGGGCCATTGCGAAGGGCAGCGTCTCGCGCGGCCACGCCAACAGGTTGATGGCGACGATCGGGCGCCCACCCATCGCGTAGATGTCCGACAGCGCGTTTGCCGCCGCGATTCGCCCCCACTCGTAGGGATCGTCGACGACCGGTGTGAAGAAGTCCGCGGTCGCGAGGATGGCTGTGTGGTCGTCCAGCCGGACCACGGCAGCGTCATCGCCGCCGTCGAGGCCGCGGAGCAGGTCGCTCCCTTCCGCCGCGGTCGCCGGGAGCAGGTCGGCAACGACGTCCTCGAGCTCACCGGGTGGGATCTTGCAGGCACAGCCGCCACCATGCGCATAGGACGTGAGCCGACGCTGCTCCGTGGGGGCGGTCACGAGCCGACTTTACGAGCCGCTTGACGAGCGGCTCAGTTCAGATCCCGGCCAGGCGCCACAACGCCGGACCCATGTCATATCCGTCGACTTCCTTCAGCGGCCAGTGGTGACGCAATCCCGGCACGCGGATGTCACGCACGTAGACGCCTCCGGTGCAGCCGACGTAGGTGTAGACCACGTCCTGTCCGCTCTTCGTGTGGCTCGGACCACGGCAACGGAATACGGCGGCGAACTCCTGGTCGATCTTCCACACCGGGGGCATGTTGGCGCGGGCGTAGCCGGACCAGCCCCCATTCCACGGTGCGACTGTGTCGAGCTCGCCGTTGACGTTGGTGATCGTGAACGTATGTGTCGGCTGACAGCGCGTTGTGAGTGACGCCCCGAAGGCCACGATCTCGGTCCAATGCCGATCGGCGCAGGCCGCGTCGTACGCCAGCATGCCGCCGTTGGAGTAGCCGATGATCACCTGACGTGCCGGATCCAGCGTGACGAGGCTCGCGATCCGGTTGCGCATGTGGGACAGGTAGGCGACGTCGTTCGTCTTCGCGCCCCAGCAGCACCCTCCCGCGTTCCACGTGCCGTTGCTCGTGCTCGGGCTCGGGTAGGCGACGACGGCGCCACTGCGCTTCGCGACGGCTGTGCCGCGGAAGATGTTGAGCTCAGACTTGGCCGTCGAGCCGATGCCGCCGAGGAACACGACGAGCGGCGCCGGCTGACGGGGATGGGGCGGCACGTAGAGCAGGAAGCTCCGTCCGTCGACCGACAGTTGACGCGTGCCGGCCGGCAGCGACTTCATTGTCTTGGTCGGGGTCGGCGAAGGCTTCGGTTTCGCGGCCTGAGTCGTCGGAGCGGGCGAGGGCTGATGGCCGGCATCCGCGATGGCGTTGGAAATCGTGCAGCCAGCGCTGGAGAGCGTTGCGAGCGCGGCGAAGATCGCCGCGCAGACCCTCGTGCCGGCGCGCATGCTTAGTGCGTACCCAAGTTTCGGCGGTTATGCCCAGATCTGCCGCTGGTCGACACGCCGGGAAGTCAGGCCGCTGTCACTCCGAGGTAAGCGATTGCACGAGGCCGTAGTCGACGGCTTCGGCCGCGCTGAGCAACAGTCCTGCCTGCATGTCGCTCGCGACGGTGTCGACGCCACGACGGCAAGCGACGGCGACGCGCTGGTGCAACGACGCTATCTGTCGCTGGTGCACGTCGGCAGCGAGAGCGACATCGTCCGTGTCGTCGACGCGGGTGACGGGGTCCTGCAGCAGGAACGTCGCGTGCGGGTGGGCTCGTCTGACTTTCGCCGTGGCGAAAACCCCGACGGCGGCACGCTCCACGGCGCCGACAGCGATCACCGTCGTCTCGCTGTGCAACATCTCGATCGTCGCGGCAAGCGAGCTGGAGGGATCGAGCTCGGCCATGGTGCACGAGAAGTGCATGGTGATCGGCGCCGTCTTGTCTGCATCGAGCAGCAACAGCCGCTCGGACATGTCCGCTGACGTGACCGAGTCCAGCGTCCCCGTCAGCACGACGATTCGGCGCCGCAGCAACTCGAGCGTCACACCGTCGATTGCCGGGACGTGGATCATCGGCATCGCCGGCGCTCGATGCGGATCGGGTGTTGTCGGAAGTGGCGCCGCGGGCAACGGCGGCGACCACTCCGGTGGTCGCAGTGGTCGTTGCGGTGGTTCATGCGTGTTCGTCTTCATCGTGGTTGCCATCGTGACGTCGCGCGCCGTACGACGACAACCCATCCGCCGTCCGCCGTCAGCGAACGCCATCTGCAGGTAGGTTCGCGCGCGGAGGCGTATCTGTCCTGGTGGGCGGCGCGGTCTTCAAAACCGTTGAGCGGCAGTCACTGTCGCTGGTGGGTTCGATTCCCATCCGCCTCCGCCACCTGCGGTTTCTCTCTGTTCGGCGCCTCCCGACGGTTGCCGTCGTCGGGCTAAATGATCTCCGCGTGCCATTCGCGTGCCATATCTCGGCGCGGCCGCCGGATCTCGGGCCTCCGAATTTCATCAAGCGGTGTCCTCTGGTCCGTTGTGCGGCATGGCGTGTCACGGCGGCCGAGCGGTGCCCTCGCTAAT
>DASSEQ010000259.1:0-2437 GCA_035695245.1 Mycobacteriales bacterium | reverse complement strand
TGCTGAAGTTCTCGCACGAGGTGGTCGTCGACGAGCAGCGAGCCGGCTTCGAGCCGGACATCGCCATCGACAGCGCCGACCGCTGGTACCAAAGCGTGCCCAACGGCTCGTCGACCACGCACAGCTTCATCTGGACGTCGCTCGACCACGGCAAGAGCTTCCAGATGATTCCCGGGCAGATCGGACTCGGCAAGCCGACCACCTGTCCGCAGGGCGGCGGTGACACCGAGCTGCAGATGGACCGCAAGGGCGACCTCTTCTTCTCCGACCTGCAAAACCTCAGCAACCTGTCCAACAGCGTCAGCACCGACCACGGCACCACGTGGACGACTCAGTGCGCGTCGGTTCCCAACTCGCCGGTGGACCGCATGTGGTACGCCGTGCACGGCAACCTGGGCGACCCGGACTTCGCGATCTACGAGGAGTACGACGACGTCGTCGGCGGCCAGAACATCGAGGGCAACTTCCCGTCCAACCAGCTGGTCGAGGTCGTGAGCCACGACGGCACCAACTTCCTGCCCGTCGTCAACTCCAAGCTGACCTCCGGCTCGGTCGACCCGGACTGCATCGGCGGCGGTGAGGTCAACTGCGTCACCGACAACGAGGGCATTCCTGGCAACCAGGTGCTCGCGCCCAACGGCGACTTGCTCATCGCTCACACGAGCGCCGACAGCAACCAGGTCATCATCAGCCGCGGGCACCTCACACAGCTTCCCGGCGGTGTCGTCACGGCATCCTGGAAGCACTACGTCGTCAACGCGTCGCTCTGCCCGGACAAGGCTGGTGCGGCTCCCGGCGTTTGCGGCGCCGCCAACTTCGCCACCATCGCCGAGGACAGCGCCGGTCACTTCTACGTTGCGTTCTCGTCGCAGAAGACCGACCAGGGCGGCAACCCGATCGGCCCGTACCTCACTTACGTGGTCGCGTCGAAGGACGGTGTGCACTGGGGCAAGCCGGTTCTCGCCAGCCGTGACGGCGGCTCCAACGCCTTCTCCTGGGTCACCGCAGGATCCAATGGCCGCGTCGCCGTCGCGTGGTACCACGCCAACGAGACGAACGAGAACGGCCACTACCTGCTCGACGACCTCACCCACGCCGAGATCAGTGTGCAGGTCGGGGAAAGCCTCGACGCGTTGTCCGCGCACCCGCACTGGAGCGTGACGACGGTCAGCGAGCACCCGATCAAGTACGGCCCGATCTGCACGCAGGGCACTACCTGCGAGGTGTCGATGGGCGACCGCAGCCTCGGCGACTTCCTCGAGGTCAACCACGACGCCAGCGGCGCGTTGGTCCTGTCCTACGTCGACGACACGTCCAACACCTACTCGACCGGCCCGACCGGCGCGATCGCTGAGAATGGGCCATCGGTCGTCGTCCGCCAGATCGCCGGGCCGAGCCTGATCGCCGGCACGATTCATGGACCGGGCCGTGGGGCCGGCGCGCCGTGGAACAGCGTGACCGACGCAACCGGCGACGACGACTACAGCGCCAACGACCTTCGCCAGCCCGCCGGTCCCAACCTGGACCTCACCGCCGCAGCCATCAAGCAGGATGCCAAGGGGCTCGTCATCACGATGCGGGTCAAGTCCCTGGCCAGCTTGCTGGTGACGCCGAACCTCGGCGGCAGCACCGGCGAGTGGATCACACGGTTCACGACGTACAACCCGCACACACCCGGCAACGGTCACATCTACTACGCAGGGATGGAGTCGGTCGCCGGTGCCACGCCACGGTTCTTTGCCGGTGACACCGCACCGACGTCGATCATCGGCGAGCAGGTGAGCATGCTGTTCGACTCGTCGACCGCCGTGCCTGGAGCCGTGCAGGGCGGCACGATCACGATTCACGTGCCGTGGTCGGCGATCGGTGGCCACAAGCGGGGCAACGTCCTCTACAGCGCCACCGCGTTCACCGCGACGACGGTGGGTACGTTGGCCGGCAACCCAGCCGGTGTGTTCAACCTGACGGATGCCACTCCACCGTTCGACTACAGCGAGCGGTAGCAGCGTCGGCGGTCGTCCTGGTTGCATGGACGGGTGCCGACCGTCATAGCCGTCGTAGGGCCGACTGCCACGGGGAAGTCGGCCCTCGGCGTTGCCCTGGCCAAGGCAGTCGGGGGTGAGGTGGTCAACGCCGACTCGATGCAGCTCTACCGCGGCATGGACATCGGCACCGCGAAGCTGACCGAGCCGGAACGAGAAGGCGTCGTGCATCACCTGCTCGACGTCTGGCCGGTGACACGCACCGCATCGGCGGCGGCCTATCAACGGCTTGCCCGGGACGTGATCGACGACGTGCGAGCCCGCGGCAGAACTCCGATCCTCGTCGGAGGTAGCGGGCTCTATGTCCGTGCGGTCATCGACCGGATCGACTTTCCCGGCACCGACGCCGCGCTCCGCGCGGAGCTCGAGGCCGAGCTCGCCGGCGCCGGACCGGC
>DASSEQ010000258.1:0-30143 GCA_035695245.1 Mycobacteriales bacterium | reverse complement strand
CCAGCTCGCGATGGCCCTGGCGAATCTCGTTGACAACGCGGTCAACTACAGCGAGCGCGGCACCAACGTGCAGGTCGTGGTGAGAACGGTCGAGGACGTTGTCGAGATTGCCGTCAAGGACGAGGGAATCGGCATCGAACGTGCCGAGTTGGATCGCATCTTCGAGCGGTTCTATCGGGTGGACCCGGCGCGGTCGAGGGAAACCGGCGGCACTGGCTTGGGCTTGGCGATCGTCAAGCACGTGATGAACAACCACGGCGGGGAAGTCACGGTCTGGAGCAGCCCGGGCGTCGGTTCGACCTTCACTCTGCGCGTGCCTTCGGCCGAGCCAGGCATGTCATGACGCGCATCCTCGTGGTGGAGGACGAGGAGTCCTTCTCCGACGCGTTGTCCTACATGCTGCGCAAGGAAGGGTTCGAAGTCGCTGTCTCCGGAAACGGACCCGCGGGCATCGAGGAGTTCGACCGTTCCGGTGCAGATCTGGTGTTGCTCGACCTCATGCTGCCTGGCCTGTCCGGGCTCGAGGTCTGTCGCCAGCTGCGGCAGCGCAGTGACGTGCCGGTCATCATGCTGACCGCCAAGGATGCCGAGGTCGACAAGGTTGTCGGTCTCGAGATCGGCGCCGACGACTACGTCACCAAGCCGTTCTCGGCCCGCGAGCTTGTCGCGCGCATTCGGGCCGTGCTGCGACGTCGCGGCGAGCCGGAAGAGCTGATCACCGGCGTGCTCGAAGCCGGGCCGGTGCGCATGGACGTCGACCGGCACATCGTGTCGGTCAACGGCGGCACCATTGCTTTGCCGCTCAAGGAGTTCGAGCTGCTCGAGTTCCTCCTTCGCAACAGCGGCCGGGTGCTGACCAGAGGCCAGCTCATCGACCGTGTGTGGGGAAGCGACTACGTCGGCGACACCAAGACCCTCGACGTGCACGTCAAAAGGTTGCGGGCGAAGCTCGAACCCGACCCGTCCGTGCCGAAGCACCTACTGACCGTCCGAGGCCTCGGCTACAAGTTCGAGCCCTGAGCGCAGGCTCTACGCTTCGGGGATGCTGGTCGCCGACGTCATGACGCGGGCAAGTGTCGCGGACTCGCCCACCGACTCGTTGCGCGAGGCGGCTGCCCGGATGTGGAAGCAGCAGACCGGGTCGCTCTTGGTCATGGACGGCGACCACCTGCTCGGGATCCTGACCGAGCGAGACGTGATGAAGGCGGTCGCTCGCGGGGCCGATCTGGACTCGACGCCGGTGAGCTCGGTCATGACAACCGCGGTGCTGACCGTCACCACGCAAACGACGTTGCCCGAGGCAGCCCGACACATGGCAACCCGATGGATCCGGCACCTGCCCGTCGTGGACTCGGGCAAGGTCGTCGGCATGGTCAGTCAGCGCGACCTGTGTGGAGTGCTGGCAGCATTGGGCAGCGACGCGGATCTCATCGAGATCCCCGCAGACGAGCTAGTGCGCGAGCGGCGGCTTACGCGGCTGTCCGGCGACTGACCGGGTTGGAGAACTCCAGCGCCTCGTCCTCGAGCGGGCTCCGCTTGATCAGCAGGATGTCGCGCACGTAGTTCTGGTAGAGCCGCCACGGCTCGCGGGTCGCTTGCCGCGGGAACTGATCGGCCGCACGCAACACGTAGCCGGAGTTGAGGTCGACGAAGGACGTCTCCGGCAATGTCGGGTCGGTCCAACGCGGGGTGACCTGACGAACGCCTTTGTCATCCATGTGTCGCAGCAACCGCGTGACGTATTGGCAGATGAGGTCGGCCTTCAACGTCCACGAGGCGTTCGTGTAGCCGAATGCGGCCGCAAAGTTGGGCACGCCGCTGAGCATCATGCCCTTGTAGCCGACGCGCTGGTTGAGCTGCACCTTCTCGCCGTCGACGATGATCTCCATGCCGCCGAAGGCGAGCATTTGCAGTCCGGTTGCCGTCACGATGATGTCGGCCGCGAGCTCGTTGCCCGACGTCAGCTTGATGCCGGTCTCGGTGAACGTGTCGATGTGGTCGGTGACGATGTCGACGTCGTCGCGATGAATTGCCTTGAACAGGTCGCCATCCGGCACGACGCACAGCCGCTGGTCCCACGGGTCGTACGGCGGGTTGAAGTGCGTGTCGATGTCGTAGCCGACCGGAAGGCTCTTCACCAGGCCTTTGCGGATGACGTTCTTCATCAGCTGCGGCCGCCGCCGGCTGATCTGGAAGCTCAGCATCGCGAGCAGCACGTTCTTCCACCGCACCACCGGATAGAGCAGCTTGTGCGGGAGGAACTTGCGCAACAGGTCCGCGATCGGGTCGCGACCGGGCATCGAGACGATGTAGGTGGGGGTGCGCTGGAGCATGGTCACGTGGGCTGCTTGCTCTGCCATCGCGGGCACGAGCGTGACAGCGGTGGCGCCACTGCCGATGACGACGACCCTTTTGCCGGTGTAGTCGAGGTCTTCCGGCCAGTGCTGCGGATGGACGAGCTCGCCTTGGAAGCGGCCGGTGCCCTCGAAGTCGGGGGTGTAGCCCTCGTCGTAGCGGTAGTAGCCGGAGCACATGAACAGGAAGTTGCAGGTGAGCTGGGTCGTCTCGCCGCTCGCACCGCGCTCCACCGTCACCGTCCACTGAGCATCCTCGGTGGACCATTCCGCCCGCACCACACGATGCTGGTAGCGGATCTTCTGGTCGATGCCGAACTCCGCCGCGGTCTCCTTGATGTAGCTCAGGATCGACGGACCGTCGGCGATCGCCTTCGGGCTCTTCCACGGCGCGAACGAGTAGCCGAGCGTGAACATGTCGGAGTCCGACCGGATGCCGGGGTAGCGGAACAGGTCCCACGTGCCGCCCATGGACTCGCGTGCCTCGAGGACGGCGAACGTCTTGCCCGGGCAGGTCATCGTCAGATGCGCGCCGGCGCCGATGCCGGAGAGCCCAGCACCGACGATCAAGACGTCGAAGTGCTCTGTTCCTTGCTTGGGCCCTGTCACTTGCTCGGGCTGGGCCGGCACAGTGTTTGCAGTCACCGTGCAACTATCTCAGAAAAGCGCGAGCCCGTCACCTGTGGGCTGCGTCACTCTCGGGGCGTCAGGCGGCTTGCGGTGAGGCGCAGAAGGCGCACTTGCGCGCCGCTGCCGGGATCGAGGACAGACACTCGGCGCACTCCTTCAGCGGTGCCGGCTCGTCCGGAGCGGGCTTGAACCGCTCCAGCAACGCGCTGAACGGCTTGACCACCAAGAAGTAGATGACTGCCGCCAGGATCACGAACGAGATCACCGCGTTGATGAAGTCGCCGTAGAGGAAGTGCGACTTGTTCACGGTGAAGCTGAGCGCGCTGAAGTCGGGCTTGCCACCGATCGCCGCGAGCAGCGGGGTGATGAAGTCCGCG
This sequence comes from Mycobacteriales bacterium, assembly GCA_035695245.1. GTDB lineage: Bacteria > Actinomycetota > Actinomycetes > JAFAQI01 > JAFAQI01 > DASSEQ01. The sequence goes on along the minus strand of DASSEQ010000258.1, from coordinate 26,782 downwards.
ACCAGCTTGGTCACGAGTGCGCCGAAAGCAGCGCCGATGACGACCGCGACGGCGAGGTCGACGAGATTGCCGCGCAGCAGGAACTTGCGGAATCCGGACATGTTCCCCTCCAGCAAATAGGCGCCCAGAAACAACTTCCGGTCCATCTAACTCGCGATGACGCCGGGATTCAGCACGCCGCGCGGGTCCACCGCCGCCTTGGCAGCGCGCAACGCTGCAGCAAATGGGGCCGGCCGTTGCACGTCGTACCAGGGGTGGTGGTCGCGACCGACCGCGTGATGGTGCGTGATCGTGCCGCCGGCCGCGATCACTGCGTTGCTCGCCGCAACCTTGACCGCGTCCCACTGCTCTATTTCTGCGCCTCGACGGGTCGGTGCGGTGACGGTGAAATACGCCGCGGCCCCGTCGACGTAGACGTGCGTGAGTCGGCAGGTCACGGTGCCGCCACCACAGATCTCCTGCAACGCCTCGTCCGTCGCGGCTGACACCGACTCGACGAACGAGTCGAAGCGGTCCCACGTGATGGCCGTCTCGAATGTCTCCACGAGCAGTCCGAGAAGGACGAGCTGCTCGCGGAGATAAGGCGCCCGCACGAACGACGACCGCCAGGCCTCGCCGGAACCACCGCGCGCGCCGGCCTCGACCACCCGAAGACCTTCGTCGGTGCAGAGCGAGATCACTCGCTCGGCTTCGGCGTCGACCCGAGCGCCGTATGACTCGAAGCCGAGCACCAGCGCGGCCTCGCCGGTCGACAGCGTGCCGCTGACCGCGGACTCGCGGGCATCGATCAACCGACAGGTGGCGGGAAGAAGCCCATCGTGCATCAGGCGCCGCACGGCAAGACCGCCCCGCCGGAACGTGTCCGCGGCGAGGGTTGCCGCCCACCGCTCGGTGGGTCGCGGCTGCACCCGCAGCCACGCCTCGGTGACGACGCCGAGGCTGCCTTCGCTGCCGAGGAGCATGCGGTCCGGGCTCGGACCCGCTCCCGACCCGGGCAGCCGGCGGGACTCCCAGAGCCCGATCGGGGTGATAGCGCGCACCGACTCGACGATGTCGTCGATGTGGGTCAGGCGCGTGGAGAAGTGACCGGCGGCACGCGTCGCCACCCACCCGCCGACAGTGGAGCGCTCGAACGACTGCGGGTAGAAGCGCGCGGTCAACCCGGCCGGTCGGAGCTCGTCTTCGAGCTGCGGACCGGGCGTGCCGGCGCGCACGCGCACTGCTCTGGAGACGTCATCGATCTCGACGATTCCGGACAGCTCGGCAAGGTCCAGGCTGACCGCCCCGTGGCCGAGGTCGGCGCCCCTCGGTTCGATGCCGCCGACGACACTCGTGCCGCCGGAGTAGGGGATCAGGGCGACCTGCTGGTCCGAGCACCAGGCGATCGCGCGCTCGAGATCGTCCTCGTTGCGCGGCCGCAACACGCAGTCCACCGGCGAATCGATCTGACCGCGGATACCGCGGACGACGTCGCGGTAGGCGCGGCCGAGACTGTGCGCGGCGCGGTCGAGCGGATCGTCCGAGGCGAGGGCGCGGAGCTGGTCCGGCAACCGCGGACCAACTCGATCGGCAGGCAGCGGGGGCAGCGGTGCCGGTGCTTCCGGCTCGTGCACGTCGATGCCGAGGTGGTCGCGGAGCACCGGTGCGAGTCCCGTCAGCGACTGCGTCGTCGGCTCGTCGCCGGCCTCGCGACCCCAGCCCCATACGCGGTAGGTCGAGCCCATGGCTCTCGGACGCTACTCAGGTGCTGCAGCCGTCAGTGACCCAGCCATCAGTGCCGCAGCACGATCGACAACCGCTCGTCGGCAGCTGCGGCCAGCACCGTTGCCTGCACGGGCGAGACCGCGACGACGACAAGTCCGGCGTCCTCACTCGTTCCGCTGTCGCGCTGTGGTACCGCGAGCACGGTGACGCCCGCGGCCACCACCGTCGCTCCCGAGTCGGACCCGTCGGCCGCGACCGACGCGCCGAGCACATCGACGACATCGCCGGAGCGGGCAAGGGCAGCGGCGGCGGCGCCGTCGGCGACCCGAACCGGTACGGCGACGAGCCCGCGTCGGTCCATCGCGGCGAGCAACGACGGCTCGAGGAGGCGGACGTCGGTGAACGGTTCGCCTTTGCGCATGGGTGCCGCGAGCAACCGGCCGACGACATGGGTGCGGGCGGTCAGCGCGTGTGAAGGCACGTCGGCGACTGCGAGCCGGCGCATCACGACATCGTCCGGCTGCAGCGGCGAACCACCGGACAAGTCGCGCGCTGCGGTCCAGACCGAGATCGTCGCTGGTGCGTGTGGCCGCAGCGCCGAGAGACCGGCGAGCACTCCGACGCCGACGAGGACTGCTGCGACCGCGCGGCGGTGCCAATCAATGGTGTCGCGAACCCGACGCGCGAGTCGGGCAAGGTCCGAGCCGGCCACGCCGCGACGCTAGGGGCCTGTCAGGCAGCCAGGCAGCGCCCGCGACGGATCTGTGGACGGTCAGGCGACTTTGCTGCCGTCGCCCGAGCCACCGGCGCTGCTCGACCCGGTCGAGGACGAGCCGGTCGAGGACGAGCCGGACGATGAGCCGGACGACGAGCCGGTCGCCGAATCGCCGCCGCTCGAGCTCTTGCTGTCGCTTTTCGCGCTCGCCGGTGAAGACGAGGACGACGCCGAGGAGGACGACTTGCGGCTGTCGGTTTTGTAGAAGCCGGAGCCCTTGAAGACCACGCCGACGGCGGAGAACACTTTGCGCAGCCTGCCCTGGCACTGGGGGCAAACGGTCAGCGGCTCGTCGGAGAACTTCTGGACGACCTCCAGCTGCTCACCGCACTCGGTGCAGGCGTACTGGTAGGTCGGCATCGGTCCTCCTCGCAGGGACGCTGGCACTCGCACCCCTCGACTGCTAATGATGCCCCGGCGACCGTGGCTCGCGCAATTGTCGGACGCTCGCCTTCGGGGCTCTCCGCCGTCACACTGTCATCGCAACCGCACTCTTCGTGTTGTCTCACTGGGACGGGGGGCATGACCGCGACTGCGCGCGAGCTGGTCGTCGAGGACGAGCCAGAGGCGCTCTCCGGAGCGAGACATTTCGTTCTCGGAGTGCTCGCGTCGATGCCGCAAGAGGTTCGCGACGATGCGGCCCTGGTCGTCACCGAGCTGGTGACAAACGCGTTGCTGCATGCCGCCCCGGAGGTGGTGCTGCGGGTCCGAGTGATGGGCGAGGGCGTGCGGATCGAGGTGTCGGACGGGAGCCGGCAGGTGCCCTTACGGGTCCCTGCGAGCACCGGCTCCATGACCGGCCGTGGCCTGGGTCTGGTCAGCGCGCTGGCCTCCGCGTGGGGATCCATCCCGACCGACGACGGCAAGACCGTGTGGGCGGAGCTGTCGCTCGAGCCCTTGACCAGCGCCGACGACGAGGCCGATGTCGACATCGATGCCCTGCTTGCCGGATGGGCGGACGAGGCCCGCGACGAACCGTTGTTCACCGTCGAGCTCGGTGCGGTGCCGACTGACCTGCTGCTCGAGGCGAAGGCGCACATCGACAATCTCGTCCGCGAGTTCATCCTCATGCGCTCGGGTGCCGGCAGCGGCAGCGAGGAGAAGCTGCCCGAGCAGGTGGCTGAGCTCGTGCAGACGGTTGTGCACGGCTTCGCCGACGCGCGGACGCAAATCAAGCAGCAGGCAGTGGCCGCCGCCGCGACGGGTGCACCCGAGACGACACTTCGACTTGTCCTCCCGTTGTCTGCCGCGGCCGCGGCCGAGAGCTACCTTGCTGCACTCGACGAAGCCGATCGTCATGCTCGGGCCGCGCGGTTACTGACGCTGGAGACGCCGCCGGCACATCGCGTCTTCCGGCATTGGTACATCGAGACGCTCGTCGCCCAGCTGCGCCGCGCAGCCGCGGGCAAGCGGCCGGTGCCCGACGAGACGTTCCCACAGCGGTTGGCGGCCGAGCTGGCACGGCTGGCTCCGTTGCAGGAGATCGCAGCCCGGCTGACGCTGTTGCAGCAGGTGACCGCGGCACTCACCGCTGCGGGCACGGTCGACGACATCGTCGCCACGGTGTGCGAGAGCGCACACCGTGTCCTGGGTGCCCGGACAGCCCGCGTCTACCTGTTGGACGAGGACGGCTCCACGTTGCGGTCGATGGCGGTCGCCGGCGGCGATCCGACCCTGACCCATAGTTACGAGGCTTTCAGCGTCGACGACGACCTGCCGGGTGCGGTCGTCGTACGCACCGGCGAGCCGATGGTCTTGCGCGACAGCGCCGACATCGCGGAGCGTTTCCCGCAGCTCGCGAGCATCTACCGCGACGAGGCTGCGCTCTTGGTGGCACCGATCGCCGCCGCCGGCCGTGCCCTCGGCGTTCTGTCATTGACGTTCCGCGGGCAAGAGCCCGTCGACGAGGCCACCCAACGTGCGTTTCTCACCACGCTCGCCGACGTGACCGCGCAGGCCCTCGACCGAGCCGAGGTCGCGCACCGGGCGGAGGAGGCCAACGAGCGGCTGGCGTTCCTCGCCGAGGCTTCGGTGCTGCTGGCGTCGAGCCTGGACTACCGCAGCGTCCTCGAGGCCGTCGCCGGACTTGTCGTGCCGCGCCTGGCTGACTGGTGTGTGATCCAACTGCTCGAACGGGGTCGGCTCAGCAGCGTTGCGTTGACCCACGTCGACCCGGCCAAGGTTGCGTGGGCGCGCGAGATCTCCGCGCGCTACCCCGACGATCCGGACTCGCCGAGCGGGGCCGCGAACGTCATCCGCACCGGGGTCAGCGAGCTCTACCCGGACTTGCCGGACGAGCTGCTCGATGCCGCAGCGGTCGACGAGGAGCACCGCCAGCTGTTGCACCAAGTTGGCATGCGGAGCGTGCTGGTGGTGCCGCTCGCCGGTCGCACCGGGGTCATCGGCGCGCTCACGATGATCTACGCCGAGTCCGGTCGGCGCTACCGCGAGCAGGACGTGTCGTTCGTCGAGGACCTCGCCGGGCGGGCGGCCATCGCCGTTGAGACGGCGCATGCGTTCTACGAGCAGTCCGGCCGACTCGCCCGTGTCATGCGCGTTGCCGAGGCGGCGCAGCACGCCATCCTGGCCGTGCCGCCGCCAGTGCTCGGTGGCACTGCGTTGTCGGCGCGTTACGTCAGCGCGGCCCGGGAGGCACTCGTCGGCGGGGATCTCTACGAGGTCGTACGCCGCGACGACGCCGTGCGCCTGTTGATCGGCGATGTCAAGGGCAAGGGCCTCGGCGCGGTGCGCATCGCGACGGTAGTTCTCGGCGAGTTTCGCGCCGCGGCGGCAGACCTCGCCGATCTCTCCGAGGTGGCCCTACAGCTCGATCGGCGACTGCGGCCTTACCTGGGCGACGAGGACTTTGTCACCGCCCTGGTAGCCGAGATCCGCGACGACGGCATCTACTCGATCGTCAACTGCGGGCATCCGGCGCCGCTGCTCGCTGCTGACGGGACGGTCCGCGAAGTCGACGGGCCGGTCAGCCTGCCCCTCGGCCTGGGTGCCTCGCCCGAACTCGTGTCGGGAAAGCTCACTGTCGGTGACCGGTTGCTCCTCTATACCGACGGCATCATCGAGGCGCGCACGGCCGACGGTCGGTTCGTCGACCTGACCGAGCTCACGAACTCGCTGGCGGACGGCGTGCTCGACGACATCCTCGACGGTGTGCTCGACGCTCTGACGGCCGCCGTCGGCGCCGAACTCGGCGATGACCTTGCCCTGGTCGTGGCGGAATTTCGCGGGTTGTCCGGCTCGTAGAGCGAGATTCTTCGGCGCCTCCGCGGTTTGTCATGACGATGCGGGGTAGCGCTCGCAGGCGAGCGACAGGAGGTGCTTTGGTGGAGTGGACCAGTCGCGGGGCTTGCCTGACTGCAGAACCCGAGCAGTTCTTCCCGGTCGGCAGCAGCGGCATCAGCCGGCTCGAGGTGGCAGCCGCGAAGGCAATCTGTGACCGGTGTCCGGTCATGCAGCCGTGCCGGGACTACGCGCTGCAGACCCGGCAGGCGTTCGGGGTCTGGGGTGGAATGGACGAAGAGGAACGCCGCATCCTGCTCACGAGTCGGTCGGCGGTGGCGGTCGGCTGACCTGCCCTCACCACCCGAGGGATTTTTCTTCGACGCTGGCAACCCCGAACCGGACAGGGACGTCTGACCGAAGTAAGAGGTGCCGTCCAGTCTTCGGCACGGCACAATGGACGAGATCCTGTCGGCGAAGAGGTTGTGACACGCATGCGGTTCCCCCGCCTCCTGTCTCGAGGCGTCGTTATCACGGCGAGTGCAGTGGTGGCAGTCGGTGCCGCCGGCGCCGTCGTCGCTGCCACCCATGTCAGCTCATCGGGTTCCACGGCGACGACCGCCCACGGCGGCACGGTGACCGCGGCCGCGTCCACCGTCACGTTGGTCGGGCTGAAGTCTGGCCACGTGCCCTGGAACAAGCCGGTCCAGATCCTCGTCGACAACGGTCACTTGCGCAGCGTCGCCGTCACAGAGTCCGGCAACCTGATTGTGGACGGGGTGCTGAGCAGCGGCGACACCGTCTGGACGAGCTCCAAGACGCTGGTGCCGCTCACCCGCTACGTCGCCAACGTCAGCTACGCCGACTCCAACGGCCACGCCCAGTCGGCGACGTTCAACTTCTCCGCCGCCGACACGAGCCGGCATCTGAAGGTGACCCTTTCTCCCGGTGACAGCAACGTCGTCGGCATCGGTTCGCCGGTCATCGCCACCTTCAGCCGCAGCGTCCCCGAGTCGAAGCGGGCTGCGGTCGAGGCGCGCCTGTCCGTGCTCACCGCCCCGGAAGCCGTCGTCGGCGCCTGGCACTGGATGAGCAGCCAGGAGGTGCACTGGCGGCCGCCGACGTACTGGAAGAGCGGCACTCACGTCACGGTGTCCGCTGACCTCTCCGGGCTCTACCTCGGCGGCGGAGTGTGGGGAGCCGGCAACCACACGACCTCGTTCCGGATCGGCGCCTCGCACATCAGCCGCGTCGACGTGGCCCGCCACCAGATGTACGTCTACGACAACGGCCATCTGGTGCGGACGTTCCCGATCAGCGCCGGGCGCGACAAGTACCCGACCAAGAACGGCGTGCACATCACCTTCGAGAAGTCTCAGGTCGTCACGATGGACTCGGCGACCGTTGGCATTCCGCGCAACTCGCCGGACGGTTACTACGAAAAGGTCTACTGGGACGTCCGCATCTCCTATGGCGGTGCGTTCGTGCACGCAGCCCCCTGGTCGGTCGGCGACCAGGGCCGGGTCAACGTGTCACACGGGTGCGTCAACATCAGCACCGCGAATGCCGAGTGGTTCTACAACTGGTCCACTCGTGGCGACATCGTCGACGTCTACAACAGCACGGCGGCGCCCAACACCGCCGACCCCGGCATGGCCGACTGGAACATGTCCTGGGCGCAGTGGGTCGCAGGAGACGCTGCTCCCAGTGCCTCGGCGCTGGCGACGCACACGCAGCTGCCGCGTGACTACGAGCCGGCTGCTCCGCCGTACCACGCGACGACGTTCAGCAACCCGAGCCCGACTCAGCACTCGACGACGTCGTCGCCGTCACCGAGCCCGTCGCGCAAGCCGTCGCCGAGCCCCTCGCCGACGCATCACTGACGCTCGCCGAGCCGGATCACGCCGCTGGGCGTGAGCGCTGCGGTCATGGCGATGTCGTGCAGCTCGTGCGGCACGTGGTCGACGATCTCGTCGGCGTAGACGACGGCGACGCGCGGCACCGCCGGGTCGATGCCGGCCAGCCAGCGGTCGTAGTAGCCGCCGCCGCGGCCCAGTCGATGGCCGTCCCGATCCACGGCAAGTGCCGGTGCCAGCACGATGTCGGCGCTCGACGCGGCATCGGCTGCGGCCCCGGTCGCGGGCGGCTCCAGCAACCGGTGGGCTGCGCTGCCCAAGGCGTCCCACCCCACGTAGTCGCCCCATCCGAGGTCCTGGCCTTGCACGGTCGGGAGCAGCACGCGGACTCCGGCCGCTCGCAGCCGGTCCAGAAGCTGGCGGGTGCCCGGCTCGGTGCCGACCGCGGCATAGGCGGCGACACGCGAAACGCCCCGGCACAACACGACTCCGTGCTCGGCGATCGCCGACGCGTAGAGTTCCCGGGCCCGCTCGGACATCGCCGTGCGCGCCGAAAGCACACCCGCTCGGAGCAGCCGCTTGTCGTCCACCGCGTGCGAGCATCGCATTCGGGGACAGTGATCGACTCGGTCGGAAGGTGACGTTGGCGTGACCCTTCGGGTGCGGCTCTCGCTGGCGTTTCTGCTGGTGGTCGCCCTGCCCTTGGTGGTTGCGGTGATCGTCGTCGGCCGCGGGGTGCCGCAGGCATTGGACAGCGCGGCCCGCAACCGCCTGTCATCGTCGCGTGCAGGTGCGGTCGCTTTGGTGGAGCAGACCTGTACGACGGCGCGGCTCGCCGCTGAGGTGCTCGCCCGCGAGGCAGTCACGTCGCCGGGACGAGCCGCCACGGACGTCGTCGGTCGGGGGTTGGCGGCGTACGCCGTCGTCGTCGACACCAACGGGCGCATCACCGGGCAGGCCGGACACCTCACCGGTGGAGCCGAGCCGAGCCCGATCGACCTCGGGTCGTGCAGCCGACAGGTGCCTCCCCGCTCCGGACTGGCGGCGATCGCCGACTCGGTTGAGGTGCATTCCGACAACGGTCGCGCGCTCGGGTCGGCGGCCGTCGCAGTGCCGTTCGACAGCGTGACGGCGACGCACCTTGCTGCGGCGGCGAACGCGTCGGTCACCTTGCTGTCCGGCAACGCAGTGGTGGTCTCGACGCTTCCACCGCGGAGTGCGCAACGGGTAGCAAAAGTCGGCCCGACACTGCCGCGTGATGGCTCCGCTCGCGCAGTGAGTGGTCTGCTCGCGTCGGCCGCGTCGCTCGGGCCGGGTGAGCCGATCGTGGTGATGAGCGTGCCGCGGGCCGGCCAGTCGGGGTTGGAGGGCCTGCTCGTCGTCGTGCTGCTGATCGCGATCCTGCTGGCGGCCTTGATCGGGTGGTTGCTCGCTCGGGTCGTGACGCGTCCGCTGGCTGAGCTTTCCGACGCCGCAGCGAGGGTGGCGGGGGGCGATCTGGAGACGCGCATCGATGTGCGTTCGGGCGACGAGGTCGGCCGGCTCGCGGACGCGTTCAACGAGATGACCGACGAGTTGCGTGAACACATCGGCGCGTTGCAGTCGAGTCGCGACGAGATGCGGCGCGGGCTCGCGCGGCTCGGGGAGACGCTGTCGAGCACCCACGACCTCAACCGGATCCTTTCCGTCATCCTCGAGACCGCGATCACCACCACGAGGTCGGCGGCCGGTTCACTGCTCGTGTTGCAGGACAACAAGGACGAGCTCGTGTTGCGCGCCGGGCGCAACGTCGAGGCGCTATCAGGGAATCCTGCGTTGCGTTTGCCGGTCGGGGTCGGGATCGCCGGCACCGTCGCCGCGACCGGCGAAGCCCTCCACGGTGCGTCGGCCGAGCTCGCGATCGCAGCGGCTGCCGGTGAGCCGGCCGCAACGCAGCTGATCAGCGTCCCGCTGCGGACCGGACGGGGCGTGCTGGGCGTGCTCAACTTGTATGACCGCGTCGACGGGCGGCCCTTCAATGACTCCGACCTCGACGCGATCCGAAGCTTCGCCGGCCAGGCCGCAGTGGCCGTCGACAACGTGCTGCTGCACCAGGAAGCACAGCGCCTGTCGGTCACCGACGGTCTCACCGGCTTGGGCAACTACCGCTACTTCCAGCAGACACTCGCGCGTGAGGTCGACCGCGCCGCCCGCTTCTCGCGACCGCTGGCGCTGCTCATGCTCGACCTGGACCGGTTCAAGCTGGTCAACGACGAGCACGGCCATCAGGTCGGTGACGCCGTGCTGACGCAGGTCGCCGAGCGGGTCCGGGCCGAGGTGCGTGAAGTCGATGTCGTGGCGAGGTATGGCGGCGAGGAGTTCGTCGCCATCCTTCCGGAGACCGACACGGACGGGGCTGCGCGGCTGGCAGAACGGATCCGTCAGAGCATCCGATCGCACCCGATGCGGACGAGCGGCGGTGACCTCAGCATTACCGTCTCGATCGGCGTCGCGGTCTACCCCGGCGACGGTGAGGCGCCCGCCGCACTGGTGCGTGCGGCCGACCAGGCGTTGTACGCGGCGAAGTCGGAGGGGCGGGACTGCTGGCGCGTTGCCGGCCGGTGAACCGGTCGGCTCGAGCCCACTAGGGTTTGAGCCATGAGCCCGCGCGTGACCAAGGCGGTCATCCCGGCGGCCGGATTGGGCACGCGATTTCTGCCCGCGACCAAGGCGACGCCGAAGGAGATGCTTCCGGTCGTCGACAAGCCGGCAATCCAGTACGTCGTCGAAGAAGTCGTGCGGGCCGGGCTCGATGACGTGCTCATGGTGACGGGCCGGAGCAAGTCTCCGCTCGAAGATCACTTCGATCGGCATTACGAGCTCGAGGACAAGCTCGAAGGCGACGAGGGAAAGAAGCATCTGCTCGAGCGCATTCGCGAACCGACCGAGCTGGCGACCATCCACTACGTCCGGCAGAAGGATCCCCGCGGTCTGGGCCACGCCGTGCTGTGCGCAGCGCAGCATGTGGGCGACGTGCCCTTCGCCGTGCTGCTCGGTGACGACCTCATCGACGAGCGCGATCCGGTGCTGCCGAAGATGATCGACGTGCAACACCAGTTCGGTGGATGCGTGCTGCTGCTGCTCGAGGTGCCGAAGGAGCAGATCTCGTTGTACGGCGCCGCCGTCGCCGAGCCGACCGATGTCGAGGGCGTCGTGCGGGTTCGCGGCACCGTGGAGAAGCCGCCGGTCGACGAGGCGCCGAGCAACCTCGCGGTGATCGGTCGCTACGTGCTGGCGCCCGAGATCTTCGACGTGCTTCGCCAAACGCCGCCCGGACGCGGCGGAGAGATCCAGCTGACCGACGCGATCAACACGCTGTGCAGTCGTGACGACGATGGCGGTCCGGTGCACGGCGTGGTCTTCCGAGGCCGTCGCTATGACACGGGTGACAAGGGCGACTATCTGCGGGCGATCGTGCAGCTCGCGGCGGACCGCATCGATCTCGGTCCGGACTTCCGCGCATGGCTCGCCGACTACGCCGCCAATCGGTTGCGAGCACCCGACGAACCGATCGCTCCGTGAGCGCGACCCAGGACACGGCGCTGCGCCCGGTCGACGATCACCTGGCGCACATCCTTGCCACGGTGCAGGTGCTGGCGCCGCTCGACGTCACCCTGCTCGATGCGCACGGATGTGTGCTCGCCGAGGATGTGACGTCGCCGCATCCGTTGCCGCCGTTCGACAACTCGGCCATGGACGGTTATGCCGTGCGCTCCGCCGACGTGGCTCCGGCAACCGAGATGGCGCCGGTCGCGCTGCCCGTGGTCGGCGACGTCGCGGCGGGCAGTGTCACGCCGTACACCGTGCAGCCCGGACTCTGCGTGCGCATCATGACCGGGGCTCCGATGCCACCTGGCGCGGACACGGTTGTGCCGGTCGAGTGGACCGACGGTGGCATCGCGCAGGTGCTCATCCGACGGCCCGCGCCGCCCGGAGCACACGTGCGTTCGGCTGGTGAAGACGTGCCCGCCGGGACGCTCGTGCTGTCCAACGGCACGCATCTCGGCGCCCCGCAGGTCGGCCTGCTCGCGGCGGTGGGGCGGGAGCGCGCCTCCGTCAGGCCCCGTCCGCGAGTGGTCGTGCTGTCCACGGGCAGTGAGCTCGTCGACCCCGGTCAGCCACTGACGACGGGCAAGATTCCTGACTCCAACTCGAGCTTGCTCACTGCGGCTGCGCAAGAGGCGGGGGCGATTGCCTACCGCGTCGGCATCGTGCCCGACGATCCGACCGTGCTCATCGACACACTCGAAGACCAGCTCATCCGCGCCGACATGGTGCTGACGAGCGGTGGCGTGAGCGTCGGCGCTTACGACGTCGTCAAGGAAGCCATCGGTCGGATCGGTCAGGTCCGGTTCGACCGCGTCGCGATGCAGCCCGGCATGCCGCAAGGGTTCGGTGTGATCGGCCCGGATCGCACCCCCTTCTTCGGCCTCCCGGGCAACCCGGTCAGTGCCTACGTCTCGTTCGAGGTCTTCGTCCGCCCGGCGATCCGGCGCATGCTCGGCGTCGAGCCGCTGCAACGCCCGACCGTGCGGGCGCGGTTGTCCGAGCCGCTCTCCTCCCCGCCCGGCAAGCGGACGTTCGCGCGGGCGTGGCTCTCGGTCGACAAAGGGGAGTACGTCGTCTCGCCGGTCGGTGGCTCGGGCTCGCACTTGATCGCCTCGCTCGCGGGTGCCAACGCCTTCGTCGTCATAGGAGAGGACGTCACCGAAGTGGCCGCCGGGTCGCCGGTGACGGCGATGTTGCTGGAGCGGCGGCAGCGATGAGCGAGTTCACCCACCTCGACGAAAGCGGCGCGGCGCGGATGGTCGACGTCGCGGCGAAGGACGTCTCGGTGCGCACGGCGACCGCGACAGGTCGAGTCGTCGTCAGTCCTGAAGTCGTGCGGTTGCTGCGCGACGGCGCGTTGCCGAAAGGCGACGCGCTGGCGGTGGCGCGCATCGCCGGGATCATGGCCGCCAAGCGCACTCCAGACCTGGTGCCGCTGTGCCACCCGATCGCGTTGCACGGCGTAGACGTCGATCTGCGCATCGACGAGGCCGGGGTGGTCATCACGGTGACGACCCGAACGGCAGACCGCACCGGAGTCGAGATGGAAGCGTTGACGTCGGTATGTGTCGCGGGGCTGGCCCTCGTCGACATGGTCAAGGCAGTCGATCCGGCTGCGGTCATCACCGACATCCGTGTCGTCGAAAAGACCGGTGGCAAAACCGGCACGTGGCGGCGGCCGTGAGCGCCGAAGAGCTCCCCGGCGACGCACGCGCGCGAGTCATCACCGTGTCCGACCGCTCGCACGGCGGGCTTCGACATGACAGCAGCGGACCGCTCCTGTCGTCGCTGTTGGGCGAGCTGGGCTTTGCGGTAGCCGAGGTGGTCGTCGTACCGGACGAAGTTGCCGACATCGAAGCCGCGCTACGCGATGCCATCGAAGCCGGTTTCGACCTCGTAGTGACGACCGGCGGCACGGGTTTCTCACCGCGCGACGTCACGCCGGAAGCAACCCGACGAGTGCTCGATCGCGAGGCACCGGGACTCGCCGAGGCGCTTCGCCAGTTCAATCGCGACAAGGTGCCGACGACGATCCTCTCCCGGGCCGTGGCCGGTGTCGCGGCGTCGAGCATCGTCGTCAACCTGCCGGGGTCCACCGGTGGCGTTCGCGATGGCGTCACTGTGCTCGAGCCGGTGATCGGGCACGCGATCGTTCAGCTGCGCGGCGGGGACCATTGAGTCGCAGCGCACCGGGTTGGCCAGTGGTGCTCGAGCACGGTGCAGTGCGGGTCCGGCCGTTGCGCATGCGAGACGGTCCGGCATGGGTCGAGGCGCGACGGCGAAACGTCGACTGGCTGCGCGAGTGGGAGTCGACCCCGCCTAACGGCGTCGCATCCGTTCCTTCGTCGATGACCACCTTCGTCGTCATGACGCGCCGCTTGCGCAAGGACGCACGTGACGGGCTCGGGCTGCCTTTCGTCCTCGAGGTGGACGGAGTCTTCGCCGGACAGCTGAACGTCGGCGGCATCACCCGCGGCTCGCTGTTCTCGGCGCACCTCGGCTACTGGGTCGACCAGCGGTTCGCGGGTCGGGGAGTGATGCCCACAGCAGTCGCACTCGTCACTGATCACTGCTTCCGCGGTGTCGGCTTGCATCGAGTAGAGGTCAACATCCGCCCGGAGAACACCGCGAGCCGCAGGGTCGTGGAAAAGTTAGGGTTTCGTGAAGAAGGGCTGCGGCAGGCGTTTCTCCACATCGCCGGCGCGTGGCGCGACCATCTAAGTTATGCACTCGTGCGCGAAGAGGTGACCGGCGGCTTGCTTCGTCGCTACCTGCTTGTTCAGCGCGCACAGCAGCCGATTTCCGACACGCCGGGCGACGTCCCCCCGGCGACGCGTTCGGCTGGCTAGCGTCGACCAGCGATGGACGTCGACCGTCGGAGGAACCACGCGTGAGTGCCGTGATCCTGGCCGTCATCGTCGTGATGTGGGCGGTCGTGTTGGTGCCGATGTGGCTGCGTCGGCACGACGCGGCTCAGGAGAGCCGGTCGGTCGACAGGTTCTCGACCGCGATGCGGGTGCTCTCCCGGCGCAACTCACCGGACCGCCGCTACGTGCTTATGCCACGTCGCGAACGGGTCGCCGACGTTCACGTGTCTGGCGCCGCGGCCACTCGCCGTCCTGCCCCACGGCCCGCGACTGCGGCGCCACCCGCGCGGCCCAAGCGGCGCGCGTCGCTCGCTGCCCGCCGCCGGCGGCTGCTGCTCGGGCTCGCCGGCCTCACCGCGCTCACCTTCGTGCTCATGCTGGCCGGCGTCGTCAGTTGGCCGTTCCAGTTCGTCGTGGATCTCGTGCTGGTCGCGTTCGTCGTGCACCTGCGCAACCAGGCGAAGCGGACCGCGGCCGCGGCCCGTCAGCGTCGCCGGCCCGCGGTCGCTCCCGGCGCGCCGGCTGTCCCGGCTCCAAGCCCGCGTCGTGCGCCCGTCCCACCGGTGCCCGCCTACGCATCGGCCCCGGCTGCCCCCGCGTCGTACGACGAGCAGGTCACCCAGGCCGCCGTTGCAGCCACCGGCACTGAAGACGGATCCGGCAGCGATGCCTGGGACCCGGTGCCGGTGCCGCCGCCCACTTACACCATGAAGCCGAAGGCCCCGCCCCGGCGCACCTGGACGCCCGCCGGTGCCGAGGCGACGGACGAGCCGGCTGCTGCAGCGCCGCAGCCGGGGGCCGACACTGATGAGCTCGAGGGCATCCTCGAACATCGCTGGGCGGTCAACGACTGATCCTCCCGGGTATCCTGAACGGGCACTCGGGGCTGTAGCGCAGTTGGTAGCGCGCTTCGTTCGCATCGAAGAGGTCCGGGGTTCGACTCCCCGCAGCTCCACCACGAATGCTCCGGTAGCGCAATACCTCGGCAGCGTCTCGACAATTGCGCGTGGTCCACACTGGAGGACGATGTCCTCCCCGACCGCCTACCGTCTCGGCGACGGCGCCCCGGTGACGATCGAGTCGGCACGGGCCATCTGGACTGCTGTCGCCCGCGAGCTGCTCGAAGAGGCCGACCGCCGTGACGCCGTGGTCTCGCACAGTGACCTGGCCCGGCAGTTGCAGCAGCGATCCGGTGTGTACACGAAAGCGCCGGTCGCGGGTTGGCTCCCGGCTGTCCTTGCTGCACTGGCCGGCACCGAGCTCGTGTCGCGGGTTCGACCCGATGCACCGCCCGCGGTGCGATCCGCTAGCGCGTCGGCGGCCCGGCGACTGCGTGAGCCTGCCCAGCGCAAACGCTCGCCTGCGCCGCCGAAGATCTGCCCGACCTGTTTCATGCAGCTGCCGGCAAGCGGCCGCTGCGACACCTGCGGGTGAGGTCATCCAACGCCACAGCGCGCGCGATTGAGAACGATCGGCGCGATGAGGATCGCTTTGTGGTCCGCGGGCATCCCGGTCGACCAGAGGACGCTGTGCTCGGCATGTAGCTCCGTGGCGAGCGCGAGGCGAGCGAGTCCGCTGTGACGGCCGTCTTGCGCTAGCCAGGCGGCGTATTCGCCGTTGCGATCGAATCCGAAACCGTTCTGCACGTGACCGACGAGGTCGTGCACTGCCCGGAATCGGTCGTAAGCACCCCCCACTTCGTTGCCCAAGAACGGGTGTAGCCGGCCGCGGTCGATGGCGACGGTAGCGACTTCGAGCAGACGGGTAGCCCGCACCGCTCTGATCAGCTCGACGTCAGAGATGTAAGGCTCTCGGCACCGGGTGAAGACCACGCGAAAGCTGCCCCCGGGTGCGTCTGCGGTCAGTGACGCGAAGAGCCGATCCGACTGCAGTTGGAGCTGCTTGTACGCCGCGGCAACTTTTGGGTCGCGCGGCGTGCTGGGAGTGCCGAGGAACTCGAAGGCAACTTCGCGCGCGACCGTCTCGTCGAGTCTGGGCATGTCTGCTGTTGGCACCCCCCACCGACACGAGTGCGCCGCCAGTATGAGCCCGCCGGCGAGAGCCGGCAGCCAAATCGCTGATCATGGCTCACCGCTGGCAGGCCGCGGTTTTTCACTCCTCGCCGGAGAAGCGCTCCCACGCTGATTGTCGCGCCATGCCCAAGGCGGTGCCGATCCTCGCCCAGCTGACGCCGCGATCACGAAGACGTTGCACCCAGACGCGCAAGTCGTCCTCCACCTGCGTCGCGACCGAGGCGATGCGGGGCAGATGGGCGAGCATTTTCTCGTCGGACATCGACTGCCAGTAGGGGATGCTCGGCTTCTCTTCGCCGCGCTTGCCGGTGGCAAAGATTTCGCCGCACAGCGCTACGCACTCGTTGCAGATGTAGACGCCCGCACCGGCGACCATCTGCTCGATCTGTGATTCCTCTTTGGCACAAAAAGAACAATGCGTTGGGGTCTCCACCGTCTGCATGTTGAGTCCTTCCCGAGAGGCTTGTCAGGTTGTGCCTGACATCTTGTCAGGTAATACCTGACGAGTCAAGTGGTCGAACGCTTGTTAACGTCGCGCGCATGAGCGAGGGAGCTTCCGAAGCCGCAAAACAGGCCGCGAGATCGACCGATTTCTTCGGGCCGTTGCTTCCAGGCCAGTTGGGCTGCGTGTTCGACCATGTCGAACCGGGTCTGGTGATCGGTCATCTGGAGGTGACGCCTCCGCTGATCGCGGGCACCGGCTATCTGTTTGCCCCCGCTGTGCTCGCGCTGGCCGACACCTGCGCCGCGGTCGGCTGCGGTGCGAACCTGTCAGACACAGAGACCTTCACGACGGTGGAGCTCAAGAGCAACTTCTTGTCCTCAGCTCGCGTCGGTGAGCGCGTCGTCTGCCGCTGCACTCCGGCCCACCTCGGACGTCAGACACATGTCTGGGACGCCGAGGTCACCAACGAAACGACCGGCCGCAAGATGGCTCTGTTCAGGTGCACGCAGATGATCCTTCAACGCAAAAGCTGAGTCTCGTCTGACACCTCGTAGTAGTTGGCCGCATCATGGAGGCCATGGGCTGGGGGGCGGCACTGCGGACCGTCGTTGCCCTCCTGGTCGTGGCAGCGGCGTCCGCGTGTGAAGGGCGAGCGCTCCGGCCTGAGGCGGGCACCGCGCAGCAGGGCATCGCCAAGATCCGGCACGTCGTCGTCATCATGCAGGAGAACAGATCCTTCGACTCTTTCTTCGGGACCTATCCCGGTGCCGACGGTCTGCCGGTCAAGGACGGCAAGTTCACCGTGTGCCTGCCGGACCCCCGCACGCATGGGTGCGATGCGCCCTACCACGACCCGAGCCTGGTCAACGGTGGCGCGAGCCACAGCCGGGACAACGCACTCATCGACATCGACCATGGCCGCATGGACGGCTTCGTCAAGTCGGCGGACAACACGTTCACGCGGGGGTGCAGCCAGACCAAGCCACCGGTGCCGGTGTGCCTGCCGAGCGGGCCGCCCGACGTCATGGGCTACCACGACGCGCGCGAGATTCCCAACTACTGGGACTATGCCGAGGACTTCGTGCTCGACGACCACATGTTCTCCCCGGTCGCGTCATGGAGCCTGCCCGCGCATCTGTACCTCGTCAGCGAATGGTCGGCCGAGTGCGCGGACGCCGATCCCGAGAGCTGCCGGAACGACCCGGCGCAAGGTCTGACCGGAGTGCCGCCGGCATTTGCGCGCTGCCTTCAGGCGCACGGCGTGCGACCGGTGGCCTTGCTGACCGTGCACAAGTTCTCACCCCGTCGCGGAGCCGCCGTTCTCGCCTGCTTGCCCACTCTCACGCCGGCGCAGCGCCAGAAGGTCTTGACCGCCTTTGGTGGCAGTGGAGTCGAGAGACAGCTCGGCATCTACTCATGGACGGACCTCACCTACCTGCTCCACCAGCGGCACGTGTCCTGGCGTTACTACGTGCAGCGCGGTGTGCAGCCTGACTGCGACGACAACCCGGACGAGACTGCAGCCGGGTGCGCACCGGTCGCGCAGGGCGCGAGGACCCCTTCGATCTGGAACCCGCTGCCCTCGTTCACCGACGTCAGATCTGACGGTCAGCTCGGCGACGTGCAGGACCTGTCGCACTTCTACGACGCGGCGAAGGACGGAACTCTTCCGGCTGTGTCATGGATCGCGCCGGCACAGCCGAACAGCGACCATCCGCCCGCCAACCTGGCCACCGGCCAGGCTTACGTCACGAACCTGATCAACACGATCATGCAAGGCCCGGACTGGTCGAGCACCGCGATCTTCCTGACCTGGGACGACTGGGGCGGCTTCTACGACCACGTGCGGCCGCCGGTCGCGGATGCCGACGGCTACGGCCTTCGAGTGCCGATGCTCGTCATCAGCCCATACGCGCGGCACGGTTTCATCGATCATCAGGTGCTGTCGTTCGACGCATTCAACAAGTTCATCGAGGACGACTTCCTGGGCGGAGCCCGGTTGAACCCGGCCACCGACGGCCGGCCCGACCGGCGGCCCGATGTGCGGGAGAACGCAAGCATTCTGGGCAACCTGGTTGCAGACTTTGACTTCAGCCAACCGCCGCGGCGCCCCCTGCTGTTAGCGCCTCACCCGCAGGCCGGTGGTGGCTGACCGGCTTCCGTCCGCGGCTACGACGAGACCCTCGTAGCCGGTCTGCGACTCGAGCCACGGCTGTGCGTGCGCTCCCATGGCAAACGCTGCCGTCGCGTAGGCGTCGACACGGGTCAGCGATCGACCGACCACGGAGACGCTTGCGAGGTCCGTCACGGCGTGCCCGGTGAACGGATCGACCAGGTGCGCACCGCGTTCGGCCGTGCCTGACGTCGCGACGGCGAAGTCGCGTCCGTGGACGACCTCGAGCAGACGCCGCGGGTCGAACGGGTCGACGAGGCCCACCTGCCATGGATCGCCGGGCATGGGCTCGCCGGCGAACTGGATGTCGCCGCCACCGTTGACGGCGTGGTTGGCGCTTCCGTGTTCTCGTAGGAGGTCGCTGGCGCGCTCGATCGCCCATCCCTTCACCAGGCCGGTCGGGTCCAGCCGCCCGGAATGCATCGCAGAGAAGTAGCCGCCGGTCTCGCGCTGGACTTCCACGCAGAGCTCGAGCACTTCTGCCACCAGCGGGTCAGCGCCGGAGGGACTGATCTCGTTGCGGCAGATCCGGCTGATGTCGCTGCCCACCCGGTAGGTGCTGAACACCTCGTCGACGTGATGCAGCCAGGCCACGACCTCGCCAATGGCTTCGTCCCACGTCGCGCCGGGGTCACGGATGTCGATGGTGAACACCGTGCCCATACATTCCTCGACGTGCAGGGTGCGCCGGCGATCGATGGTCGCGGTTGCCATGGCGTCAGACCTTGTCCAGTGCACTTTGCAGCGACTGGAGGTAACCGTCGGATGTGTAGGTCGCTCCGGAGACCATGTTGATGTTTGCGGTGGTCGAGCCGACAGCTTCCTGATTGAGGGTCGGGATCGCATAGGCGTTGATCTGCTGGTCGCGCGGGGTGTCCGTCGGATAGTCGATCGCAGTAGCCGATGTGATCTTTCCGTTGGTGACCGTGATCCTCACCTGCACCGGTCCGAACCGAGTGTCGATCGAGTCACCCGTGATCGTCTTCGTCGCCGCACGCGTGGTCGCGGCGGTCGCGCTGGTCGTTGGCGTCGTGGTAGGCGTGCTGACGGCGGCCGGTGGGGTCGCCAATGAGCTGGCGCTGTGTGTCTTGAACGACAGGATCAAGACGAGCACGGCCGTCGTGCTGACGATCGCAAGGAGGACGCGGCGCATCGGATGTGCCTCTCGTGGGTGTTGTCAGAACTCGAAGGACTCATGGTGGATGTGACGGCGTGGCACGCCGGCTTCGCGCAGCGACCGCGTGACTGTTGACGTCATGCCGGCCGGCCCACACACATAGACGTCGTGCTTCGCGAGGTCCGGAACGAGCAATGACAGCTGCTGCGTCGATAGCGGGTCGCGACGCAGGTCCCGGCGCGATCCGGTGACGATGTGCAGGTTGGCTCCGCGCTGGTCGGCCAGCTGTTCGAGCTCGCGACGGAAGACGACCGCACCGTTGTGGCTCGCTCGATAGAGCAGGGTGATGTCGCCGCGCGTGGCGGGCAGGGTCTGGAAGAGTGCGCGCAGTGGCGTGATGCCGACGCCGCCGGCGATGAGCAGCACCTTGCGTTGTCGGCGCTTGGCCGCGGTCATTGCGCCGTACGGGCCTTCCGCCAGCACCCGCGTGCCTGGCCGCAATGACGCAAGGCCGCGGCTGTGGTCACCGACCGTCTTGACGGTGATGCGCATCCGGTTGCCGATCACCGGCGCGGACAGCGAGTACGGCGTCGCAGTCCACCACATGCCTCTCGTCAGGAACCGCCACCGGAAGAACTGGCCGGCCTCGACGCGAAGCTCGTCGAGGTGCCGTCCGGTGAAGACGATGCTGACGACGCCGGGTGCTTCCGGTCGAACGGATTGCACGCGGATCTGGTGACGTGCCGCCTGGCGGACAGGGGTGATGAAGCGGTACCAGACGATCGCGGCGGTCACGCTGATGTACATGCCGGCCCACAGCGCGCGGGCTGTGCGGTTGGTCATGAACTCCGCACCGGTCGCGAACTGGTGACTGAACGCCAGCGCCACCGCGAGATAGGTGTAGAAGTGCAGGTAGTACCACGTCTCGTAGCGGAGTCGTTTGCGCGCCGCCCTTGCTGAACTGATGCCGACGCCGACGAGAAGCACGCCGGCAACGGTCGCCGCAAGGACGTCCGGGTAGCTCGTCAGGAGTGTCTTGCTCTGGCTGACGACGTTGGTGTGCGCGGTGACCGCATAGCCCCACGTGATGAGAAGGCCGTGCGCAACGACGAGGCAGACGGTATAGCGACCACCTCTGGCATGCCAGCGCGCGAGCCTGTCCGCGCCGACACCCCGTTCGATCGGCGGGATCCGCGCCATCAGGGCGACGAGCACGACGACGGAGTAGCCGGCCAGAAGCCCGGTCACCCGACCGGCGTTGGTCAGCCAGTCGCCGAGCCCGTTGATGCTCGGGGTGTCGCGCCACCACAGCGCAACCGCGGCCAGCGCACCAGAGGTGATGACGGCCAGGACGGCACCCGGATGGGCCCGCGAAGCGGCCGGCGAGGCGGCCGGCGGGAGGCGGCGTACGACGGGCCGCGCGGGCGCGGGTCGCTCCTCAGTGGCTGCGCTCACGCATCCTTTGTCGCGGATGGACCTGCGCCCGGCCTGAAGCGTTCCTGTACGTCGGCTGTGAGCGCTCGCGTGGCCGGTTCCTGGGTCGACCACCGGAGCAGATCGGCATCCGCCCATGCACCGCTCCCGAGAAGCTCGCGGCTCAGGGCGCTGAAGGTGGAACGGGTCATGGCGAGCGGGCCCGACGGCATCGCCCGCAGCTCCTCGACCAGAGCGCGGGTGTCCTGGTCCAGCTCTGCGGCGGCCGCGACTCGCTGCACGAAACCTGCTCGGAGCGCGGCAGGTGCGTCGAGGACGCGACCGGTCAGCACGAGATCGCGGGCGAGCGGAAGGCCGATCTCACGCGCCAGCCGCGGGATGCCGCCCCACGTCAGCGGGATGCCGATGGCCAGCTCAGGAATCCGCACTTGCAGGTCATCGGCTGCGATCCGGAGGTCGCACGCGACCGCGAGCAGGGCAGCACCGCCGATGCAGTGACCGTGCAGGCTCGCGACGGTCACCTGCGGCACTGTCTCGAGGAGGTCGAGCAGCCGTTGCCATCGTCCGGCGTCGTGGCGCTGCCGGGCCCAGTCACGGTCGGGGTCGTTGCGGGTTCGGCTGTTCAGGTCGGCGCCGGCGGAGAAGGCGCGGCCGTTGCCGGCGATGACCACGGCACGCACCTCGGGCTCGTCCGCCAGCTCGGAGAGGGCGGCCCGCAGCTCGTCATGGGTGGCCCAGTCGAGCGCGTTGAGCTTGTCCGGCCGGTTGAGTCGCAGCCAGCGAACGTCGCCATCACGGGTCACCTCGACAACCGGCATGCCGCTCCTTCCGACGCTCGTCAGGCGAAATGCAGGGCGAACTTGAGCTGGGTGGATGGGGTGATCACCCGCGTCGCGCCTTCTGGTTGCGCGATGAGCAGGCCAGTGCGTGCAGCTACGGTCGGCGGGCGCCATTCCTGGTCGGCGGTGCCATAGACACCGGTGGTCGCGGTCGTGCTGATCACGATCGCGTAGTCGTGCGCCGTCCCGGAAGGCCCGCCCGTCAGCTTCGCCGGCAACGGCACCCGGAACGTGTGCGGCGCCCACGGGATCGTCCGACTGGACAGGCGCGCGTGCGCGAGCGCCTTGCCGGTCAGTGTCGGGTCAGCAGTGACGTCATAAAGCGACACGTCGAGATCCGCGTTGGGCGCTGCGTAGGTGCCCGCGTCGCCCTGGTCGAGCACCAGTGAGACCGAACGCAGTGTCGTGGTGTGTGTGACCGAGAACAGCTGTCCGCGGGCCCGGGTTGCGGTGATGTCGTTCTCGGCCAGATACCCCGTCTCGACCGGCTGCGCCGCATCGTGGCTGTTCGCGTTGGTGAGAGTCAGGCTCGAGCTCGAGTTGCATTGCAGTGGGAGCAGGCTTCCGTCGCCCGCGAACTGCAAAGGCTCCCAATATTGCCGCGCGGCCCCTTCGTTGGGGTCGCTGTTCTCCCAGCGGTCGCTTTGATAGAGGTACTCCCAACCCGCGCTGGTCGGAGCACGCAGCTGGGCCACATCGGCAGTCTGCCCTCCGCAGGAGTTGATCGTGAAGGGCATTCCATGGCGGCGATATTGCGCGAACGCCGGCCAGTTCAGCAGCGATCCGGACGTGAAGCCGTCGTAGGCCACCACGTGGGAACCGTGTCTGCTCGGTGTGCTGATGGAGAAGCTGTCGACGTACGTCGATGTCTCGGGGGTCTCATAGATGCCGGCATAGCCCGCGGAGTACGTCGGGTCCGTCGTCGTGTCGACGCGTCTGCCGTTCACCCAGGTCGTGATGACTGAGCCGAGCGCCTGGGTTCGGATGCTGATCGAACCTGTGATGCGCATCGGGATCCCCACCACCGACGTCGCGATGGGCACACCGCCGGCGAGCACGAACTTGGTGAGCCGAGCGGGGCTCGCGAGCAACGGTTGGTTCGACAACTCCCACAGGTAACCGGTCTCGGTGTCCGACGCCCGGAACATCCAGCCCACCGACGAGTAATGCGTGCTCGTCGGAAGAGTGTCCGGGAGTGGTCGGGCCTGGAAGGCCACGTCGTAGTCGCGCAGCCCGGCGAGGCGCTGGCTCGTCTGGGTCGACTTTCCGGTCAGCAGGCCACTGACGCCGTCGACGTACAGCTGGTGCAGGCTCGACGCCACCGAGCCACCGACGCCCTGCCAGGGTCCGAGGGGTGACGGTGCGCGGAGATATGTCGCCGCCGTGCCGGAGCAGTAGCCGCAGGCCGGATCCGACATCACGACGTAGTAGGACGAGCCACGCCGGAACATCGTCGGCGCCTCGGTGTCCTTCGTGTCGAGCCCGGTGAAGAGACCGGTGCCGGACGTGTAGTCGCGACTGAGTCGTTCGACCACGAGGTGGTAGCCGTAGGCCGAGCCGAGCGGGTCGGCGCGGACGGTGTAGACGATGTAGCCCGTGTGCGCGGGATCGGTGTCCTGATAGAGGTCGAAGTCGCCACCGGTCCCGAACGCGAGCTTCGGCAACTTCGCCCGGCCGGCGGCGTCCCGCGCTTCGACGAACGGGCCGGTGGGGCTGGTGCTGGTGAGCACGTGATAGCCGTGCGCGATGCCGTCTTGCGTCTCATAGCTGTTGACCCACAGCACGTAGCGACGGTGTGCTGCGTCATAGAGCACGTGCGGGCGGTAGCACGAGAGGGTCGCGCCGTTGCAGGTGCGCTGCCAGTCGGTCGGACTCTGGGGTGGCTTGCTGCGCGGGTCGAACAGCAGGCCTCGGTTGGTCCAGTGCCGCAGGTCTGTCGACTCATAGACCCGGAACCCGCAGAACGGCGCCGGCGGCAGCTTCTTGACGTAGGTCTGCCGCAGATAGCCGCAGCCGTAGCTCGTGCCGTAGAGGTAGTACTTGCGCCCGAACTCCATGATCTCGCCGTCGTGCGCATCGATGGAGTTGCCGGCGGTGTCGAAGCGGATCCAGCCGGGCGCCGGGCCGTTCGGGACGGTGACCGTGGCCGCGCCGAGGGCGCCGGCGGCCCCGATGACCGACAGCACGACGAGCAGGCTGAGCAATCGGCGCATGGGT
Organism: Mycobacteriales bacterium; assembly: GCA_035695245.1. GTDB lineage: Bacteria > Actinomycetota > Actinomycetes > JAFAQI01 > JAFAQI01 > DASSEQ01. Next base: position 2,497 of record DASSEQ010000258.1, on the reverse strand, counting down.
GTGGTCGGAGGCCTCGAAATCCGCTGGGGTAGTGCGAGAGTCGGGGTTGCGACGATCATGGTCAAGGCAGGTAGCGGGTGATCCTGCGCGACAAGCAATGATCGTGCGGTGAGCGAGATCGAGTTCCCGGCCGACTTTCTCTGGGGCGCCGCGACCGCGGCACACCAGGTCGAAGGCGCCAACGACAACAGCGACTGGTGGGAGTGGGAACACCGAGCCGGCAGCTCTGTGCCCGAGCCGAGCGGCCGAGCCTGTGAGCATTACACCCGCTACCCCGAGGACACCCGCATCCTCGCCGACCTCGGCTTCAACACTTACCGCTACTCGATCGAGTGGGCCCGGATCGAACCCGTTCAAGGAGAGTTCGACCGGGAGCAGCTCGACCATTACCGGCGGATGACTGAGGCCGTGCGCAAGGCCGGGTTGACGCCGATGGTCACGTTGCATCACTTCACGCTGCCGCAGTGGGTGGCGGCGTCCGGCGGCTGGACCAACCCGGTCATGCCCGACTGGTTCGGCCGCTACTGCGCCGCTGTCGTCGAGGCGCTCGACGGGCTCGTCGACTGGTGGTGCACGTTGAACGAGCCCGGCAACGTCGCCGTCGGCGGCTACCTCGGGTTGTTCGGCTGGCCGCCGGGCAGTCGCGACATGGGGTCGTACGACGCAGCCGTCCGCGGGCTGCTGCGCGGACATGAGTTGGCACTCGCTGCGGTGAAGTCGCGCCGGCCAGGCGCCCGCGTCGGCGCGACGCATGGCATGCAGGAGTGGACAGCGAATGCCGCCGGCGAAGCGGCCATGCAGCGCGCGCGGTGGATGTTCGAGGACGTCTTTCTCGAGGCCTCGGGCAACGACGACTACATCGGCGTGCAGACCTACACCCGCGTCCCGGTCGATCTCCCGCGCTTGCTCGGACCGGCGGCGCGGCTGGTCGCGGATGTCGCGCCCATTCGACGCGCCGTCTTCCCGACCGTGATGCGTACGGCGTTTCGCGCGATGCCGAGCGGCGCTGACGGGGTGCGGCGTACGCAGATGGGCTACGAGTTCCGTCCGGAGGCAATCGCGGCGACACTTCGCCGCGCCGCGAAGTTGCACCCGGGCAAGGACCTCGTCGTCACCGAGCACGGCATCGCCACTGCTGATGACCGCGAACGCGAAGAGTTCATCCGCGCCGGTCTCACTGCCGTTGCGGAGGTGATGGCGGACGGGTTACCGGTCCGCGGCTACCTCTACTGGAGCCTCATGGACAACTTCGAATGGGCGCACGGCTACGCACCGAAGTTCGGCTTGCTGGACGTCGACCGGACGAGCCTGGAGCGCACCGTGCGGCCATCGGCCCGCGTGCTGGGCGAGGTCGCGCGCACCGGGCGACTGCGGTCAGCCTGACGTTGCCCGGTAGACGACGAAGGACGCGGCCACGTATTGGCAGACGAAGCCGACGATCGTGAACGCGTGGAAGACCTCGTGGAAGCCGAACCAGCGGGGGCTCGGATCAGGTCGTCTCAGGGCGTAGACGATGGCCCCGGCCGTGTAAGAGAAGCCGCCGACGGCGACCAGGACGAAGGCCGCAGCGCCGGCACCATGCAGCAGCTGCGGAGCGATGAAGGCAGCAGTCCAGCCGAGCCCGATATAGAGCGGCACGAAGAGCCAACGGGGGGCGTCTACCCAAACAACCCGGAACACAGCTCCGGCCGCTGCCAGCGACCACACCGCGGCCAGCACGGCAATGCGCGTGTCACCGCGCAGCGCAAGCAAGGCAAACGGCGTGTAGGTCCCGGCGATCAGCAGAAAGATGTTTGCGTGGTCGGCCCGTTGCAGCCAGCGCTCCACTCCCGGTGACCACCGGCCCCGGTGATAGACCGCGCTCGTCGTGAACAGCGCGACGGCGGTCACGGCGTAGGCCGCGGCGGCGACCGTTGCCGGGCCGGTCGGTGCCAGGATCACGAGCACCAGCCCGGACGCGAGCGCTATCGGCGAGGTGACGAGATGCAGCCAGCCACGTAGTCGCGGTTTGGCGTAAGCGACTGCCGCTGCAGCAAGCTCGCGCGGATCACTGGTCACGGCCCCACCGTACGCACCCGGCCAGGCGGTCGACCATGCTGTGCCGCATGCAGCTGCGAGTGTTCACCGAACCGCAACTAGGCGCTTCCTATTCGGACCTGTTGCGCGTCGCCCAGAAGACCGAAGAGCTCGGCTTCGACGCCTTCTTCCGGTCGGACCACTACCACGCGATGGGACGCATCGACGGACTGCCGGGACCGACCGACGCGTGGGTGACGCTGGGCGCGTTGGCTCGGGAGACGTCGCGCATCCGGCTCGGCACGATGCTCACCTCGGCGACGTTCCGCCTGCCCGGCCCGCTCGCCATCAGTGTGGCGCAAGTCGACGAGATGAGCGGCGGCCGAGTCGAGCTCGGCCTCGGCGCAGGTTGGTTCCAGCGCGAGCATGATGCCTACGGCATCGAGTTCGGCACGTGGGTGCAGCGGTTCGAACGTCTCGA
>DASSEQ010000257.1:0-3798 GCA_035695245.1 Mycobacteriales bacterium | reverse complement strand
TCGTCCATCGCTGCGAACGACGCCTTGCGGGCGTCGAGGTGCCGGCGTACGACGCCGTTGACGTCCGCGCGCGTGGTGGCGAGCACCACGCATGCTGCGTAGCGGGTGACTTCGCCCCGCCGCGCCGCGATGACGACACAGTTCGCGGACACGTCCGCCCCGACCTCGTAGCGGTCGCAGAACGCCGCGGTGTCGGCGAGCTCAGGGTCGATCTCAGCGACGTAGACCTCGCCGGCGCGCGGCCAGGTGCGAAGGAAGTCCACAACCGGCGGCGCCAGGAGATCGATGCGGTCCAGTGCGGGCGCGGAGTCGAGGATACCAAGTTTCACAATCGCCATTCTCCACCGACATGTGCGCGGGCTCGCGCCGCGTGAGCTGATCTTCGCCGCCAGGACCACTTTTCGTTGCGACGCGCCGTAAAGCTGGTAGCGGGCGCGAAGATCAGCAGGCTGTCCGCCGCTTCCCGGCTTGCTGCCGAGGCTCAGCCGGCGGCGAGCGCCGTGACCTCGTCGCGCTGAGCTGCGGTCAGCTCCCACCCGATCGCTGCCACGTTGGCCGCCACCTGTTCCGCCGACGTGGCGCCGGCGATGACCGACGACACTGCGGGAAACGCGGCCAACCACGCCATGGCGAGCTCGAGGATGCTGTGCCCGTGGTCGCCTGCGTAGGCGGTCAGCCTGTCGACGGTGGCGAAGTTGTCGTCGGAGAGGACGCGCGACGCCCGCTCGGCCGGCAGCATCGACAGCCGGGTGCCCTGCGGCGGCGCCTCGCCGCGCTGGTACTTCCCGGTGAGCAGGCCGCTCGCGAGCGGGAAGAACGGCAGAAAGCCGATGCCGCGTCGCTCGCACTCAGGCAACACATCGTCGATCGCGCCGCGCTGCAACAGGTTGAGCTGGTTCTGCACGCTCACGAAGTGCGCCAGGTTTTTCTCCGCGGAGGTCTGTTCGGCTTCCTGGATCTGGGCAACGGAGAAGTTGGAGCAGCCGATCTCACGGACCTTGCCGGCTTGCACGAGCTCGTCGAGTGCCGTGAGTGTCTCGTCGATGGGGACGTCCTTGTCCGGGCGATGTTGCTGGTAGAGGTCGATGTAGTCGGTGCGCAGCCGGCGCAGGCTGTCCTCGACGGCTTGCTTGATCCAGCGGGCACTGGCACCGCTGTGCGCCGGGTCATCGCCGATCGGGCTGGCGAACTTCGTCGCGATCACCACGCTGTCGCGTCGGCCCTCTAGCGCCTCGCCGAGCATCTCCTCCGACTTCGTACCACCGTAAACATCAGCGGTGTCGAAGAACGTGATGCCCGCGTCGATAGCCGCGTCCACCACGGAGCGCGCCTGCGCCGTATCGATGCGCATGCCGAAGTTGTTGCAGCCGAGACCGACCAGGCTCACTTCGAGGGTGCCGAGCTTGCGATGTTGCATCAGGAAACGCTCCGTTCAGGGGGGTTCGGTCAAGCCCACCACGGGAAGGGCGGTCAGCGATACCGAGGTTGCGCCGCCTCCACAAAGCGCAACCGCGCCCCCGGACGGCTTTGTGCGACCGCCGGCAGGGCGGCGAAGGCGACGACGGCGATCAACGGGTAGCCACCCGTTGGTGGGTGGTTGGCCAAGAGCACGACGGGCTGACCATCGGGCGGCAACTGCACCGCACCGGGCACGACGCCCTCGCTGTCGATCCCGTCAACCTGCGGCCGCAGCCGGGGCCCGGACAGTCGGATCGCTACCCGGTCCGCCGCGGGGGTCACCGTCCACTGCGCCGAGAGAAATTCCGCGAACAGCTGCCGGCCGACGAGACCGAGGTGCGGCCCGGAGAACACCGGCACGCGTTCGCCCACCGCGTCGTCGCGCATGGGAGCCACGTCGGGCGGCGGGGCCGAGAGCGCTCCGACGGTGAGGACATCACCGGGTTGCAGGGGCGCCGGCCCGAGACCGGACAACGTGTCGCGGCTCCGCGAGCCAAGCACGGGCGCGACGTCGAAGCCGCCGGCGACGGCGACGTAGACGTAGACACCACCTTCCGCCCGCGGTATCCGAAGCCGCTCACCCATGCGCAGGCGCACCACCTGCTCTGCCGCGGCACCGCCGACCCCGACCACCATGTCTGCATCGGCCTCGAGCTCGTCACCACCCAGCGTTGACTCGAGGACCGTTGCCGTCGGCGAGTTGCCGACAGCCGAGTTGACCTGGTGCATCGCCCGCCGGTCGACCGCACCGGCCCGCGGAACTCCCAGATGCGCGAGCATGTCCCGCCCGCCATCCTGCAACGTTGTCCGGGGCCCGGCCCGCAGCACCCGCAGCGCAGTCATGCCGGCATGAACCGCACGCGGTCGCCCGGCGCCAGCAATGCGGGTGGAGTGAGCTGCCCGTCGAACAACCGCTCGTCGACGTGACCGATGAGCTGCCACCCGCCCGGGAGGGCGGCCGGATAGATGCCCGTGACGCCATCGGCGATGCCGACGGAACCCGCTGGCACTCGCGCTCGCGGCGTGGCCCGTCTCGGGACCGAAAGCGCCGCGGGCAATCCACTCAGGTAGGCGAACCCCGGGGCGAACCCGAGGAAGGCAACGACGTAGTCAGACTGGCTGTGCCGCTCGGTGAAGGTCGCAACGCCGATGCCGCACCTGGCGGCGACGTCGTCGAGATCCTCCCCGTCGTAGTGGATGGTGAGCTGATGCTCCCGAGCGGGTCGGGGCAGCGCAGCAGCGACGTCGACACTCACGACGAAGTCCAGCACCGACGGCACGAACACCGGATCAGTCACGGTGACGACGACACAGCGCCACGTCGGCACGACGTTGACGACGCCGGGCATCTGCGCGTCGGTGACCGCTGCGTGCAGGGCGTGCGCCTGCGCGAGGTCGTCGACAACGCAGCGGACCGCGGCATCGCCCAGCGGAGCAGCGGTTACTGCCACGGTTGCAATGTGACGTCGTTCGACTCGAGGGCTCCGCGCACGGCGCGGGCAATCGCGACAGCGTCTCGAGTGTCGCCGTGCACGCAGATGGAGTCCGCATGGATGGTGACGTCGACGCCTTCAATCGCTCGTACGACGCCATCGCGCACCATGCGCACGACTCGAGTCGAGATCTCCACCGGGTCGGTGAGCACGGCGTCGGCGTCCCGGCGATCGACCAGCCGCCCATTCGATGTGTACGCGCGATCGGCAAAGGCCTCCGACACAACGCGAACTCCGGCTGCCTCGGCGACCTCGGCAGCGACCGACTGCTCGAGAGTGACCAGCGGCAAGTCGTCGTTCCAGCGCACGATGGCCTCGACGACCGCGCGCGCTTGCACGTCGTCGTCGACGATCCGGTTGTAGAGAGCGCCGTGCGGCTTCACGTACGACACTCGCGTGCCGCTTGCCTTGCAAAACGCATGCAGAGCGCCGATTTGGTAGAGCACATCCGCAGTGAGGTCGTCCGCCTGCACATCCATCCGGCGGCGGCCGAAGCCGACGAGGTCCGGGTAGGAAACTTGCGCGCCGACGCGCACTCCGCGTCGGGCCGCGAGCGCGACCGTGCGCGCCAGCGTTGACGGGTCTCCGGCGTGAAAGCCGCACGCCACGTTTGCGCTCGAGATGACGTCGAGCAGGGCCTCGTCGTCGCCCAGCCGCCACGCGCCGAAGCCCTCGCCCAGGTCGGCGTTGAGATCGACGCGGCGGCTCACGCGTCGCCGAGCGGCCGGTCGAGCGCGACCTCCCGCATCGTGGTCACAGCATGAGCGGCGAGCTCGTCATCCTGGTAGAAGCGGGTGAGCACGAAGCAGGTGCGGCCACGCCGCTTCTCCAGCTCGCTGTCGATGAC
>DASSEQ010000256.1:0-7635 GCA_035695245.1 Mycobacteriales bacterium | reverse complement strand
CAAGCGTGTGTGCCGGCCGGCCCTTTTTCATGACGATAGGCGTGAGCCAGGCGTCGGCGGCTCCCGCCGAGAGGAGTCGCTCGAGCACAACCGGCCACAGCCTGGGGTCGAGATCGTCGACGTTGGCGTCGAGGAGGCGCCACTCAGGACCAGGCGGCGCCGTGGTCGCCTCGCCGGTGACCAGCCGCAGAACGTTTGGCTGCTGGGGCCTGTCCCGCCCACCTGCGCCCAGCCCGATCTTCGTCACGGACATCGCGGGCATGGGGCCGCTGCCGTTGGCGAATGCCGCCGCGATCGCGACGCCGGTCGGTGTCGCCAGCTCGACGTCGGCCTCCCCGCCGTACGCGACCAGATCGCTGTCGGCGAGCAGGGCCAGCACCGCGGGTGCGGGCACCGGAAGGACACCATGGTGGCTGCGCGTCGTGCCTGCGCCGAGGGCGATCGGGGAGACAACGATGGCGTCAGCCGCCAACGCGTGCAGACCAACGCAGCCGGCAACGACGTCGATGATCGCGTCAAGGGCGCCGACCTCGTGGAACTCCACCGTCTCGGGAGCAACCCCGTGCACGGCGCCTTCTGCCCTCGCCAGCCGCTCGAAGACGCGTGAAGCGCTTTGTCGCACCACGTTGTCCAGCTCGGTTCGATGGACGATCGCGAGCACCTCGGCGAGGCGGCGATGGGGTTGGTCGACGGCCGGCTGCACGTGGACGCGCGTTGCCGCTAGGCCGGCCCGCCGTACGTCGGAAACCTCGACATCGACGTCGACGGGAAGCGCGCGGGCGACCTCGTGGACATCGACCGCTCCGAGGGACTGCAGGGCGCCGAGCAACATGTCGCCGCTGATCCCCGACGAGCAGTCGAGCCACGCGACGGTGTCGGTCACGGCTGCGGATCCGCGTGCCGCGCCGCGCGGCGGGCCACGCGGGAGGCGAAGACGCCGGCGCCGAACCCGTTGTCGATGTTGACCACTGTGATGCCGGGAGCGCAGGAGTTGAGCATGGCGAGGAGCGCCGCGATCCCCCCGAAGGATGCGCCGTAGCCGACGCTGGTCGGCACGGCGACGATCGGCGTGCCGACGAGGCCGCCGACGACGCTGGGCAGTGCGCCTTCCATGCCGGCGACCACGATGAGGCAGTCGGCGTCGGCTAGGCGGTCACGGACCGCGAGCAGTCGATGGATGCCGGCAACGCCGACGTCGCAGATTCGCGCCACGCCGGCTCCGAAGGCGCGCGCCACGAAGGCGGCTTCTGCGGCCACGCTCTCGTCGCTGGTGCCGGCCGAGACGACCGTGACGGCGCCCGACTCGGCCGGCAGGGAGCCGACGGCGGCACATCCGGCGATCGCGTCGACATGTGCCTCGGGAAACGTCGATGTCACCGCGTCGAGCATCGACGGCGTGAGCCGTGTCGCCAGAGCGGGCCGGTCACCGGGTTGGGCGACGAGCGCGTGCAGCAGCGCGAGGACTTGCTCGGTGGTCTTGCCCGCGGCATAGATCACCTCGGGATCCCCGGTGCGCAGCCCGCGGTGCGCGTCCAAGCGGGCGAAGCCGAGATCGGTGTAGCCGGCCAGTGGCCCGCCGGCCAAAGTGGCCAGCGCCGTGTCGACATCGGTGGTGCCCGCGGCGACGGCATCGAGCAGCGATCGCACCTCCCGCTGGTCCACAGAACCGACAGTAGTCGGCGCTCGATTACGCTGACGCACCGTGCTGCCGCTGGCCAAACACACCCTCGACCTGCTCGCGCTCAGCGCGGCCGGTGGCGCGGCGCTTGCCCTGCTGCTGTCCCTGGCTGCTCATCTTCGCGTCTCGCGATTGCGTCGCGGCTTCCGGTCGCTCGACGGCCCGGAGGGCCCGCAGTCGGTGCTCGAGGCGATCGGCGCCACCCGCCACGAGACGGTGGACCTGCGCCAGCAGATCAGTGCCGCGCGGCAGGAGCTGGCGTCGGCCCGCGCGGACCTCGCTGATGCCCTCCGCCATGTGGCCGTCGTCCGTTACGACGCGTTCGGCGATATGGGCGGCCGGCTCTCGTTCACCGCAGCCTTGCTCGACGACGCCGGCGACGGTCTCGTCCTGACGTCGATCCATGGTCGAAGCGAGGCCCGCACCTACGCGAAGGGCATCAAGGCCGGAAAGAGCGAGCAGACCTTGTCGCCGGAGGAGGAGCAGTCGATCGTCCTCGCCATGAAAGGCCCCGGCGGGCAAGGGCCGCGGAGCTGACGATGCCCGGAGTGCCGCCCGCGCGCTACGCCTACCTCGGTCCGGAGGGCACGTTCTGCGAGCAGGCGCTCCGCACGCTGCCCGCTGCGGAACGCGCCGATCACCTGCCGTGCGTCTCCGTGGCCGACGCGCTCGATGTCGTGCGTCGCGGCGATGCCGGCGGGGCCGTCGTCCCGCTGGAGAACTCGGTCGAGGGATCGGTGGCGGAGACGCTGGACGAGCTCGCCACCGGCGAACCGTTGCAGATCGTCCGCGAGGTGCTGCTGCCGGTGCGGTTCGCGCTGATGGCGCGATCCGCAACCAAGCTCGACCAGATCACAACCGTGACGACCATGCCGCATGCCGAGGCGCAAGTGCGCACGTGGCTGCGGCGGGAGCTTCCGCAGGCGCGATTCATCGCTGCGCCCAGCACTGCCGACGGCGCACGAGCAGTCGCGGCCGGCGATGCGGACGCAGCGGTTGCGGCACCGATCGCGGCTGACCGCTACCGGTTGCAGATCCTCGCCGACGACATCGCCGACACCGCAGGAGCAGTGACCCGTTTCGTCGTCGTGACGCGACCCGGAGCACCAGCACCACCGACCGGTGCGGACCGCACCACCGTGATGGCCTTCATCCGCGACGACCACCCGGGCGCGCTGCTCGAACTGCTCACCGAGTTTGCCGTGCGTGGGGTCAACCTGACCAGGATCGAGTCACGGCCGACCGGCGTCGGTCTCGGCCGCTACTACTTCTCGATCGACGCGGAAGGCCACATCAGCCACGCACGAGTGGCCGAGGCGTTGGCCGCGCTTCGGCGCGAGTGCGCAGACGTGCGCTTCCTCGGCTCCTATCCGCGCGCCGACGGCGTTGCCCCCGCAGAGCGGGCGGGCACGACCGACCTCGACTTCTCCGACGCGCATGCCTGGGTGGCCCGGCTGCAGAGCGGCCATTGACGACCACCGTCGAAAGGAGCGGGGCCCCCGGGCGCTCGGCTCGGGGACCCCGCGATGACGTCAAAGAGTCAGGGAGCGCACTGGTCGATGACCTGGTCCGTGCCGTTGACGTTGACCTCTGCATGGACGCACACCTGCGGGCCCGCGGCGAGCGCGGCTGTCGCCGGCGCGACGATGCCGAAGATCGCGCCCGTGAGGGTCAGCACCGCGGCGAGTCGCTTCATGTGAACTCCTTTCGCACCGGACGGCCCCTCCGTCCGACCCGACAACGGTGCTTGGGAAAAAAAATCGCGCGAGGGCATCGGTAACCTCGGAACAGTGATCGACCTGAGGGCGCTGCGCGAGGACCCGGGACCGTTCCGGCAGAGCCTTCAAGCCCGTGGCGCTCCGCCGCAGATCGTCGACGACGTGCTCGCCGCAGACGAACGTCGCCGGCAAGCCGTTACCCGCGCCGACACGCTGCGCGCCGAGAGCAACGCCGCCAGCAAAGCGATCCAAGGCGCCGCGCCGGACGAACGCGGTGCCCTGATCGAAAAGGCGAAGGCGCTCAAGGACGAGGTCAAGGAGGCGGAGGCCGCGCAAACCGAGGCCGACGAAGCCCTTCGTACGGCGGCCTTGCTCCTGCCCAACCTTGTCGAGCCGGGTGTGCCACCCGGCGGTGAAGACCAGTCGGTCGTCATCGAGACGGTAGGCACGGTGCCGTCGTACGACTTCGAAGTCGCCGACCATGTCGAGATCGGCCAGCGGCTCGGCGCCATCGATCTCGAGCGCGGTGCGAAAGTCAGCGGGGCGCGCTTCTACTTCCTCACCGGTGTTGGTGCACAGCTCGAGTTCGCGCTGGTCAACCTGGCGATGCAACAAGCGATCGCCGCCGGGTTCACCCCGGTCGTTGCACCTGCGTTGGTGCGACCGGAAGCGATGGAAGGGACCGGGTTCCTCGGCGCTCATGCCACCGAGGTCTACCGCGTCGACGCCGACGACCTCTATCTCGTCGGCACCAGTGAAGTCGCGTTGGCAGCGATGCACATGGACGAGATCCTGGAAGCCGCGTCGTTGCCGCGCCGCTACGCGGGCTTCTCTTCATGTTTCCGGCGTGAAGCCGGATCCTATGGACAGGACACGCGAGGCTTGGTCCGCGTGCACTGGTTCGACAAGGTGGAGATGTTCTCGTTCTGCCCGCCGGAGGAAGCAGCGGCGGAGCATCGACGTTTGCTGGAGTGGGAGAAGGCCTTCCTCGGTTTGCTCGAGCTGCCTTACCAGGTGCTCGACATCGCCGCCGGCGACCTCGGCGCAAGCGCCGCGCGCAAGTTCGACTGCGAGGCCTGGTTCCCGTCGCAACACCGTTACCGGGAGCTGACGAGCACGTCCAACTGCACGACCTTCCAGTCGCGGCGGCTGTCGATCCGCTATCGCGGCGCTGATGGTCCTGCCCACGTCGCAACACTCAACGGCACGCTTTGTGCGATTGCCCGCACCATCGCCTGCCTGCTCGAGGTGCACCAGCAGGCCGATGGCTCGGTGCGCGTGCCCGCTGCACTCGTGCCCTTCGTCGGGCGCGAAATGTTGGAGCCCGTGCGCTGACATGGCGCGGACAACCGGCGTCGTCGCGACCGACCTCGACGGCACCATCGTCCGCAGTGACGGCGAGATCTCGCAGCGCACCCGCGCCGCGATAGCGACAGCTGAGGAGGCCGGCGCGCTGGTCGTGATCGTCACCGGAAGACCACCGAGGTGGCTGACGGGCATCGCCGATGCCACCGGCCATCACGGCCTGGCGATCTGCGCCAACGGTGCGCTTGTCTACGACCTGCAACGGGAGCAGGTTGTCGAGTCGCACCCGCTCTCGGGCGAAGTGGCGCGCGATCTCGTCAAGCAGCTGCGGGCGGCGATACCCGGCCTCGGATTCGCCGTCGAGAGTGTCGACGCCGGCTTTGCTCATGACCGCGCCTATCGGCCACGGTGGACGGTGAGTGAGGGCACCCGCGTAGACGACATCGAGCAGCTCTTGCAGGGCGACCTGGCGAAGCTGCTGGCCCGGCACGAGGACATGGACTCCGACCAGCTCCTCGCTGCTGCTTCGGCAGCAGTCGGCGTCGAGACGGCGACTCTGACGCATTCATCGAACAGCGGGCTGCTCGAGATCAGCGCGGCCGGCGTGAGCAAGGCGACGACGCTGTCGGCGCTCTGCGCCGAGCACGGCCGCGCCGCAGCTGATGTCGTGGCTTTCGGCGACATGCCCAACGACCTGCCCATGCTGTCCTGGGCGGGTCACAGCGTCGCCGTCGCGAACGCGCATCCGGCTGTGCTGGCTGCCGTCGACGAGGTGACTGCGAGCAACGACGACGACGGAGTGGCGCAGGTGCTAGAGCGGCTCTTCACCTGAACGGCCGGCGACGAGGAGCGGGCGCAGCGGCGTCGATGTCAAGCGTTGCAAGAGGCGCGTCAACAACGGCGTTATGAGGAGCATGCCGATCAGGGCGACGACGGCACCGAGAGCCAACCCGGCGGCGACGTCCTGCGGGAAGTGCACCCCGACGTAGACGCGGCTGAACGCGATCAGAAGCGCGATCAGCAGCGTGACGAGACCGAGCTCCCAGGCAACGAAGAACAGCCCGACCGCGATCGCCCCGGCACCGGTTGCGTGATCCGACGGGAAGCCGGCGTCGGCGGCGTGCTTGATCAACGGGTGCCACGATTCGCCGACGAAGGGTCGCTGCTCGTCGGCGGCCGACGCAATGGGTTGCACCAACGCGAGAGCCACAAGAGCGGCAATGGCCGACCAGATGGCGGCGGCGATCTTCCGGGTCGAGTTGTCGCGGCGACCGAGCCACCAGCCGACGAGCAGGGTCACCGCGAGCAGCACGATGCCGTACTTCGCCATCGCCTCCATGAAGCCGTGCAGCCAGGAGGTCGAGTTGGCGAAGTCGTGAACCACATTGAAGTCGTGCCGGTCGCCGGTTATGCGCGCGACCGCTGCAAGATGCATCACAGATAAGGGCCCGACTGCTGCTGGTTGGGCGGAGGCTGCGATCCCACCGGCAACGCCCGCCGGCGCATCTCTTCCAGCTGTGCCCGAGCCGCCATCTGCTGTGCGAACAGTGCGGTCTGTATGCCGTGGAAGAGACCTTCCAGCCAGCCGACCAGCTGGGCCTGGGCGATGCGCAGCTCGGCATCGGTGGGCACACCGTCGTCGGAGAACGGAAGTGTCAGCCGCTCCAGCTCTTCGCGGAGCTCGGGAGCGAGGCCCGACTCGAGCTCCTTGATCGAGCTTTGGTGGATCTCCCGCAGCCGGGCGCGGCTGGCATCGTCGAGCGGCGCCGCGCGGACCTCCTCGAGCAGCTGTTTGATCATCGTGCCGATGCGCATGACCTTGGCCGGTTGCTCGACCATGTCCGTCAGCGTCGACGAGTCGTCCATGTCTTCCATCGGCTGCTCGATCGGTGCGCCGTCAGGCCCGACCGTGACGACGCGCAGACCTTCTGGTCGGCTCGGCTGGTCACTCACGGCTCCATCGTGCCCAATGCGGAAATGCACATGCGAGCCGCCCCCACCGGAGGAGATGCTGGCGTAGTGGATCTGCGTGAGCTGACCGACGACGACGTCGACGCCGTCGTCGGTCTTGCCACGGTGTGCGAGATCGCCGAGACAGGCGAGACCGATCCCGAGCTGGTCGAATGGATCGTCAGCGCCCTTGGCAAGCCGCATGTTCCCGGCTTCGGCGTTGACGACGCGCATGGCCTGGCCGCCTTCGGCTTCGTCGAGTGCGAGCAGGGTCACACGGGAGTCGAAGCAGAAGTGCGCGTGCGGCCAGGGCTCGACCACGAGATTGCGGTCCCGTTGCTCACCGCGGTGCGCTCGGCTGCTGCTGACTTCGACCCGGCCAAGCCGGTGCACATGTTTGCCAACAGCGACGCGACCGCATACCGGCGCTGGCTCGAGGTGCAAGGTGCCAAGGAGATCCGCCACTTCTGGCGCATGGCCATCGACTTGGACGAGAAGTCACCCGCTGTGCCGCCACTGCCAGATGGCGCTGTCGTGCGCGCGGCGCGCGACGACGAAAAGGACCTGCGCGCGATCTTCGACGTGGTCGACACGTCGTTCGCCGAACACTTCGGGCACACGGACGAGCGCACGTACGAACGATGGCTCGAGACATGGCAGAGCCGGCGTGGCTACGACCTGTCGTTATGGTGGGTGGTCGAGGTCGACGGTGCCCCCGCGGCGGCACTGCTCGGATTGACGTTCACCGATGACGACGGCGTCACAACTGGCCACGTCGCCACCCTCGGCACCCTGAAGGAGCATCGCGGTCGCGGGATCGGCAGCTACCTGCTCCGGTCCGCCTTTCGCGAGTTCCATGACCGTGGCATGCGCAAGGTCACGCTCGGGGTCGACAGCGAGAACATCACCGGCGCGGTGCGGCTCTACGAGTCAGTCGGCATGAGCGCGGTCATCGACTGGCCGCTCTACGAGTTCCCTCCGTTT
>DASSEQ010000255.1:0-17733 GCA_035695245.1 Mycobacteriales bacterium | reverse complement strand
GCCCTTCGGCGGCCGTGCGCGGCGCTTTCGCTCGTCCGGCGGTGGTCGGCGGGCGCGGCGTACGGCGGCGTGGCCGAGTGGCTTAGGCAAGGGCCTGCAAAGCCCTGTACGCGGGTTCGATTCCCGCCGCCGCCTCGCAAGGATCTCCCCGGAACCGCGGGAGTGACAACTGCACAGCGGGCGATTAGCTCAGTGGGAGAGCACTACCTTGACACGGTAGGGGTCACTGGTTCAATCCCAGTATCGCCCACCATCGAAGGCCCCGGATCCCGGGGCCTTCGTCGTTTACGGACGTCATCCAAGATCACCGGCCGGGGGCAGATGCCGTATGGATGCCGTCGCCGGCTCGGAGTTCGCCCGAAAGGCCGCGTCCAGCCGGTCCGCGACGGCGTCCAGATCGGAATCGGACAGGTCGGCGTAGGTGTCCAGGGTGAGGGTGGCCGACGCGTGGCCGAGGATGCGCTGGACGGCCTTGACGTTCGCACCGGCCGAGACGGCGAGCGACGCCGCGGTGTGCCGCAGCTCGTGAGGCGTCAGGCCCAGTTCGCCGATCGCCACCGCGGCCCGATCGAACCACGCCTTGCGTGCGTTCCGGTTGCGCAGCACCCCACCGGTCGGCGAGGTGAACACCAGATCGGTCGGCGCCTTGTGCATCAGATGCGTCGCGAGCTCGTCCGCCAGGAACCTGGGCACCGGTATGGAGCGCACCTCGTGGTTCTTCGGAGATCCCCAGACGAGTTGCTTGCCGTCAACTTCGACCACCGCTTCGGCGACCAGGATGCGCCGGCGCAAGAGATCGACCCGGCTGGTCCGCAACGCCGCCAGTTCGGACCAGCGCAGCCCGCAGTAGGCCAGCGTCAGGGTCGCGAGCCGATACTGCGCGAACGATGCGTCCGTGCCCCGGCGAGGGCGTCTGGCGGGCAGTTCGGCCGCGGCGTCGGCGAGGGCGGCGACGCGCGCGGCAGTGAGGTACCGCTTGGCGGTGTGGCTGATCCGGGGGAGCTGGATGCCGTCACACGGATTGGCCGGCAGGCGCTTGCTGCGCACGGCCAGCGCGAGGATGCCGCGCAGCACGGTTCCGACGATCTTGCGGACGTGCGCCGCGCCGGTGCCTGCCGCGAGCAGTGCGGAGACCCACACCTGGATGTCTTCGTGCGTCACGCGGGCGAGCTGCGTCGTCGCCCAGCGCGGGCGGACGTGAGTCTCGAGGATCGAGTCGTAGAGCGCTCTGGTGGACGGCTTCAGATTGACCTTGCTGGCGATCCACTGGTCCGCCATGCGGCCGACGGTCATCCTGCTCGCGGCCGGGTCCACGTAGGTTCCGACCAGCTTGGCGTGCTCGATCTCGGTCAGGTGCCGTTCGGCGCGTCAGCAGGCGCGGAGTTCGGCCGCTGGCGGCTGCCGAGACGTGAGGTGTGGGTCTCTGCGAGCCCCGATGGCTACCCTCGTCGCCCCGGCTGTCGCTGCCGGAGACCGTCGTTGTGGGGCACCTGATGGGGATGCAGCTGGCCTCCAGCACACAGGATGTGGTCAGCGCCTCGGGATCGTGCCCGGCGGGGACTTTGCGTTGTGCCAGCAGCTCGCCAGCGAACGCCGCGCCGCGACAGTGTGGTGGGTCGCGGCCTCACATCGTCGAGACGGCGTGGGCCGCGAGCTGACCTGAGCCATTCTCGCCTGTGCCTCGACGACGCAGCGCAGCGCGTCAGACTATGGGCAGGCCGACCCTCGACGAGTCCCGCAGTCCGAACTCGGCACGAAAAGTTCAGACTGGAAGAAAGTACTCCAAGCGATCACGCTCTACTTCGAGCGGGCATCCCCACACCATGACGCCACGATCACTTACACCGACGGTCTGACGCTCCCTCGGCCGACGATAGTCGCGCGGTCTGCTCAAGCAGGGTTGCGAGTCGGTGCTGTGGGGGCGGTGGAGTCCGGCATCTCATCCCGGAACGCGGCATATTGCCGGAGCAGCTGCTGGGTCCCGTTGTGCCAGTTCAGCTTGAGCGCGGCGATCGCACCGGAGAGGTCGCCTTCGGCGAGGCAGCGGGCGACCTGCAAGTGCTCGTCAGCGGATCGACGGATGAATTCCTGGTCTGGCACGAGCATCACCTCGTAGCGGCGTAAGGCCACCTTGAGCGTCGTGAGGAGCTCCATCAGCCGCTCGTTGGGGCAGCCGCTCAGCAACAGGTCGTGCCATTCCGCGTCGTGATGCATGACGGTGCTGTGCTCGTCGATTTCGGTCGAGTAGTTCGTCGCCTTTTCGATTAGCGCGGGAGCGATGCTTTTGAGATGGTCCGGCGCTGAGAGCTCGAGGGCCAGCGACTCGAGTACGGCGAGCACGGGACCAAGTTCGGCGAATTCGCTCTCGTTGGCCGGCGCGAAGCGGAAGCCCTTTCCGACGGTGCTCTCGATCAGTCCTTCATTCTCGAGTCCGATTAGTGCCTCGCGAAGGGGTGTTCGGCTGACGCCCAGCTCCGCCGCGAGCTGGGCCTCGTTGATGCCACCGCCTAGCGGAAGCTCACCGCTGGTCAGGCGCCGGACCAGCTCCGCGCGGATTTGCGCCCGCAACGTCTGCCGCACGATTGCCACTGCCGCCTCCCTTACCGTGGGCCACCCCCTTGACAATACCGCATAATGAGTTTTGTATACAGGACTCAGTCGACAGAATTGTGGGGGTGCCCGGTGGGCGAGGCGTGGCCGTGGCCAGGGCGGCTTGCCTTCGGTGCCGACTACAACCCCGAGCAGTGGACGCCCGCCACTCAGGACGAGGACCTCGATCTCATGGTCGAGGCGGGCGTCAACCTGGTCACGCTTGCTGTCTTCAGCTGGTCGCGGCTCGAGCCCGAGCCGGGCGTCTTCGACTTCGAGTGGCTCGATCGGGTTATCGATCGGTTGTGGTCTCGAGGAGTACACGTCGACCTTGCCACGGCGACGGCAACGCCCCCGGCATGGCTCGTTCGCCGACACCCTGAGGTGTTGCCGGTGACGGCCGATGGCACGCAACTGGAGTTCGGTTCGCGTCAGACCTACTGCCCCAGCTCGCCGATCTTCCGTCAGCACGCCGTCCGGCTCAGCCGCGAGCTCGCGCGCCACTACCGCGATCATCCTGCTTTGGCGTTGTGGCACGTTTCCAATGAATACGGTGACGAGCTTTCGCGGTGCTATTGCGACGTCAGCACCGAACGATTCCGTGCCTGGCTGCAGCACCGGTACAGCGACCTCGCTGCGCTGAACCAGGCGTGGGGGACAGACGTGTGGGGGCAGCGATATAGCCAGTGGGGACAGATCGCTGCGCCTCGGAAGACCGCTGCGCCGGTCAACCCCGCCCAGCGGCTCGACTTCGAGCGGTTCTCTAGCGATGAACTCATCGAACTGCTCCGCGCCGAAGTAGCCGTACTCCGCGCGGAATGCCCAAACGTTTTGGTCACGACGAACTTCATGGGGCTGTTCCGCGACGTCGACTACTGGCGGATGGCCGATTCCGAAGACGTGGTGTCCAACGACGCCTACCCGGATCCCGCGGACGCCGCCTCCCACGTTTCGGCCGCACTCGGCTTTGCGCTGATGCGATCGCTCAAGCCGAGCACGCCGTGGCTACTCATGGAACAAGCGCCTGGCGCGGTGAGTTGGCGAGCGGTCAACGCGGTCAAACCGCCCGGGCAGATGAGGCTTACCTCCCTTCAGGCATTGGCGCATGGTGCCGACGGAATCATGTTCTTCCAGTGGCGCGCTTCCCGTGCCGGAGCTGAGCGGTTCCACAGTGCCCTTGTCGGCCACCGAGGACCTGTCGGCCGGACGTGGTCGGAAGCTCGCGACTTAGGCCGCGAGCTTCGGGGCTTGGGAGAGATTGCCGGCAGTCGCGTGATCGCAGACGTGGGGCTGCTCGTCGGCTGGGACTCGTGGTGGGCGCTGGACGCTGGCGAAGCGCTGCCCTCGGTCCGGTTCTCGTGGCTTGAGCAGGTCCGAGTCTGGCATGAAGCATTGTTCCGGCTCGGGATCACCGTCGAGTTGGTGAATCCCGACTGCGCCCAGTTCGACCACCGCATGCTCGTCGCACCGAACCTGTTTCTCCAGTCAGCCGAACAGGCCGAGCGACTCGAACGATATGTCGAAAGCGGCGGGCACCTCGTGGTCGGCCCGTTCAGCGGAGTCGTTGACGAGACGAACGCTGTGCACCTCGGCGGGGCGCCAGGTCCACTACGTGACCTGCTCGGCGTGACGGTTGACGAGTGGTGTCCCCTCCCCGATGAGGAATCACAGGTCGTCGCCTACGCGGGCGCCAAGCTGGACGCGGTGAGTTGGACGGAATCCCTGGAGAGGACGACCGCGACCGTCGCCGGAACCTACGAGAGGGGCTGGCTCGCCGGACGACCTGCCGTCACAGTCAACCGGGTCGAAAAGGGGTCGGCCCGCTACATCAGCCTCGTCGCTCCAACGGCAGACCTCGAAGTGCTGCTGCGCGACGCGCTCGAATCAGCTGGCATCAAGGCCCGCGCGCAGTCCAGCGCGGACGTCGAGTTCGTCACCCGCCGCGGCGCGCACGCAACTTACCTGTTCGTGCTGAACCACACAGCGAACGTCGTCGACGTCGACGTACCCACCCCCAGCGTCGACATGCTTACCGGAAGGCGGGAAGAGCACACCATGACACTTCTTCCGCGCGGGGCCGCAGTGCTTCGCAGCACCGTGCAGACGAATCAGGAGCAGCGGTGCGTCTAGCCGGCCGTCACGCGATCATTACCGGTGCGGCTGGCGGTATCGGGCGGGCCGCGGCGACAGCGCTGGCGAACGAGGGCGCCGCAGTTGCCCTTGCCGACCGAAATGGCGACATCGTCCGGCGACTAGCCGACGATCTCGCCAGCAACGGCACGCGGGCGATCGGTATCGGGGCGGACCTGTCGACGGAGGATGGTTGCCGTCACGTCGTGGAGCGCGTCGTTGACGCTTTCGGAAGCGTTGAGGTGCTGTTCAACAACGTCGGCATCATCCGTCGGGCCGACGTCCTCACGACCACCGTCGAAGAGTGGGACAGCGTCTTCGCGACCAACGTCAGATCGATCTTCCTGATGTGCAAGCTCGTGGTTCCGCTCATGGCTGCCCGAGGCGGCGGATCGATCATCAACACGGGCTCTGGATGGGGACTCAAGGGAGGCGCAAACGCGGTGTCCTACTGCGCCTCGAAGGGAGCCGTTGTGAACCTCACCCGCGCCCTCGCCATCGACCACGGGCCCCAGGGCATCCGGGTCAACTCGGTAAATCCGGGGGACACAGACACCTCGATGCTTCGCGAAGAAGCCCGCCAACTCGGCGAGGACGAAGCCGCGTTCCTCGCCGAGGCGGCTGAACGTCCGCTGCGCCGGATTGGGCGCCCGCAGGACATCGCCGAGGCGGTCGTCTGGCTTGCGAGCGACGAAAGCAGCTTCGTGACAGGAAGTGCGCTCGTGGTGGACGGGGGTGGCATCGCCTGAATTCGGATATCCACCCCCATCCACTCCCTGACAGGAGAAGACCATGAAGTCCAAAAAGTTCCGAACACGCATCGTCTCCCTCGCATCGATCTCGCTTCTCGCCCTCTCCGCGGTTACGGCCTGCAGCGGCGGTGGAAACTCGGGCGGTGGAAAGACCACCGTCACTTGGACCACCTGGGGCGATCCGGGTGAGTTGGCCAGGTACAAACAGTTCGATCAGCAGTTCATGAAGACCCATCCAAACATCAACGTGGTCTTCCAGCCCGTCGCCTCATACAGCGACTACAACGCAAAGCTGTTGACCGAGCTGTCGTCGCACACGGCGCCTGACGTGTTCTACGTCGGCGACGATCAGATTGGCAAGTTCGTGTCGACGCACCAACTCGAACCGCTGAACAACATTCTGGACAAATCGAAGACCATCAGCGCCGGCCTCTTCGCGCCCGGTCTGTACGGCGCTGCAAAGAGCGGTAGCACTTACTACGGCGTTCCGACTGACTGCAACCCGGATGCCTTCTGGTACAACAAGACGACGCTCCGGGACGCGGGGATCACCCAGGATCCCGCGACGTTGGCCAGCGAAGGCAAATGGACGCTGTCCACGTTCCTGAGCATGGTGAAGACGCTGCACAGCCACGGCATTGCGGGCGCCGGCTTCTGGAATTACTGGTCCACGCCGTACAGCTGGATTTCGCAGTACGGCGGCAAGATCTACAACGCCAGTGGCAAGTTCGTTCTTCCGCAAGACCCGACGTCCGTGCAGGCGCTGACCGTGCTGGCCCACCTGTTCCAGAACAAGACGTTTGATGTGCTCGACACGCTGCCATCGGGCCAGTCCGACACCATGTTCTTGACGCACAAGCTCGGCTTCTACGTGCAGGGCCGCTACACCATCGCCACCATCAAACAAGGCGGCAACGCGTCGGACTACGACGTTGCGCCCTGGCCATCCAAGACCGGCAAGGTCATGCCGTCAGGTGTGGCCACCGCCTACCTGGCCATCAACAAGTCCACACCCCACCAGAGCGCGGCAGCGACCTTCCTGCAGGCATACGTCAACGCGCAAGGCCAGACGCTGCGGCTGGCGGGCGGCGGCAACGCGGTCCCATCGATCAAGAACACCTCCGCGGACAAGGTCGTCCTCGGTTACCCCGCGCACGCCCGGTTCTTGCTCCAGATGCGCAGTCTCGGCTTCGAGGACTTCGCCCCTGAGGCAGCGGTGCCTGGCTTGTCCACCGATATGGCCAACGTGTACCTGGACCTCTATCAGGGCAAGATCAGCGTGCAACAGGCACTAACCCAGTTGTCTGCGCTGGCTGCTAAGGAAAGTAGCCGGTGACGGAGATCTCCACGGCCAGGCGAGCGGGGCTCGCTGCCGCCGCCATGCGAATCCGGGATAGGCCGGTGGCCGCGTGGCGGCGGCGGGATCTCTGGTGGGGCCTGTTCTTCGTCGGGCCGCAGACTCTCCTGATGGTCGCTTTCGTCCTGGTGCCGTTCGCCGTCGGGCTTGCACTCGCTTTCACCAACTGGGGCGGATTCGGGGCGCTGCACTGGATCGGACTGAGCAACTTCTCGACCGAACTACACGACCCGATCTTCCGGAAAGCCGTCGTCAACACGCTGATCATCGCCGCGGTCACCGTCCCGATCGGACTCGGGCTAGCCGTAGTTCTCGCGACTGCGCTGGAAAAGGTCCGCCTCCGCAGCGTCTACCTGACCCTGCTGTTCCTGCCCGTTGTCACGAGTTCGGTGGCGGTCTCGATGATCTGGCAGCAACTTTTGCAGCCTCAGGGGCCGATCAGTACGGCCGTGTCGAAGATCTTCGGCATCGCGCCGCCCGACTGGCTGAACAATCCCGGGCTGATCCTGTTCGCTGTCTGCGCCGTCGCGATCTGGTCCTCGTTGGGACTCAACGTGGTCATTTTCCTGGCCGGCTTGCAGACCATCGATGAGAACGTAGTAGAAGCGGCACGGGTCGACGGCGCCGGGCCGATCCGCATCTTCTGGAGCATCAAGATGCCCCTGTTGTCGCCGACCATGTTCTTCTCAACCGTGGTCGCCGTCATCTCATCATTTCAGACTTTCGACATCGTCTACGTCCTCACGTCCGGAGACGGCCCGGGTGACTCTGCCCGCACGATGGTCTACCACATCTATGACGTCGGCTTTCTGCATACCGAATTTGGGCTCAGCAGCGCAGCAGCGGTGATTCTCTTCCTCCTCACCATGGTGGTGACCCTGGCCCAGTTCGCGTTGCAGGGCCGCTTCGTCCACTACGAAAGCTGACCGATGACAGCCGCCCGGTCCGTTCCGTCGCCCGTTCGCAGTCTCGGCAGCAAGACCGCCCTGCACCTCTTCCTCGGGGTCAGTGCTCTCCTGATGATCTATCCCTTCATCTGGATGATCATCACAGCGCTAAAGACGGTGCACCAAAGCCTGTACGACCCTCTCGGCGTAGTTCCGCACCCGGCGACTCTCAGCAACTTCCCGGACGCGTGGCATTCGCTGCCGTTCGGCGAGGCGTACTGGAACAGCTTCTACATCTGCGTCCTCGTGGTCGCGGGGACGCTCCTCACCGGCGCGATGGCCGCTTACGGGTTCGGCCGCGTCACCTTCCGAGGATCCAAAGTCCTGTTCATGCTGTTCCTGGCAACGCAGATGGTGCCGGCGCAGGTGACCCTTATCCCGCTCTACGTAGAACTTTCTAAATTCGGCTGGATCGACTCCCACCTAGCGCTCATCGTTCCCGGCATGGTCAATCCGTTCGCAGTGTTTCTGATCCGCCAGTTCGTCAAATCGGTGCCAATCGAGTTGGAGGAAGCCGCGCTACTCGACGGCGCAAACCGATGGCGCATCTTCTGGCACGTGGTGCTGCCGAACATCCGACCGGGCTTGGTCGCGGTGGGCATCGTTGTTGCGCTGAACTCGTGGAACAGCTTCCTGTACCCATTGATCTTCCTCAACAGCACGCGACTGTTCACACTTCCGTTGCTCCTTGCTCAATTTCGCGGTCAATTCGGCGGCGTCAACTATCCGCTGGTCATGGCGGGCTCCGCGATCACAATCGCTCCGATGGTGATCGCCTTCCTGATCGGGCAGCGAAAAATACTCAACAGCATGGCGATGTCCGGACTGGGCGGTCGATGAGCGACCTCCTCGAGACCCTGGGTGCGCAGCTGTTCGATCGGGAACTGCCGTTCACCGAGCCCGACAGCCGGTTACTCGTGCAGCCCAGCGGGAGCGGAGCAGCGGTATACACGGCGGAATACGAGCGAGCGCTGACCTCCTGTGCAGTAATACGCCAGATCTCGATCACTGATGCGTCGGGCAGTGACGTGCCGATAGCCCGGGTACTGCCGGCGCAGGTCGACTGGGCCGGCGGGGCTGCGAATCTGGTCTTCGCGGGCGCAGAGGCACTCAGCCTTGCGATCAACGCCGGGCACTGGAGGGTTCGGCTCGGTGTCGCCCGGCCGTCGCTCCTGCCCGACGGTGGGCGATGTGCGCCGGGCCTGCCGTCGGCGCCCTGCCTGTCCTGGCGCATCGAGGCCGACCGATACAACCAGACGCTCGTTACCCGAGACGGCGCGTCATTCGTCCTGATCGAGCTCGAAGCGTCGCACAGATGCCGCATCGTGCTGGCTGTCGGCAGTGATCTCGATCCTCCGGATCGGACAGCTCCACATGCCCAGCTGGCGGAGGAGGCCAGCCGACGCTGGCGCGCCTGGTTCGACCGGCTTCCCCCGCTTCCCGAGCACGTTCGAGGCGTCGGTCAGCTTGCTTGGTGGACCTTGGCCGCGAACACCCTTCGCCTGCACAACCACCCGACCGCGCCGGTCGTCGTACCTTCAAAACTCGGCTACGTCGGGCACTGGAATTGGGACGCCTATTTCATCGCGATCGGCCTGCGCCACGGCGCCCCCGAGCTCGCCCGAGCGCAGCTCGATCTCGTATTGCAGCACCAGCGCGCAGACGGCATGTTCGTCGACGTCATTCATGACACGGGGACCCTCGCCGCCACCGGGCAGCTTCCTGCCGATGATCATCGACGGCTTGCATCGCACTACGGCACTGCCGCCGACGGCGCCGACCGCGCCGACTGCCAGAGCGCGGTCGTCCCCGTCACCAAACCACCCCTGCTCGCGTGGGCAGCGAACAAGCTGCTACGCACTTCCCCGGATGACGATCTGCGCGCCCGCGTCGTCGACGCGGCGTCGCGCAACCAACGTTGGTGGCTGACGTGCAGCGACACGGACGGCGACGGTTTGGCCGAATATCTGCACCCCTATTCATCCGGCCTCGACGACAATCCGGTGTTCGACCATGGCGCGCCGACCGCTACGCCCGACCTGAACGCCTACCTCGCCCTTCAGTACGACGAGTTGGCATGCCTGGCCGAAGGGACCTCGACGTCCCACTTCGCGGCCGAACTGCGGAACAGTGCCGCGGAGCACACCCGCAGGCTGGTCGACGGGCAGTGGAGCAGCTCGCAACGGCGGTTTCTGCCGATCGTCCGCGGCAAGCGCTTGGGGCCCCACACGATCACAGATCTGCTGCCCCTTATCACCGGCCGACTCCCAACCGCCGTGGCCGAGGAATTGACGGCTGATCTCGTCGACCCCGAAACCTTTGGAGGCGATCCAGCCGTACCAACTGTTTCGCGAGCTGACCCGGCCTATCAAGCCGGGCGGATGTGGCGCGGCCCGGTGTGGCTGAACACGAATTACCTGCTGATCGAGGCGCTCGAACGCGCCGGGCAGAGTTCGCTCGCCCGCGAGCTGGCGAGCCGCACGCTGCAACTGGTGACAGAGTCCGGTGAGCTCGCGGAGTACTGGGACTCGAGCAACGGCCTACGCGCTAGCAGGGCCGTACCCATGTTCAGCTGGTCCGCCGCGCTGTTTCTTGACCTTGCGCTGCGATGGGGCACGAGCAATGGGGGCGCCGCGTGAGCCGCCCGGCGTACTCGCAGCCCGACGAGTTCAGCCAATTGAGAGGCCGACCGGAGCTCGCCCTTGGCGATGCGCGGGGGCTGCTCACGGCGTGGGGGCTAAGCACCGACACCGTGGCGGTTGAAGAACTGGGCTCGGAGCGCGACCAGAACTTCCGTGTCAGCGTCGGTGGGCACGCGCGGTACGTCCTCAAGGTTGCCAACAGTCAGGACGACGCATCCATCGTCGGATTCCAACACGCCATGATGCAGCGGCTGGTCTCCCGTGGCTTACCCTGCCCCGCCGTCATACCCACGACCGAGGGTGCGCCGTGGGTGGTCAGAAACGGTCACCTCGTGTGGCTCATGCGGCATCTCCCCGGTCATCGGCTCGCTGATCACACCGATCACAGCGGACAGGTGTTCGAGCAATTGGGACACATCCTCGGCCGGGTCGTGAACGCTCTGGACGGATTCGACCATCCCGCTGCGCACCGACGGCTGCAGTGGGATGCGTTGCAAACGGGAGCAGTGTTGGAGGTCTACCGGGTGGCGGTCACTGACTCGACCAAGCGCGACATCCTCGACCGGGCGGCTTACGACGTTCAGCGTCACCTCGAGCCGATACTGACCGACCTCCCTCGATCGGTGATACACAACGACGCCAACGATCACAACGTTCTCGTTGACGGCGAGAAGATAACCGGCCTGCTGGACTTCGGAGACGCCGTCCACTCCGTCACCGTCAACGAACTCGCGGTGGGCTGCGCGTACGCGATGCTCGACAAGCCCGATCCTGAAGGCGTAGCGCAGAGCATCACCAATGGATACGGCGCAGAGCGTCGCATCACGACCATGGAAGAGCGCGCGCTGCCGTACCTGATCCGGGCCAGACTCGCGACCAGCGTCGCGATCTCGGCGTACCAGCAGACAGTTCATCCGGACAACAAGTACCTGCGCGTCTCAGAACGCCCCGCATGGCATCTTCTTGCCCGCCTCCAGGAGAGTTCGTGACCACCACCACCGCTGACCTACTCGCGCGCCGTGCGGCACACGTTGCGCCGTCACTCTCGATTCACTATCAGGGCAACCCGATCCACGTTGCACGCGGAGCCGGACAGTACCTCTATGGCGTCGACGGCACTCGATACCTCGACTGCATCAACAACGTGGCTCTCGTCGGCCACAGCCACCCCCGCGTGGTCTCAGCCGTCGCGCGTCAGATGGCCCAGATCAACACGAACACCCGGTTCCTCTATGAGCCGCTCGTTGACTACGCCGAAGCGCTCACCAGCCTGCTGCCGGCACCGCTGGACGTCTGCTACTTCGTGAACTCCGGCAGCGAAGCGAACGAGCTCGCGCTTCGACTCGCACGAGCACATACGAGAAGGCGCGGGGTCCTCGTTCTCGACCACGCCTACCACGGAAACACGACTTCTCTGGTCGACATCAGCCCGTACAAGTTCAACGGACCAGGCGGCGAAGGTCGGCAGTCGCATGTCCAGATCGCTCCGGCTCCGGACACCTACCGCGGCCCGCACCGCGGAACCGATGCGGCACAGCGTTACGCCGACGACGTCCAGGCGGCCCTCCTCCGGGGTGATGCCACCGGAAAACCAGTAGGCCTGTTCATCGCAGAACCGATACTCGGTTGCGCCGGCCAAGTCGAACCCCCGCCCGGCTATCTCGCGGCGGCGTTCAATCATGCGCGCGCCGCCGGTGCCGTGGTGGCGGCGGACGAGGTGCAAGTCGGCTTCGGCCGTGTCGGCACACACATGTGGGGATTCGAACTGCACGGTGTCACGCCCGACATCGTCACCATGGGTAAGCCTATCGGAAATGGCTTCCCGCTCGGAGCGGTCGTCACCACTTCAGAGATCGCGGCGTCGTTCAACAACGGCATGGAGTACTTCAATACATTTGGCGGGAACCCGGTGGCCTGCGCCGCGGGACTAGCGGTACTCGACGTCTTAGCGGAGGAGCGGCTCGCCGAGCACGTTGTTGCAGTCAGCGAACATCTGGTCAACGGCTTCCGGCACCTGGCGACCAAGCACGAGGTAATCGGAGACATCCGGGGCCGTGGCCTCTTCCTCGGCGTCGACCTGGTGACCAATCGTGACAGCAGCGAGCCTGCGACGGAATTAGCAACTCATCTCGTCGGCGCGTTACGCGAACAAGGGCTTCTCGTCTCGACGGAAGGGCCCGGGCACAACGTTCTCAAGTTGAAGCCGCCGCTGCCCTTCACCGAGTCCGACGCGGACGAGCTACTCGAGGCGATCGACCGTGCCCTCGTCCAGTGAGCGCGCCGAAGGTCTGCGACGGTGGCGAGGAAGCTGTCAAGCCGTGCAAGCATCGCGGCCGCGACCTCGTCGCGGTCGAGCGCGTTGTGGCTGAGCATCGAGCGTCCAGCCTTGGGCGCTGCTACGCGAAGCTGGGCTGAGCAGCCCAGCGCGCGCAGCAGCACGAGGAGCCACGATCAGGGCATGGCCGACGGCGTCGGCACAGGTTCGGCGGTACGTCACCGGCGAGTACAGGTACGAGATCGGACCCACGACACGGATGACGAGGTCTTCCGTGGACTCTACGGCGAGCGCGAGCTCGCTCCGTGGCGATCCGGTGGGCTAGTGGGTCCAGGGGATGCCGTCGTAGCACTCGCTCAGGGGTCGGCCGTTGCTTTGGAAGCAAACCACGTATCCGGGCTCGCTGGGCGCGAGGCTGGTGAGGCGGTAGCGCCCGTTCCGGTTCGTGCGGGCGATGCCCCGGACCGCGGAACTGGCTCCATCGAAGATCCACACGGTCGCGCCGCGAAGCGGCTGCCCCCGGCTTTGCAGGGTGCCGCTGATGGCCCCGCCTAGACGAAGTTGCGCATCGATCCCGCGCACGTTTGAACTCTCGACGTGCACGGTGGCGGCGCCCGGTGGCACCGGCCCGCCGTCATACGGTGTCTGCCCGTAGCAGACGCCGGCCCAGCCCGTCGGCGGCGTCCCGCCGGGTTCGTGCTCTCCGACCGGGGGCGGGGCGAAGCAGATCTGATAGTCGCCCCCGTCGAGCCATACCTGGTAGGAGCCGTCGTCGTACGTTGTCGGTTGTCCCGCTTCGCCGTAGGACAGCTCATGGCCGTTGCGGAAGATGGCCACCTCGACGTTGGCGACGGGTTGGCCGTCGTAGGTGACTGTCCCCTTGACTGAGCCGCCCGTTCCGACAGGCTCCGCCGGGACGGGACGCAGCCGCAGGTTGATGTCTCTTGTGGTGTCGCCGGCGGTGACGGCGATGCGTCGCGCGGCGGCAGGCACACGCTGCCCGTCCCAGGCGGCGGTGCGCCAGCACCGGCCGGCGAACGTCTTGCCGGGAAGTGTCCTGACGTACCCGTGTCGCGCGCAGACCGCGTAGCTCGGCCGTGGCGCCAGCCCGGTAACACGGAAGTTGCCATCTCCGTCGGTGAAGACGTGGCGGCGGACGGCCTTTGTGCCGCGGTAGATGGTGACCCTGCTGTCGGCGACGGGCGGATGGCCGCGGGTGCTCGACTGCACGAGCCCGGCGATGGCGCCGCCGACCGGCAGGCGGACGTTCACGTGGCGGGTGACCTCGTCGGCGCGGACACGGATGCGCCGCGGGGCGTGTGGCGCGCACCGCTGCAGGTAGCCGGTTGGCGCCGCACGGCCGCTGTCGACGGTGGTGTGATGGTTTGGTGTGACGCACACCCGGTAGCGTCCGGCGGGCAGGCCGTCCATCGTGTACGCGCCGTGCACCGAGGTATCGCTGCTGACCAGGTGGCCGTGGTGGACTGCCGTGACTTCCGCGCCCGACACCGGTTGACCGGCGCCTGTGCGTACTGCTCCGGCGATCGCGCCGTCCCGAGTCAATGGCACGTGGATTGTCCTGGTCGCGCCGAGATGCACGGCGACCGGTTTTCCGCGCGCGCGGTCGCCGTACGAGTACGGGGTTGGACTGCCGTAGCACTGGCCGGCCAGCCCGTACCGCGCGTCGCGGCGTGGTAGGTCAAACGTTGTCACGCAGACGTAGTACCGGGCTGCGGGCAGACCGGTTAGGCTGGACCGTCCGTTCGCGCGGGTCTCGTCGCTGTGGCTGAACTGTGGTCTGGCAGGGGGGCGATCGCTCCGCGCCTCCACCAACCCCACCGATGCCCCGCGGACCGGGATGGACGTGCCTTTGATCGTGACGCGTACCGTAAGGGTTCCGCCGATCCGGTCGAGTGACGCGTTCACACCGGCATGCGTTTCGCCCGCCGTCACACTGACCGGTGTCGTGCCCGTCGGTAGCGCTGCGCCCGACGTCGGCAGGAATCCGGCCACGATCACGCTCGAACTGAGCGCTACCACCGCGGTGCACCGCACCCGCCGCCAGTGCTTCGTCATGGGTCCCGCCTCCGCGCAGTAGCACCGAGCGTCGGGCTTGCCAGCGCGGACGATGTAGGGGCACACGGCCTACATAGATAGTGCCGCCCGTCTGTCCGCGGTTCGGGCGAACCCGTGGACATGCGGAGATCGCGGCTATCGCACTGAATTTGAACTTGAATGAGCGCAGACGTGCGTCCAGACACGCGAAGACCCCGACCGGCCCGAAGGCCGGCCGGGTCGTGTGCCGAAAGGGACGAAAGATCATCTCGGGAATTCGGGCCCCCGACCCGACAGCGGCTACGTGCGGACGACGATGTCAGGAGCCAGGTACGCGCTGCCAGTCGACCCCGACCCAGTTTGAGCGACCGCCCAGAATCCGGTGTACTCCGCTCCCATCGGGGTGCAGCAGCCACAGGCCGGGGGCCTCACATGCACTGCTGTCGACCGGGCACGGGTACGGATGCGTGGTGACGATCCAGTGGCCGCCGGGTGCCCAGGCCACCGAGTCGGCTCCGTACGCACCGTCTCGGAGGCGCTGCGGCCGCTGCGGACTGTCCGGCCGGGCGATGCCGAGGAAGACGCTCCACGAAGGGCCGCCTCGACTGATGGCCGTGAGGAGGAACGCGATGCGGGAGGCGTCCGGTGACCAGGTGGGTTCGGTGCCCCCTCTCTCGATGGTGGGCAGGGGCCTGGCGTCGCTACCGTCCGGTCGGATGAGCCATATGTCGATCTGCTCAGGGGAATCGGAGGTGCCGGGCTGCCAGTTGCCGAAGACGATCTCGTTTCCGTGTGGGGACCAGGCAGGCTGAACGGCGCCGAGTGGGAACTGGGGATCGGTGCCCGGCGGTGGGGTGATCGGAACAGACTTCTTTGTGGCGAATGTGTAGATCATCAGGCGGCCGCCGGTAGAGCCGGGCTGGCCCGTGTAGGTGGAGTACACGAAGCGCCGAGCCGTGGGTGCCCAGCTGGGTGCTGACCCGGCCAGCCCGAGCGGCGCCTTGTGTCGCCCCGCCGCGCCCATGATCCAGATGTGGCCGTTGCGGCGATAGAGCATGCGATACCCGCCCGGCCCCCACGCAGGATCGTGGGAGTCCTTGTTGAAGGTGACGCGGCGAACGCGGGTGCCATCGGGCCGAACTGTGTAGATGTCACCGTCCCTCTCATAGGCAATCCGGCCGTTCTTGCCACTGGAAGCCGCGAAAGCGGGCGAACTGACCGTCAGCGGGGTGACCGCTCCGAGCACCAGAGCGGCGGCTAGTACGAATACGGGAGCGACCGTGCGCCTCAGTTTCACTGCTCCTCCAAGGCCGCCCGTCTCCTTTGCCATGCCATAACCGCACTGTTTGACCGCTCCCGCTGCGGCCGAACGGTCATGACCTCTAAGGCCACTGGCCCTGCACGCCGCCGCGCCTCAGCAAATCAGGCATGAACAGCCTCGAACCGGATAGCGCGTGGGAACCGCACATCGGCACGACCGCGCGCAGCGGCATGACCGTCTCGCGCAGACTGCGGGTTTGGGGGCGTCGCTTGAGACCACAAGGTCAGAGCGCCGAACGGTACTTGCCCGCGCCCTCCGGCCATCCCAGCTAGCTCGCCCTCCAGTGATTGCCGTTCCAACGCAAGGCCAGGATGTGCGGACGGCTGTGCTTCGCGCGGTAGGAGCCGACTACCCAGACGGATCGTGGGCCGGCGCTGGCAAGCGAAGAGATTTCGATGTTGGGGTATCTGGTTGGCATTCTTACGGTTCCCCAGGTATTGCCGGTTCCGCGCAGCAGGACCTTTTGGCACCGTCGATGCTGGGGACAGAGATTTGACCACACCCAAACGTGCCTCGGGGAGGGCGTTGTAAGAGCTCCGAACCACCCGCGACCGCCGGTTGTCGCGACGGCGGTCCACCGCTTGCCGTTGTAGTGATACACACCGCTGCCGGAGGCCCACACATTTGTCGGAGACACCGCGGCGACGTACTGAACGGAGCGGCGCCGCGGCAGGGTGTATGCCGTCGCCCACGTTGTGCCGTCCCAGTGCAGCACGCTCCCACCGGCGGCCGCCCAGCCGTCCCGCGCCCGGTCGAAGCTCAACGCCCAAACGCGATCGAGACCGGCGCCTCGCGGATTGGGTAGTCGGGTCCACGACGTGCCGGTCCAGTGCAGGAGGATCATGCCGGAGCGGCTTCTGTCTGGCGCCTGTCCCGCAGCCCAAACGTTGGTCGGCGACAAAGCGTCGACCGAATACAAGTCGGCTCCGTTCGCATCCGGCGCAAGCGGCAAATCGCTTGTCGCCCACTCGCCGCCGGTCCAGTGCAGCGCCACGGGGAGCCAATGCCCGTCGGAAAGGCCACTGGGCGGCACGTAATAGCCTCCCACGGCCCACGCGTCGCTCGATGTTGATGCGGCGATGCTGCGAAGGTGCAGGTGCCGGAGCGACGGTGTGGGTGACGGCAGCCAGGTGGGGTCTTTGTGAAGGGGTTCAGTTCTTCCGTACGGCTCGCCGCCCCGCCCGAACGAAAAGTTCGACCAAATCGCCCATAGCTCGTTCTGGCGCAGGATTGATATCGACGCGACAGCACCCGGCTTACCAGTCAGGTGCCCGATCGGCGGACCCCCTGGCTGGGAGGGGGTCGCGACTGCCGGCATTCCCGACAAGGCCGCGCCAAGCCCAATCGCCACCACCGTGAGTGCCGACCGGCAGCCAATCCGCCACCCGCGCGCCCTCGACATCGCAAACCTCCAGACTGAACCGCCCCGGCGTGTCCGGAGGCTCCAGCTGTTGAGAAGGAGTAGCTGGAAGCCATGTCACGTCACGGGAGCAACTACCCGCCGGAGCTGCGGGAGCGTGCGGGGCGGATGGTCGCTGAGATCAAGGGCGATTATCCGTCGGAGTGGGCGGCGATCGCCGCGGTCGCGAGCAAGTTGGGCATCGGCAGCACCGAGACGGTGCGCAAGTGGGTGCGCCGGGCTCAGGTCGACGCCGGTGATCGTCC
>DASSEQ010000254.1:0-6959 GCA_035695245.1 Mycobacteriales bacterium | reverse complement strand
CGACCAGCTCCTGGCAGAACGCCTTCAGGTCATCGGGTTTCCGGCTGCTGATGATGACGCCGCGGCCGTTGTCATCGACATGCACCTCTTCGTCCACCCACGTGCCGCCGGCATTGCTGATGTCGGTCTGCAGCGAAGGCCAGCTGGTCAGCGTGCGCCCCTTCACCGCACCGGCCTCGACGAGGGTCCAAGGCCCGTGGCAGATGACCGCGATCGGCTTGCCCACATCGGCGAAAGCCTTTGCAAATGCGACCGCTGCAGGGATCGTGCGCAGCTGGTCCGGATTCGCGACGCCGCCCGGCAGCACCAAGCCGTCGTACGACGAGACGTCCGCCTTGTCGACGGTTTCGTCGACGTTGAACGTCTCGGCCTTGTCGAGATGGTTGAACGCTTGCACCTTCCCGGACTCCGGCGCTACGAGACGCGGCGTGCCGCCGGCGCCCTCCACCGCCTTCCACGGCTCGGTCAGCTCCACCTGCTCGATGCCCTCGGTCGCCACGAGGAACGCAATCGTCTTGCCCTTGAGTTCGTCAGTCATGGATAGAGCGTTGCCGCCGTCGGCGGCGGAAAACGCAAATGAGTCAGTGGCTGGGAGGGCCAGAACCCTCCCAGCCACTGACTCAAACGTGCCTGGTGCTTACTTGACGGTGATGAACTGGTACATCCCCATCATCGCGTGCGGCATGTCGTGGTTGTCCGGGTCGGGCATGAAGCACAGCGCGAGGTACTTGCCCGCGGGCAGGTTGTGCTGGAAGACGATCTGCGAGCCGGGCGACACGATTCCGAGCTCGTAGTCCGGTCCGATCGCAAAGCTCGGCTGCTGGTCGGACTGCAACGCCTTCTTGACCTGGGCGCGAGTGGTGCTCGACTGGACCCGCACCATCGACAAGAAGTGCGGCTCGTCGCCGGTGTTGCGGAAGATCGTCCAGCCCTTGCCAGGGATCGCCTCATTGGCCGAGAAGCTCATGTCGTGCGCGGTGATGACACTGCCGTCCCCCACCCACGGGCGCTGTGGCGGCGTGCCGGTGACATGCAGCGTCTGCACGGCCCGCGAGTTGTTTCCGATGTCGATGAGGTAGTAGGTCCCGGCGTACAAGGTCTCGCTGAACGAGTGACCCGCCATGACGCCGCCAAGGAAGTTGACCCCTTTGTAGATCCGCCGCGTCGCCGAGACGACGCCGTCGTCAAGGCCCGGACCTGCGTCCTTCTTGAAGTCGGTGGGCGTGTAGCCGCCTCGAAGCTTGAAGATCTGTAGCTCATGGTCGGCCGGGTCGGTCGGTGCCGTCACCTTGAAGACGACGCGACCGGCGTGCACCGTCGACGAAGAGACGCCGATCGACTTGCCCATCGTGACCGTGATGGTCGGGATCCCGCTGACCGCCTCCGCGGCAGTGGGCGCGACCGCCGCACCTACCAGCACGACCCCCGCACCGGCCGCGACCGCGGCTAGGCGCATGCCTTTTTGCATGATGTGACTGCCTCCTCAAGAAAGGACCGGCCCCGGCCGGTCCATACGGAAAGGACCGGCCCCCCGGCCGGTCCTCTCCAAGATCACATCACGCCACGATCGATATTCGCAGCGAAACGCCGAAAGCCGCCCCAATCAGTGCGCGGGGGCAATCGCCGAGTGGTGTTGGGCGATGGCCTCGACCTCCGGACGGCGCAGCATCACACCACCGGTGACGATCGACCATGCGCACAGTGACAGGAGGGCGGCGAAGAAGACGACCGTCCAGCCGCTGGAGTAGCTGCTGACCATCAACCCACTGACGCCCGCGGCAAGGTTGGCGGCCGCAGCAACGGCGGCGAACCAGCCGACAGCCGGCGTGCTGGCCTCGCCGCGCACCATCGCGACCGCGTTGCCGGCGAGGAAGAGCGCGGCGAGCACGAAGGTGAGACCGCTGCCCACATAGCCCATGTCATAGAGCGCGCGCACCAATCCCCCATCGAGCAGCGCGCCGGGCTGCGCCACCATGAAGGCGAGCGTTGTCGAGATGACACTGAAGAACAGTCCCGCGGCAATCGCCATGAGACCCGACGCGTAGACGACTGTCGAGAGCCCCTCGATGCCATGCTCTACCCGGTCGTACACGTGGCGCAGATGCGCGATGAAGAGGATCGCCGCGACGGTCGCGAACGCTCCGAAGACGCCGGATGCGATCACCGCATGCCGGTGGTTGGTGTAGTAGCTGACGATCTTCTGCGCACTCGCGTCGACGTGCGGCGGCTGTGGGGCAACGAAGACGGCGACGAGAAACAAGATCCCGAAGGCGATACCACTCGCCGCGCCGTAGCGTTCCCAGGTCCTCTCGGTCATGGGCACTCCCGTACGGACAGTGGCCGGACGGTTACCGGCCTCTTACGCGCAGGGTGCTCCGCGCTTGCCGATGTGTCATGACACGACGGAACTAGTGCGGAAGTGCCGCGATTGCGACGTCAGGCGATCGGGCGGTCCGTCGGGCGGACCGGCGCCGGCAGCTGTGTGTCGCCCATCAGGTGCCGGTCGACTGCGGCCGCGCACGCGCGGCCCTCCGCGATCGCCCAGACGATCAGCGACTGGCCCCGACCCATGTCGCCACAGGCGAAGACACCCGGGACGCTGCTCTGCCAGTCGTCGCCACGAGCGACGTTTCCACGCTGGTCGAGGTCAACGCCCAGATCGTCGAGCAGCGGCCCGCGCTCCGGTCCGACGAAGCCCATGGCCAGGAGAACGAGCTGAGCCGGGATCTCGGTCTCGGTGCCCGGGACCGGCTGGAACTTCTCGTCCACCTCGGCGAGCCGCAGCGCACGGACGTTGCCGTCGTCGTCGCCGACGAAGTTCTGCGTCGACACCGCGAAGACCCGGTCGCCGCCTTCCTCGTGCGCGGACGACACCCGGAAGATCATCGGGTACGTCGGCCAGGGCATCCGCCCGTCGCGTTCCTGCGGCGGGCGGGGCAGGATCTCCAGCTGCGTGACCGAGCGCGCGCCTTGACGATGTGCAGTGCCGAGACAGTCGGCTCCCGTGTCACCACCACCGATGATGACGACGTCCTTGCCGTGGGCGGTTATGGGCGGCTGGCCGTCCTCGCCGACGACCGGGTCACCCTCCTGCAGCCGGTTGGCCCACGGCAGGTAGTCCATCGCGTAGTGGACACCTCCCAGCTCCCGGCCGGGAACCGGGAGGTCGCGAGGGGCGGTCGCACCGCCGGCGAGCACGACGACGTCGTACCTCTTTCGCAGCTGCTCGGCGGTGATGTCGACACCGACGTTGACACCGGGACGGAACTTCGTGCCTTCGTCGCGCATCTGTTGCAGCCGAAGGTCGAGGTGGCGCTTCTCCATCTTGAACTCGGGGATGCCGTAGCGCAGAAGACCGCCGATGCGATCCGCGCGCTCGAACACTGCAACCGTGTGCCCGGCCCGGGTCAGCTGCTGCGCCGCCGCAAGACCGGCCGGGCCTGATCCCACGACAGCGATGGTCTTGCCGGAGAGCCGCTCAGGCGGTTGCGGGCTGATCCAGCCCTCGTCCCAGGCGCGGTCGACGATCTCCACCTCGACCTGCTTGATCGTCACCGGGTCTTGGTTGATGCCCAAGACGCAGGCGGTCTCACATGGGGCCGGGCACAACCTGCCGGTGAACTCCGGGAAGTTGTTCGTCGCGTGCAGCCGCTCGATGGCCTCGCGCCAATCGGCGCGCCAGACGAGATCGTTCCACTCCGGGATCAAGTTGCCGAGCGGGCAGCCCTGGTGGCAGAACGGGATGCCGCAGTCCATGCAGCGGCCCGCCTGTTGCTGCAGCGCGTCGTGACTGAAGTCCTGGTAGACCTCTTGCCAGTCAAGGATGCGTACGTCGACCGGGCGCCGTTTGGGCGTTTCCCGCGGCGTGGTCAGAAAGCCTTTGGGGTCAGCCATGAGCAGCCGCCATGATCGCTTCGTCCACGTCGGTCCCGTCCCGCTCTGCAGCCGCTGCTGCCTCGAGCACCCGCTTGTAGTCCCGCGGCATGATCTTGCTGAAGCGCTCGACCGCCGTTGCCCAGTCGGCCAGCAGCGACGTTGCCACCGGCGAAGCGGTTTCCGCCGCGTGCCTGGTCACCACCTCGCGGAGGAACGCGCGGTCGTCCGCGTCGAGCGGGTCCAGATCGACCATGTCGGCGTTGAGTCGCTGCGTCGCGAGGTCGAGCACGTAGGCAACGCCGCCGGACATTCCGGCAGCAACGTTGCGACCGGTCGGACCAAGGATGACGACACGGCCACCGGTCATGTATTCGCAGGCATGGTCGCCGACGCCTTCGACGACGGCGGTCGCGCCGGAGTTGCGCACGCAGAACCGTTCGCCGACGACGCCGCGGATGAAGACATCGCCGCTGGTCGCGCCGTAGAGGATCACGTTGCCGGCGATGATGTTGTCCTCCGCAGCGAACGGCGCATCCTGATGCGGACGAACGACGATCCGGCCGCCGGAGAGCCCCTTGCCGAGATAGTCGTTGGCGTCACCGAACAAACGCATCGTGATGCCATGCGGGACGAAGGCACCGAACGACTGACCTGCCGAACCGGTGAAGGTCAGGTCGATCGTGTTGTCCGGCAAGCCGTCGGCGCCATGGCGCAACGTCACCTCGTGACCGAGCATCGTGCCGACGGTCCGATTGACGTTGCGAATGGGAATCTCCAACGTCACGGGTGATCCGTCGAGAAGCGCGCCCTCGCACAGCTGCATGAGGGTGTTGTCGAGCGCCTTGTCCAGGCCATGGTCCTGCTTCGAGACGCAGTGCAGCGGCGAGTCCGTCTCGGGTCGATGCAGGATCGGGGCGAGGTCGAGACCGCTCGCTTTCCAGTGCTCGACGGCTTTGGTCGTGTCGAGCGCCTCGACGTGCCCGATCGCCTCGTCGAGCGAACGGAAGCCGAGCGCCGCCAGGTGCTCGCGCACCTCCTCGGCGATGAACTCGAAGAAGTTCACCACGAACTCCGGCTTGCCGGTGAAGCGCTTGCGCAGCTCCGGGTTCTGGGTCGCGACACCAACCGGGCACGTGTCGAGGTGGCACACCCGCATCAAGATGCAGCCGCTCACCACGAGCGGCGCAGTCGCAAAGCCGAACTCCTCGGCGCCGAGCAGAGCACCGATGACCACGTCGCGGCCGGTCTTCATCTGGCCGTCGACCTGCACGACGATGCGGTCCCGCAACCCGTTGAGCAGCAGGGTCTGCTGCGTCTCGGCGAGGCCGAGCTCCCATGGAGCGCCCGCGTGCTTCAGCGATGTCAACGGCGAAGCGCCGGTGCCGCCGTCGTGACCGGAGATCAGTACGACGTCGGCGTGTGCCTTGGACACGCCGGCGGCGACGGTGCCGACGCCGACCTCGGCAACGAGCTTGACGTGCACGCGCGCGTCCGGGTTGGCGTTCTTCAGATCGTGGATGAGTTGCTTGAGGTCCTCGATCGAGTAGATGTCGTGGTGCGGCGGCGGTGAGATGAGCCCGACGCCGGGCGTCGAGTGACGCGTCTTCGCGATCCAC
Source organism: Mycobacteriales bacterium (assembly GCA_035695245.1). GTDB lineage: Bacteria > Actinomycetota > Actinomycetes > JAFAQI01 > JAFAQI01 > DASSEQ01. The sequence continues at coordinate 1,467 of DASSEQ010000254.1, read as the reverse complement.
GGGTAAACCTTGTTGCCCGGCAGCTGGCCGCCTTCGCCGGGCTTGGCACCCTGCGCCATCTTGATCTGCAGATCGTCCGCGTGCGTCAGATAGGCCGACGTCACCCCGAACCGGCCGGACGCGACCTGCTTCACCGCACTCCGTCGGCGCGGGTCGAGCAGCCGGTCGAGATCCTCGCCGCCCTCTCCCGTGTTGCTCTTGCCGCCGAGCTGGTTCATCGCGATCGCGAGCGTCTCGTGCGCCTCGCCGGAGATCGAGCCGTAGGACATGGCTCCGGTGGCAAACCGGCGGACGATCGCCGACACCGGCTCGACCTCGTCGATAGGAACGGCGGGGCGTTCGCCGTACTTGAGCTCGAACAACCCGCGCAGTGTCATGAGACTGCGCGACTGGTCGTCGACCATCGACGTGTATTCCTTGAACACGTCGTAACGGCCGGCGCGGGTCGAGTGCTGCAGCTTGAAGACGGTCTGCGGGTTGAACAGATGCAGCTCCCCCTCGCGGCGCCATTGGTACTCGCCGCCGATCCAGAGTCTGCGGTGCTTGTGCGGCACGCGTGGATAGGCGTGGCCGTGCCGGGCGGCGACTTCTGCGGCGACCTGCTCGAGGCCCACTCCCCCGAGCCGCGACGTCGTGCCGGTGAAGAACTCGTCGACCAGCTCCTGCGAGAGACCGATGGCCTCGAAGATCTGCGCGCCGGTGTACGACGCGACCGTCGAGACGCCCATCTTCGACATGACCTTGAGCACGCCCTTGCCAAGCGCTTTGACGTAGTTGCGGACGGCCTTGTCGACGGGCAGGTCGATGACCTTGTCCCGGACCAGGTCCTCGACCGTCTCCATCGCCAGATAAGGGTTGACCGCGGCCGCGCCGAACCCGATGAGGAGTGCGACGTGGTGCACCTCGCGGACATCGCCCGACTCGACGATGAGGCCAACCTTGGTGCGGGTCTTCTCCCGGATCAAGTGGTGGTGCACGGCGCTGGTCAGCAACAACGACGGGATCGGCGCAAGGTCGTCGTCGCTGTCGCGGTCGGACAGCACGATCAGCCTTGCTCCACCTTCGATCGCGTCGCTGACTTCCTGGCGGATGCGCGTGAGCGCCTCGTCGAGCGCCTTGCCGCCGCCGGCGACCCGGAAGAGCCCCTTGACCATGTGTGCAGCGAAGCCAGGCAGGTCGCCGTCGTCGTTGATGTGGATGATCTTCGCCAGCTCGTCGTTGTCGATGACCGGGAACGACAACGTGATCTGCCTGCACGACGCCGGAGTCGGCTCCAGCAGATTGCCCTCGGGTCCGATGGTCGTCGACAGCGACGTGACCAGCTCTTCGCGGATCGCGTCCAGGGGCGGGTTGGTCACCTGCGCGAACAGCTGGGTGAAGTAGTCGAAGAGCAGCCGCGGCCGGTCGGAAAGGACGGCAATCGGCGTATCCGTGCCCATCGAACCCAGCGGGTCCTCGCCCTTCTGG
>DASSEQ010000253.1:0-16971 GCA_035695245.1 Mycobacteriales bacterium | reverse complement strand
GATGAGCGGACATCGGGCGATCGGGCCACCTCGGTCGTAGCCGCCGCCGGATGCTCCAAGGACTGGTGCACGAGAACGCTTGATATGCGGGTGATCTCTCGGGACATTTCGAAGGGCCGTCCGGCCCTTGCGTCCCTGGGGGTTGGAGGCCCGCAATGGCGTTGTCTGATGACGTCGTAATCCGTCGTTCTCCGGATGGTGAGCTGGAGGTCCGGCTCGGTGTTCCGCTGCTGGATGACTATCTGGAGTTCGTCGCAGCGAGGTGCCGACCGAACACAGTGCTGGCGGTCGCTTTCGATCTGAAGGTGTTCTTCTCGATCGTCGGCAAGGCACCGGCTGCGGTGACCAGCAGCGACGTGATCGCGTTCATCAGCGCGCAACGCGCCGGTGGGGATGGCCGCACGATCCGACAGGTCGATGACGAGCAGTCGTTGTCGGCGCGCACGGTCGCGCGTCGGCTGTCGAGTGTCTCGGGCTTGTTCTCGTATTTGCTGGCGTGTGGTGAGGTGCTCGCGAACCCGGTGCCGCGAGGTCTGCCGACCCGACGCGAGTGGTCGCGTCCTCGCCAGACGGTGCCGTTGGTGCGACGTCCTCGGACATTGCCGCGGATCCTCTCCCCGGTCGAGGTGAACGATCTGCTGGTTGCGTTGCGCACGGACCGTGACCGGGCGATGGTGACAGCGATGCTGCTCGGTGGGCTGCGCCGCAGCGAGGTCCTTGGTCTGCGTCTTGCCGACATTGATGTCGGGCGCCGGCGGGTGTTCATCGCTGACGGCAAGGGTGGCCGGCAACGGTTGGTGAGCGTGTCTCGCCGGTTCTTCGTGCACCTGGCTGACTACCTCGACCGGGAACGTCCGGACACCGGTCATGACGCGGTGTTCGTGGTGTTGAAAGGACCGCGGCGCGGCCATCCGCTGACCGCTTATGGCCTTGACGAAGTGCTCGACTGCGCCCGATGGCGCGCGAAGCTGACCCACGGCACCTGTCATGAACTGCGGCACACGTGTCTGACCCGGCTGCGTGAAGCCGGGATGGCGCTGGAAGCGGTGCAGGCCCAGGCCGGTCACGCGTCGATCGAAACGACCAGGGTCTATCTGCATCTGGCTGATGACTGGCTCGCGGCTCAGTACCGGCGGGCTGCGGAAGCGATCGACGCGCAGATCCTCGTCGACCATCCGAGCATGCGGATCTCCCGATGACGAGCATGTTGGCGCGCTGGCCGGTGCTGGCTGCGCACGCGCCGACCTCGACCCGGACGATGTTGCGTTATCTGGACCAGATCGCGGTGTCGTTGACACCTGGATCGGTCGTTTCCACCGGCACGTCGCTGCGCACCTTCGGGACGTTCTTGCTCCTCGAGCACCCGACGGTGGGTGCGATCGCGCAGCTGCAACGGGTGCATCTCGAGGACTACAAGCGCTGGCTTGCCAGCGATCTCGACCGGGTTCCGCTCTCGGCCACGACCCGGTCGATGCGCCTCGGTGCGTTGCGGATGTTCTTCCAATGGGGCTGGGACGATGCGCCGATCCGGCCGCTGCTGTTCCTCGGTGACCTGCCTCGACGCGACCAGCCGTTGCCCAAAGCACTCGACGACACCGACGCCGCGCGATTCCTTCGCGCCGCACAAGAACAAGACCGCCTCCTCATCCGGGTCGTCGTCGAAGTGCTGCTGCGCACTGGGCTGCGTGTCGGTGAGCTCTGTCGGCTCGAAGCTGACGCGATCCGCACCGGCGTTGATGGGTTCTGGCTGCACGTCCCCGTCGGGAAGCTCCACGACGACCGTTACCTGCCGCTGCACCCGACGTTGGTCGGGCTCATCGGTGACTACCGCGACCGCCACGTCACGCCAGGACATCGGCTGCTGATTCCGCACGAGACCGGCCGGCCGTTGAACAACACCGCGGTCGCCCGGATGCTGGCCAAAGTCGCCAACCGCGCCGGCGTCGGACACGTCCACCCGCACAAACTGCGGCACACGCTCGCGACCCAAGCGATCAACCGCGGCATGAGCATGGAAGCGATCGCCGCGCTGCTCGGCCATCACAGCCTGGACATGACCCGGCGCACGCATCCACGACCGCACCGTCGCCGACGCCTACTTCACCGTCGCCGACAAAGTCGACGCCCTCTACGCCACTCACCCCCCGGCGCCGCCACTGACCGAACTGCATCGCGAGATGAGCGCCCGACTGCTCGGCAACGGCTACTGCACCCGGCCCCGACAGCTCGACTGCGAACACGACAGCGCCTGCGAGAACTGCGTCTACTTCCAAACCACCATCGCGTTCCGACCCACCCTGCAAGCCCAACGAGACGACGCCGCCGCGAAGAACCAGACGGACCGTCAGCTGCTGTTCAGCGCGCTCCTCGGCCAGGTCGACAAGGACGCAGCATCATGAATCCCTTGACAAATATCACCCACATATCGCCGGTGTTGAAGCGGCATTTTGGGCGCCGCTCCCCCGACACCGCTGGCACGTCCATCCGGTGATTCAAGGCAGCCTGCAGCACATCCCGGCACCCGTAGACACAGGCCGACACACGACCAAGATCACGGTCCACCCACGGTCCAACACCAAGAAATGATCAACGACGGCGGCCCGCCGGCTTGACCGCAAGCCGCTGACCTGCGGAAGTACCTCGGGTGAACTGTGGTCCCAACAGGGCTCGAACCTGTGACCTCCTCGTTGTAAGCGAGGCGCTCTAGCCAACTGAGCTATGGGACCGCGGTGGCCAGGATACGGCGACAGCTCACCGATCGAAGCGGCGTTGCAGGGCCTCGGCGACGTCGTCCGCGAGCGCGCCGTCGGCCCGGGAGCTCGCGCCGGGCGCCGTCTTCGTCCATGAGCAGGCCCGGCACCGGGTTTCGCCGAGGGCGCGGACGAGCATGGTCGATCCGCACGAACCACACCGGTCGAGGTCTGAGATCCAGTCATGCGTCGACTGGCACTCAGGGCAGACGAGCACCTGCTCGTCCGCGATGACACCGCGCTTCCATGGGCTGGGACCTTTGCCAGGGTCGGTCTGCCGGGCGCCGCAGTGGTAGCAGGGCACGGCTCAGATCTCGGCGAGCGCTTTTTGATAGGCCGCCACATCGCGCGCCTCGCCCAATGGTGTGCGCACGGTCCATTGAACGATGCCGGCGCGATCGATCACGAACGTGCCCCGGTCGGCTGCGCCGATCGAGGAGTTGAAGACGCCGTACGACGCGGCAACCGCGCCGTGCGGCCAGAAGTCGGACAGGAGGGGATAGTCGATCCGCTCCCGTTCGGCGAAGACACGTAGCGAGGCCATCGAGTCGCACGAGACCGCAAGCACTTGCGTGCCGGAATTCTGAAGACTGCTGAGCTCATCACGAATCGCGCATAGCTCGCCGGTGCAGACACCGGTGAAGGCGAACGGGAAGAAGACCAGCACAACGTGCTTCGCACCGATGTACGACGACAGCCGATGCACTTGCGCATGCTGGTCCCGCAGCTCGAAGTCGGGTGCGCGCTGACCGACCTCGATCACCGTCAGCGGCCCTTGGCTCGAGCCGCCTTTGGCGCAACAAGACGCGCACCGTTCCAATCGCGTCCCGCGGCAATGCTGCTCGTCTGCTGCAGGCCGGCGGTCGGCGCGGCTTCGCTGACGTCGCTGGGTTCGACATGGTCGGGACGACCGGCCTTCGGCGTCAGCAGCCAGATGACGCCGTTGTCGGTGAGTGGGTGCAACGCATCGACGAGCGCGTCGACCAAGTCGCCGTCGCCGTCCCGCCACCACAACACAACCGCATCGACGACGTCGTCGTAGTCCTCGTCGACGAGGTCGCTGCCGGTGCGTTCCACGATCAGCCGACGAAGATCCTCGTCGCAGTCGTCGTCCCAACCGATTTCCTGGACGACGGCGCCGGGGGCGATACCCAGCTTGTCCGCCAATCCGTGCTGACCTGCCGCGCTGTCCGCGGTGGCGCTCACGTGCTCGATCCTCCTGTAGGCGACTTTGGCGTCGATCATCGACCCCCGGTGGGGGTAGTCCACTAGGGCTGGGCCGGATGCGCAAGTGCCTCTGCCAAATTATCGAACGTCTGTGCGAGCGGCACACTTCTCCCCATGGCGGTTGCGCACGACCACGAGCACGCCACGAACGAGGCCGAACACGCCCACGAAGATGCGCACAGTGTCCTCGACAGGCTCCGCCACCTTCTGACCCCGCACTCGCACGACAGCGCGGTCGCCGTGGACACCGCTCTCGAGGCGAGCGATCGCGGCATCCGCACGCTGCTCATCTCGTTCGCGGTTCTGGCGGTGACGGCCGGCGGCCAGGCCGCCGTAGCCGCGTTGTCGGGATCGATCGCCTTGCTCGGCGACACGCTGCACAACGTCGCCGATGCGTTGACCGCGCTCCCCCTCGGTCTGGCCTTCTGGTTGGGCCGGCGACCGCCGACGCGGCGTTACACCTACGGCTACGGCCGCTCAGAAGACCTTGCCGGCATCGTCATCGTCGTCCTCATCGCCGCGTCGAGCGCGCTCGCGGCGTACGAAGCAGTCGATCGCCTGCTGCATCCGGCGCACGTCTCGCATCTCTGGGCCGTCGCGCTTGCCGCAGTTCTCGGCTTCGTTGGCAACGAGGTCGTGGCCCGCTACCGCATCCGCGTCGGCCGCGACATCGGCTCGGCGGCGCTGGTCGCCGACGGCCTGCATGCGCGCACCGATGGGTTCACATCGCTGTCGGTGCTGATCGGTGCTGCCGGTGTCGCGATCGGCTGGCACTGGGCCGATCCCGCAATCGGTCTCGTCATCACTGTCGCGATTCTGTTCGTGTTGCGTGACGCCGCCCGCGAGGTCTATAGGCGGCTCATGGACGCCGTCGACCCCGGGCTCGTCGAGCAGGTTGAACAGGTGTTGCGATCGACCAGCGGAGTCATGGACATCGGCGACGTCCGGCTGCGCTGGATCGGACACTCACTGCGCGCCGAGTGCCAAGTTGTCGTCGCCGACGACCTCACCGTCGTGCAGGGTCACGACATCGCCGAGCGGTGCGAGCACCAGTTGCTTCACGACATTCCTCGGTTGACCGCCGCGATGGTGCACGCCGACCCGCACGGACATGCACACGAGCTGACGCAGCACCACATCAGCGGCGCGGGGAGCTCAACCGCGGAGCATTGAAAGCCGCACGGTGCGTTGCGGGTTGTCGATGTTGACATCGACGACGCAGATGCTCTGCCACGTGCCGAGCTGCAACCGCCCACTGACGACGGGCACGGTTGCGTACGGCGGAACAAGCGCCGGCAGGACATGTGACCGGCCATGGCCCGGCGATCCATGGGCATGCTGCCAGCGGTCGTCGGCAGGCAGCAGATCGCGCAATGCTGAGAGCAGGTCCTGCTCCGAGCCACTGCCGGTCTCGAGGATGGCGACGCCGGCAGTGGCGTGCGGCAGGAAGACGTGCAGCAGCCCGTCGCCGCCGATGTCTCGCGCGAAGTCGGCGCATCGGCCGGTGATGTCGGCGACAGCCTCATGCGAGCCCGTCGTCAGGTCGATGGTCCGGCTCTCCACGACCCCAGCATGGCAATCGCGCGATATCCACCTTCTATGGGCCGTATCGCGCGATTGCTTCGCGCACCCGGCGTAGGTTTTGTTGTATGGCGCGTGAGGGACGGAACCGATATTCGGTGATCAGCGACGGCCTGCCCAGCCAGATCCCGGACGTCGATCCCACCGAGACCCAGGAGTGGCTCGAGTCGCTCGATGCGGTCATCGACTCAGCCGGTGCGCGGCGGGCGCGGTTCCTGATGCTGAAGCTGCTCGAGCGCGCGCGTGAACGCCAGGTGGGCGTGCCCGCACTCCGGTCCACCGACTACGTCAACACCATCCCGGCCGAAGCCGAGCCATGGTTTCCCGGCGACGAGTTCATCGAGCGACGGATCCGCGCCTACATCCGCTGGAACGCCGCGATCATGGTCACCCGGGCCAACACGACCACCAACGTCGGCGGGCACATCGCGACCTACGCGTCGAGCGCCAGCCTCTACGAAGTCGGGTTCAACCACTTCTTCCGCGGCAAGGAAGGCGGCGAGTCCGGCGACCAGGTCTTCATCCAGGGCCATGGCTCACCCGGCATCTACGCCCGCGCGTTCCTCGAGGGGCGGCTGGACGAGGCCAACCTCGACGGGTTCCGGCAGGAGATCTCGCGCGCGCCCAACGGGTTGCCGTCGTACCCCCATCCGCGGCTCATGCCGGACTTCTGGGAGTTCCCCACCGTCTCGATGGGCCTGTCGCCGATCCAGGCGATCTACCAAGCGCGCTTCAACCGTTACCTGCATGACCGGCAGATCCGGGACACGTCGCGCTCGCACGTCTGGGCCTTCCTCGGCGACGGCGAGATGGACGAACCCGAGTCGCTCGGCGCTCTCGGTGTCGCCGCCCGGGAAGAGCTCGACAACCTGACGTTCATCGTCAACTGCAACTTGCAGCGACTCGACGGGCCCGTTCGCGGCAACGGCAAGATCATCCAGGAGCTCGAGTCCTACTTCCGCGGCGCTGGCTGGCACGTCATCAAGGTGGTCTGGGGGCGCGAGTGGGACGAGCTGCTCGCCCGCGACACCGACGGGGCGCTGGTCAACGTCATGAACACGACGCCGGACGGCCAGTATCAGAAATACAGCGTCAGCGACGGCGCGTTCATCCGCGACGACTTCTTCGGCCGCGACCCACGGTTGCGCAAGATGGTCGAGCACTTGAGCGACGAGCAGCTCACCCGGCTCTCCCGCGGCGGCCATGACTACCGCAAGGTCTACGCCGCCTTCAAAGCCGCGCGCGAACACGTCGGGCAGCCAACGGTGATCCTGGCCCAGACCATCAAGGGATGGACGCTCGGCCCCGACTTCGAGGCGCGCAATGCGACCCACCAGATGAAGAAGCTGACCAAGGCCGAGCTGAAGCAGTTCCGAGACCGGCTCTACCTCGAGATCTCGGACAAGGAGCTCGAAGGCGATCTTCCGCCCTACTACCACCCGGGCAAGGACAGCGACGAGATCCAATACATGCTCGAACGCCGTCGCGCACTCGGTGGTTTCCTGCCCTGCCGCGTCGACCGGTCGAAGCCGTTGACGCTGCCCGGTGACAAGCCGTATGAGTCGCTGAAGAAGGGGTCGGGCAAGCAAGAGGTCGCCACGACGATGGCATTCGTCCGGTTGCTCAAGGACCTCATGAAGGACAAGAACATCGGCGCTCGCTTCGTGCCGGTGATTCCGGACGAGGCGCGCACTTTCGGCATGGACTCGCTCTTCCCGACCGCGAAGATCTACTCACCGCACGGTCAGCGCTACGACCCGGTCGACGCCGAGATGTTGTTGTCCTACAAGGAAGACACGCGCGGGCAGATGTTGCACGAAGGCATCAGCGAGGCCGGCTCGATGGCGTCGGTGATCGCCGCTGGTTCGTCGTACGCAACGCACGGCGAGCCGATGATCCCGGTCTACGTCTTCTACTCGATGTTCGGGTTCCAGCGCACCGGCGACCTGATGTGGGCGATGGGTGACCAGCTCGCACATGGCTTCCTGCTCGGCGCGACCGCGGGTCGCACCACCCTCAACGGCGAGGGACTGCAGCACGAAGACGGGCACTCGCTCTTGCTTGCGTCCACCAACCCTGCGTGCGTCGCCTATGACCCTGCATTCGCCTACGAGATCTCCGTCATCGTGCGCAACGCGCTGGACCGGATGTACGGCGCAAACGCAGAGCCGATCTTCTACTACCTGACCGTCTACAACGAGCCGAAAGTCCAGCCCGCGATGCCGGATGACGTCGCGGACATTGAGACGCAGATCGTGCGCGGGCTCTACCGATGCGCGCCAGCACCCCCGGTCGAGACGAACGGAGAGGCGCCGCGCGCGCAGATTCTCGGCAGCGGCACCGGCATCCACTGGGCGTTGCAGGCGCAACAGCTGCTGGCCGAGGACTGGGGAGTCGCCGCCGACGTATGGAGCGCGACGTCGTGGACTGAGCTTCGCCGCGAGGCCCTCGGCTGCGATGCGCACAACCGGCTGCATCCCGATGACCATCGCACGCCGTTCGTCACGTCGCAGCTGGACGGGACGAAGGGGCCGGTCGTCGCCGTCAGCGACTGGATGCGTGCCGTGCCGGACCAGATCGCCCAGTGGGTGCCGGGGGACTGGTCGTCACTCGGGACCGACGGCTACGGCCGCTCGGACACGCGTCCGGCGCTCCGGCGCTACTTCCAGGTCGACGCGCCGAGCGTGGTTCTCGCCGTACTCACCGAGCTGGCCCGGCGCGGCGAGGTGAAGGCCGAGGCGCCGGCCGAGGCGATCGCGAAGTACGACCTCGCCCCACAGCAATGATCATGGGGTTGTGAGCTCGACACGCCAGCGTGTCTTGCTCACAACCCCATGATCATTTGCGCCTTGCGTGCGTGCCCCGGAGTGGGCCGGAACTTTACGGAGTCGGGCAGCTCTGTGCGTAGGCGCAGACGTTGAAGCTCTGCCCGTCGGAGGCAAGCGCTGACGGCGTGGCTTCGTTGACGCCGATGCCGGGGCCCATGTCGATCGTCACCGGGTTGCCCTGCGCGATCGTGTGCGTGCCACTCGCGTCCGTGAACGTGCTGGTCGGGCCGAAGTGGTTGGTGCCGGTGTTGGCCGGGATCGTCTGCACGCCGACAGTGGGCGCTTCGAAGATCCACTCTGCCGACGACTCAGTCGACGTGTAGCTGATGTTCTGCTGCCAGCTCCAGTGATTGGCATCCGTCAACGACACGGACCACAGGTTGGTGCCGACGTTGTGAATGTCCACGGTGACGACGTCGCCGGGGTTGACGGTGCAGTTGGCGTCACCCGTGCAGCCGGAGATCGGGGTCTCGCTCGCGGGCAGGATCTCGTACCACGCGAAGTAGCCCTCGAGCTCGTCCTCGGACGTGCCGGCCTGGATCAGGTCGGAAGTGTTGTAACCGCCGATGCCGGTCCAGTTGGCGGCGAAGCCCGGCGGCACCGCACCCACTGTCGGCACGGTGAAGGTGGACTTGACACCGGTGATGCCGGAGCCGGGCGCTGTGGCGTAGCCGGACCAGTTGAGGCTCGACACCGTGTCGTTCTTGGTCGGGAGCACGGCACCCTTGACGGCCGGGATCAGCCGCCCATGCTGGGCGACCGCGGACGCCCCGGCCGACACGGCCGGCGTCGCGAGGGCCACCGCTGCGGTGGACGCAAGCGCGAGTGAAGCGAGGCGACGGCGCACGGAAAACCACCTTTGGATCGGGGACGCTGTCACCCTCTTCTACGTGCGACCGGCCGGAACCTCTCGGAAGGGCATGTCCCGATCAATCTGTGGCTCTTTGGGAAGACCCAGCACGCGCTCGGCGATGATGTTGTGCTGGATCTCGTCGGTGCCGCCCGCGATCGACACCGCGGGCACCGAGAGGATCACCTCCGGGATCACCCCGCCGAGGCCACCGTCGCGGCCACCGAGCATCGCCGACCCGCTCTCGATCTCCTCGTGTGCCCGCCGGCAGGCACGGGCAACGTTGCTGCCCGCGAGCTTTGCCAGCGAGCCTTCCGGGCCGGGCGGCTTTCCCGCCTTGCGGGCGGCGGCAGCGCGCTGAGCCATCCACCTGGTCGTCCAGGCGAGCGAGATGGCCCGCGCGACCTCCTGCCGCACCGCCGGGTCGTTGCCGCGTCCGGTCTCGACCGCCCGTCGTACGACGAGGTCTGCACGCCCGGCTCGTTGCGGGTACCAGACGTAGGGCTCGTTGGCCTTGATCCACTCCTCGCGCGCCTCACGGAAGACGCGGCTCTCCCCCGGCGGCACCGGCACGCCGCGCAGCGCGGAGGCAAGCCGCCGCTCGTGCGAGAGCGTCGTCAGCGCGACCGCCCAGCCGCCGCCGACGTCGCCGATGACGTGGTCAGCAGGCACCCGCGCATCGGCGAGAAAGACTTCGTTGAACGACGCGTGGCCGTTCATCTGTCGCAGCGGCCGCACCTCGACACCGGGCTGATGCATGGGCAGCACGAAGTAGGTGAGACCGCGATGCTTGGGCACGTCCCAGTCGGTGCGCGCGACGAGCAGGCCGAAGTCCGCGTGATGCGCGGACGTGTTCCAGACCTTCTGCCCGTTGACCACCCACTCGTCGCCGTCGCGCACCGCGTGCGTCCGCAGCCCGGCGAGGTCTGAGCCTGCAGCCGGTTCGCTGAACAGCTGACACCAGGAGATGTCGCCAGTGATGGTCGGACGGATGAACCGCTTCTTCAGCTCGTCGTCGCCCTGCTCCAGCAGGGTCGGGCCGGCCAGCGTCATCCCGACTCCCCCGGGCACGCCGACTGCGCCGTACGCCGCGATCTCGTGACCGACAACGTCGGCGAACGACGGTGCCAATCCACGGCCGCCCCACTCCTGCGGCCAGGTCGGGCAACCCCAGCCCGAGTCGGCGAGGCGCTCCCGCCACTCCCGCAGCGACAGCTCTGGATCCCAGTTGTCGGCGAGCCAGCTCCGCAGCTCCTCGCGCACTGTGTTGGCGTCGGTCACGGCGCCATCCTCGCACCGCGCTTCTTGCTCACTGACCGGTGAAGCGTGGCTCTCGCCGCTCGGCGGTTGCGCGGATGCCCTCGGCGAAGTCGCTCGTGCTGCGCAGCTCAGCCTGCTCGGACGCCTCGCGCTGCACGGCCTTCTCGACCGCGTCGGCGAGGTGACCGCGCATCGTCGCGCGGATCGACCGCACCGCAAGTGGCGCCGAGCCGGCGATCTCGCGGGCAAAGTCGCGTGCGGACTCACGCAGCTGCTCCGCGGATACGAGCAAGTCGACCAAGCCGATCGCGGCAGCGCGTTCACCGTTGATCCGTCGGCCGGTATAGAGCAGGTCCAAGGCATGCTGCTTGCCGACGATCTCCGGCAGCGTCGCGGTCAGGCCGAACCCGTGATGGAAGCCGAGACGTGCGAAGTTGGCGGCGAAGCGGGCCTGCGGCGAAGCAACCCGGAAATCGGCCGCGCATGCGACTCCTAGGCCACCGCCGATAGCTGCGCCCTGCACGACGGCGACCACCGGAATCGGCGCGGCGACGAGGCGCACCGCCTCGCGGTAGAGGGCCAGGGTGGGGTCACCGTCGTCACCACCCAGCCCGCGCGGTGATCCGAAGTTGGCACCGGCACAGAAGTGCTTACCCTCGGACGCGAGCAGGATCACGCGACAGCGTTTGTCGTCGGCGAGGGCCTCGAACGCGTCGGCGAGTGCACGGATGAGCTCGACGTCGAAGTAGTTCTCCGGCGGGCGGTGCATCTCGACGAGTGCGACGTGGTCGTCGCCGATCTCGACGGTGACATCCTCGTGCTCTGCCATCGGCCGCACGATACGTTGCCGCCGTGTCCGCACCGTCGCCGGCCGGTGCCCTCGACGGCATCCGGGTCCTCGATCTGACCTCGGTCGTCATGGGGCCCTACGCCACGCAGATTCTCGGCGACCTCGGCGCCGACGTCATCACGATCGAGAGCGCGACGGGCGACACCAACCGCGTGATGGGCCCGGGCCCGCACCGCTGGATGTCAGGGGTCTCGCTCAACCTGCTGCGCAACAAGAGAAACGTTGCGCTCAACCTCAAAGACCCCAGCGGTCGAGACGTGATGCTGCGCATCGCCGCGACGTGCGACGTCTTCGTCACCAACCTGCGACCCGGCCCGCTGCAGCGGTTGGGGGTGACCTACGACGACATGAAGGCGGTGCGGCCAGACATCGTCTACTGCCAGGCACAAGGGTTTCCGAGCGACAGCGAGCGCGCGAACGATCCGGCGTACGACGACATCATCCAGGCGGCGACGGGCATCGCTGACGCGACAAGACGTTCCTACGGCGAGCCCGTGCTCGCGCCGACCATCTTCGCCGACAAGGTGTCCGGGCTGACGATCGTCTATGGCGTGCTGGCCGCGTTGCTGCACCGCGAGCGGACCGGCGAAGGGCAGCGCGTCGAGGTGCCGATGGTCGAAGCGGTCGAGTCGTTCATGCTCGTCGAGCACGGCGCCGGAGCGGTGCTCCGCCCACCGATGGGACCTGCCGGCTACGAGCGAATCATCACGCCGGAACGCCGACCGCAGCGCACGCTCGACGGTTGGATCCACGTGATGCCGTATTCGAAGGAGTCCTACGACGCGCTGTTCACCGCGGGCGGTCGGCACGACCTGATCGGCGATGAGCGCTACCAACACGGCCGCACCCGGATCGAGAACTCCGACTTCCTCTATCGCCAAGTGCGCGAGATCCTGGCCCACCGCACGACAGAGGAGTGGCTTGCCTTCTGTCGTGCCAACGACATCCCCGCGACCCGCGTCATCACCCTCGAGGAGATCGTCGACGACCAACCAGAAGCAACCCATCCGGTCGTGGGCAGCTACAAGCAGGTGCGACCGGGTGCGCGCTTCTCGACGACACCTCAATCAGTGCGACGGCACGCACCATTGCCCGGCGAGCACAATCGCGAGGTCCTGCTCGAGGTGGGCTACACCGACGCAGAGGTCGACGACATGCTCGCGGGCGGCGTTCTGCGCACGCCCCGCTGACGACCAGCGCGCCGGCTACGGCGTCGCGGGTTGGTTGCGACGGCGTACGACGACGATCACGCCGGCGCCGACGCTGAGCAGCATCAGCTCCGCGCCGACCAGCACTGCGAGCGAGCCCAGCGGCACGTCGATCCGAACACCGCTGTCGCCTCGCGCATGCGCGGCCTGGTCGGCGGCCGGCTGCGTATGCACGACGGTGGCTGAGTCGGCCAGCGGTGCTGTTGTCGTGCCGGCGAACGGTGCCGCCACCAACGCGGCCCCTGCGAGCGCTGCGGGCAGCACTGCCGCTGCTGTCGCCCCCGTCGGTCGTCGCCGTGCCATGCCAGCCTCCTGCCCCGTTCGCTGCACGCTCTTTCGCTCATTTGCCCTGAATTAGCGCTGGCTATGCCTTTGGCCCGGTCAGTGCGGGGTAGGTGCTGCTACGCACGGATGAGAGGAGCCAACGTGGACCGTGGTAGCGACAAGGTGAGCCCGCGCGAGGACGAGCAGCGCAAGCATGAAACCGAGGGGCTCATACGCTCCGGCCACAGCACTCATGCGGAGGAATGGAAAGACCCGGAGCCCAACGGCGAGGACCAACCGGAAGCCGATCGCGCCCCGGAAGGCACGTTGCACGGCGGCACGCCGAGCGGGATGAGCGCCGACGACGTCGAAGGGCGAGCCGAGCTCGCGGGCTACGTCGGCAAGGACGCATATCCGATGGTGCGGGAGCAGGTGCTCAACCTCGTCATCGACAACTCCGCCCCGGACCGCGTTGTCTCGTTGGTGCGCCGGCTGCCGTCGGGCCGGGAGTTCCACAACGTCAACGAACTCTGGGAGGCGCTCGGCGGTCACGTCGAAAACCGGCGCTTCTGACCCTCCGACCGACCACGACGACGTCATCCGATCGGGGGATGGGCATAGTCCACACGGGCTACCTGGGTGGTCCGTTCATGCCGTTTTAGGACCGATTCGCGGCGATGCACTCGCCTTGCTCTCGCGCACTGTCGAAAGATGCGCACAGACGAGGGAGTGGCCATGGCGCGACGCAAGACTGCAGCGATCGTCTCGCTTGACGAGCACCCGAACCTGCCCGAGATCCTGGGCGTGCTCGCACAGCTCCCGCACATCACCGATCGTGAGCTTTCCGGTCTCGCCGATGCGTGGCACAACACGGTCTTCCTCGCCGAGGCCCGGGCGCGCGCGCTCGACCCGGACAGCCCGCTGGTGCTCGAGGTGCTGGCTGCGTTCGAGGCAGTCCAAGCGCTGTTCGCGGACGACGTCTCGGGCGAGCAGGACTACTGCGGAGTCGACCCTGAGGTCGCCTCAGTCGCGCTGAAGGCCGTCCGTGACGCGATCGCCGCGGCCTATGCGCGACCGATCCTTTCCCGCGCGGAACACAGCGCCCTGCTCGCAGCGTGGCGCGCGGTCTACCCGACCGACGCGGTCGACGAGCCCGACCTGGGTGAGCACGCTGCACAGGTCAAGGCATTGCTGAGTGCGATGCCGAAGCTCGCAGCGCGCTGCCACGACGCGGCCGCAGCGATGCTCTACGACGAAATCCTGCGGGTCTCCTGGTCACTCGACGAGGACGTCCGCACCGTCGCCCGCGAAGAGGCATGGCAAGCCGCGGTGCTGACCAACCGCCGTCGCGTCTGGGGACTGGTGCGGCGCAGTGGCGCAGAAGGCATGGGCCGCTTCTGCCCGCAGTGCCGAAGCCGGCACGACGATGACGACACCGTTCGCGTGCTGACGTTGTGCCTCGACGCCGCATGCGCACTGCTCGTGTGCGACGCGATCGACGACAACCTGGTCGACGTGCTCACGCTGCCGGTCCAGGCGCTCATCCCGACGCAGCGCACCAGCCCCGAGGCCTAGCCCGCCAGTCAGCTGTGTAGCCGGCCGAGCAACGCGTCGAGCGGCTCGGTGTTGATGACGCGTTCCGGCGGCACTTTGCAGTCCTCCGCGCGCACGCATCCGTAGACCTGCCAGTCGAGCTGGCCTGGCGCGTGCGCGTCGGTGTCGATGGAGAAGTCGCAACCCATCTCGACTGCCAGTGACAGCAGCCGCTTCGGCGGATCGAGCCGCTCGGGTCGCGAGTTGATCTCGACCGCGACGCCGAACTGACGGCAGGCCTCGAAGACCAGCTCGTGGTCGAACTCGGACTCCGGCCGGCCGCGACCGACGACGATGCGGCCGGTGCAGTGACCGAGCACATCCATGTGCGGGTTGGCGATTGCGGTCACCATGCGCCGGGTCATGTCCTCCCGCGGCGCACGCAGCTTGGAATGCACCGAGGCGACGACCACATCCAGCTGCTCGAGCAGGTCCGGCTCCTGATCGAGCCCGCCGTCCTCGAGGATGTCCACCTCGATCCCGGTGAGGATGCGAAACGGCGCGAGCTTCTGGTTGAGCTCGGCGACGATGCGCAGCTGCTCGCGCAAGCGCTCCGGAGAAAGCCCGCGCGCGACGGTCAACCGCGGCGAGTGATCCGTGAGCGCCATGTATTCGTGGCCCATGTCGCGCGCGGCCAGCGCCATGTCCTCGATCGGTGACCCGCCGTCTGACCAGTCGCTGTGCACGTGCAAGTCCCCGCGAAGTGCCGCACGCATCGCCTTGCCGCCGTCAGCGAGCTCGCCGGCTCCTTCCAGCAACTTCGTCAGGTACGCCGGCGTCTGGCCGCCCACTGCCTCGACGATCGCGGTGGCCGTCACCTTGCCGATGCCGGGGAGCTCCTCCAGCGACCGCGCGTCGATGCGCCGGCGAAGCTCCCCCGGCGACAGGCCGATGACGGTGACTGCAGCGTTGCGGAACGCCTTCACCCGGTAGGTCGGCTCGCCCATGCGCTCGAGCAGGAAGCCGATCTGGTTGAGCGCATCGGCCGCGACGCGCACCTCCGGCTCCACGTCTCGACGTTATGCCAGACAGGAATGGGTGCCTTACTGTTCGCGGCGTGACGGGGCTGACGGGTCGGCGGAGCTGACGAGGTGACGGCACCGCTGGTCCGCGCCGCAACCGTCAAGCGGCTGCGCAAGGCCGCCGCGCCGATCGCGGCCGAGGCAGTGGGTCGCATGGAGCAGTCGCTGCCGTGGTTCTCCGGCATGTCGCCCAACCAGCGTTCCTGGGTCGGCCTGGTCGCCCAAGCCGGAGTGTCGAGCTTCGTCGAGTGGTTGGCGCATCCGGCCGAGGGCCACGACATCACCGGCGGCGTCTTCGCGACAGCTCCGCGCGAGCTGGCGAGCGCGGTGACGTTGGAGCAGACCGTCGAGCTCGTGCGGATCGCCTGCGAGACCGTGGAAGACCACGTCTCGACCCTCGCGGTCGCCGGCGACGAGTCGCACCTGACCGAAGCCGTTTTGCGCTACAGCCGCGACCTTGCCTTCCAGGCCGCCCGGGTCTACGCGCGCGCCGCCGAAGAACGAGGCGCCTGGGACGCGCGTTTGGAGGCACTCGTCGTCGACAGCGTCATGGGCGGCGACGCTGACAGCGAGCTGCTCTCGCGCGCCGGCGCTCTCGGCTGGACCGGCCACACCGCAGTCGCCGTGCTCGCCGGCACCGCAGGTGACGGGGAAACGCAGCGCTCCATCGACGAGATCCGACGTGCGGCGCACCGCGGGGGTTTCGACGTGCTCGCCAACATCGGTGGTCGACGACTGATCTGCGTGATCGGCACGGAAGGCGACCCGATGCCACCGGCTCGCCTGCTGGCCGGCCAGTTTGCACCGGGACCCGTCGTGCTCGGTCCCGCCGTGCCTGATCTCGCCAGTGCCCCTGCGTCGGCACGCGCCGCCCTGGCCGGACTCGCGGTCGCGGCCGCCTGGGCCGCCGCGCCCCGCCCCGTCTCGGCCGACGCACTGCTGCCGGAACGGGCCCTTGGCGGCGACGTCGAGGCGCACGAGGCTTTGGTTGACATCTACAGAAACGTCCAGTTAACAGATTCTGCCCTGACGGAAACATTGAGCGCGTTCGTGGAGTGCGGCGGATCACTCGAGGCGACGGCTCGGGCACTCTTCGTGCATCCCAACACGGTGCGCTACCGCCTGCGACGGCTGACCGACCTGACCGGTCTGGCACCGACGGATCCGCGGGACAGGTGGGCGCTGACACTTGCCCTGAGCTTCGGCCGGCTCGACGAGCAGGCCGCCAGCGACCCGACCTCGTTGTAGGAATCCTCCAAAACGACGCGGCGTGTTTCGTGCGCGGCGGCAGCGGCGATCGGGCGTCCGTTCCGCTTGGGTGGAGACGTGCTCGCCCTCGTCTCCCCCGGTCAAGGCGCGCAGACCCCCGGCATGCTCGCCCCTTGGCTGGAACTTCCGGCTGTGGCGGAGCGGCTTCGCTGGGCCTGTGCCGTCACCGGCATCGACCTGATCCGCCTCGGCACCTCCGGCAGCGCCGAGGAGATCCGCGACACCGCGGTGGCCCAACCGCTCCTGGTCGCGATGGCCCTCGCGGTTGC
>DASSEQ010000252.1:0-7253 GCA_035695245.1 Mycobacteriales bacterium | reverse complement strand
CAACTCCATAGAGTTTCGGCGGCACAATAGCGAAGGGGAAACGCCCGGTCCCATTCCGAACCCGGAAGCTAAGCCCTTCAGCGCCGATGGTACTGCCCTGGTGACGGGGTGGGAGAGTAGGACGCCGCCGGACATTCTTCGTGACAGGCCTTCCGATTGTTCGGGAGGCCTTTCGCGTTTCACCGAAAGGATTGTCGTGCCACCACCGCCGCGCGGCCGTGAACCCCGCCCGCAGCGCAGTTCCGGCACGGCCCGGCCCCAGCGCGATTCGGGACGTCCGCAGCGCGGCCAGGGCGTTCGCAGTCCGCGTCCACCGGCTTCGGCTGCCCCGCGGCCGCACGTGCCGCGGGTGCGGGAGCCCGAGCTCCCCGACGACGCCCAACCTCGCGATCTGGACCGTGAGGCCCGCGCCGGGCTCAGGTCGCTGCCGGAGTCGCTCGCCGAGAAGGTGGCCCGCCATCTGGTTGTGGCTGGCCGGTTGCTCGACGAGGATCCGCAGCGGGCGCGCGAGCATGCGTGGTTCGCGCGCAAGCTTGCTCCGCGACTGGCCGTCGTGCGCGAGGCCGCCGGGATCACCGCGTACGCCACCGGCGACTACGCCGCCGCGCTGGCTGAACTCCGTGCCGTACGCCGCATGACCGGCGATCCGAGCGGCCTGCCGCTGATGGCCGACTGCGAGCGCGGGCTTGGCCGACCCGAGCGGGCGCTGGCGCTCGCCCGCGATCCGGATGCCAAGAAGCTCGACGCGGCGGCCAAGGTCGAGCTCGGCATCGTCGTCTCCGGGGCGCGACGTGATCGGGGCGAGCACGACGCAGCGGTCGTGGCCCTGCAGGGACCCGCCCTCGACAGCGACAAGCTGCAACCCTGGACCGCCCGGCTCTGGTACGCCTACGCCGCCGCCTTGCAGGACGCCGGCCGCACCGACGAGGCGATTCGGTGGTTCGAGTCCGTTGCGGCCATCGACGAGGACGAGCAGACCGACGCGGCCGAGCGTGCCGCTGCATTGGGCGGCAGCTGACCGTCCCCAGCCGAACCATCGCCGCTCCCGTCCACACATTCCCCGGTACGACGCCGCACCGCAACGCCGATGGCCGACCGTGGACGCATGCCTGACACTGCCCATCGCAACGAGATCCTGGTCGTCGGCCGCGTCACGTCGACGGCAACAAAACGTGAACTGCCGAGCGGCGACGTGATCCAGACCGTGCGCGTGACCGTCGACCGAGCCGACGAGGATGGCTACGACGTCGTCAACTGCACAGCCTGGACGGCACGGCTGCAGAAGACGGTCGAGAGCTGGGCCAAGGGTGATGTCGTCGAGGTTGCCGGTGCACTGCGCAGCCGCTACTGGCGCGCGCCGACCGGCGTTCTCGGCAGTGCCTGCGACGTGGAGGTCCGGAAGGCCAAGCGGCTTGCCGCTGCGATCACGCGTCCGCGAAAGCCCGAATGAGCAGACCCGTCGCCGGCTTCGGCACGAACAACGTCGACTTCCGGGGCATCCGGTCGCCAGCGGCCGCCACGGCGGCAACGTCCGCGACCGGAGTCGGGTTCAGCAGCAGCGCGCAGCCACCGCTCTCACGGGCGGCGGCCACCGCGGCAGGCACGTCGTGTCGATAGTCCACGACGTCTTCCCGGTCCTCGAGCTGCCAGACCTCTCTGATCAGGAACAGGTGCGCAACTGTCACGTCGAGGCTTCGCCAGGCCGCGGATCGATCGCGGGGCAGGGCCGCATCGAGCTTGGCCGGGTCCGGCTCTGACAACAGCCACGACGCAGCGCCGTCCGTGACAACGAACGCCGGCCCGTCGACACCCGCCTTGGCCAGCGCGTCCAGCGATTCATCAACCGATCCGCTCAGTGGGCGCACCGTAAACGCGCCCTCGGCTCGCGCAGCAGCGTCGGCCGCCGCAAGCCCCGGGATGACTCGATGGATCGCGTGCACCTGGGGACCGAATGCGGACCCGTCGACGAGGAACGCCAGGCCCAGGTCCCAGGCGCCGCTGCCAGACCCTTCCGCATGCCGATCGGCTTGGTAGCGCTGGAAGGTGGCGTAGCGGTGGTGCCCGTCGGCGATCACCGCCCGCCGCCCGGAAAGGTCGGCAGCGACATCAGCCAACACAGCGGCGTCCGTGACCGCCCAGAGCCGATGCGTGATGCCGTCCGGCGTCGTCACCTCGGCGATCGGCTCATCCGAGTCCGCTTCGGCCACGAGTCGAGACGCTGCACCGCCGCCGTCGTAGACGAGGAAGATGGGTTCCAGGTCGCCTTCGACCGCCTCCATCAGCGCCAGCCGGTCGGCAACCGGGCCAGCCATCGTGTTCTCGTGCGGCAACACGATGCCGTCCTCGGCCGGAGTGAGACCGAGCGCTCCCACGAGCCCGCGCTGCACGTGCCCGTTGCTGCGCTCCTCGTAGACATAGAGCGCCGGAGACTCGTCGGGACGCAAGACCCCGGCATTGCGCCAATCGGCGAGAACGCGTTGCGCGGCGTCGTACGGCGAACCGTCGTCGGTTCGCGGGAGCGTCAACCGCACCACATTGTGCGGATCACGGTCCGCCAGCTGCTCTCGCTCGGCGTCGTCGATGACGTCGTACGGCGGAGCCAGCACCGAAGCGAGATCGACGCGAGCAGGGTCGTAGCGAAGCGCTCTGAACGGGGCCAGCACCAGTCCGTCCGGGCGCGGAATCCCGGCGTCGCCGGTCGTGTTGTGCATGCCGGCGATGCTAGTTGTGTGTGGTCTGGGGCGCGGCGCCGCATGAGCGAGGCCGGACTGCGGCACTCTGAAGTGCAGCCAGGTGTTACGGGCAGACCTTGACCGGAGGAGGCGTGCCATGAGCGAAGCAGCAGATGTCGCGCAGCCAGCGGGCGACGTCTACGACTGGTATCGGCGCGGGATGCAACTGTTGAAGGCCGGCGACGCCGCCGCTGCCGCTCAGTTGCTCGAGCACGCTGCGCGTGCCGAGCCGGAGGCACGCAGTGTGCGTGAAGGCCTCGCCCGTGCGTTGTTCGACTCGGGTCGATACGAGCGCGCGTGCGCGGCGTTTGCGGCCAATGTGGAACAGAGCCCCACCGACGACTACGCACACTTCGGCCTCGGCCTGTCCCACGTGCGCATGGGGGAGCTCGACGAAGCCGTCGAACACCTGGCGATCGCGGTCGCGCTGCGTCCCGACAACCACCACTACGGCACGGCGCTGCGGAGCGCACGCGCTGCCCGCCACCGCGGGTGACGGTCCCGCGCCTCGTCGAGCGCTACGACGCCTTGCTCGTCGACCTCGACGGCGTCGTGCACCTCGGCGACCAGCCGATCGCCGCGGCCGGCCCCGCGCTCGGCGAGGTGCGCGACGCCGGGTGCCGCGTCGTCTTCGTCACCAACAATGCGTCACGGACCGCCGCCCAGGTGGCCGACTCATTGCACGCGATGGGCGTGCACGCCGAAACGGGCGAGGTGCTGACCTCGTCGATGGCTGCGGCCGACGAGCTCGCGCGGATGCTGCCGCCAGGTGCGACGGTGCTCGTCGTCGGCGGCGAAGGGTTGCGCGAGCCGGTGGCAGCGGCTGGCCTCCAGCCGACGGCGAGCGCCGACGACCACCCGGCTGCAGTCGTCCAGGGCTGGTCGCCCGATCTCAGCTGGGCTCTGCTCGCCGAGGCGGCCGTCGCCGTGCGTCGCGGGGCACGTTGGGTCGCGACCAACCGCGACGCCACTCTTCCCTCACCGCGCGGGCCGCTGCCGGGCAACGGGGCGATGATCGGCGCGGTCGCGCTCGCGACCGGCGAGCAGCCGGTGGTCGTCGGCAAGCCCGAACCCGCCTTGTTCCGGTCCGCGACCGCGCTGGCCGGGGCGAACAAGCCGTTGGTCGTGGGTGACCGCCTCGACACCGACATCGCCGGCGCCAACCGCGCCGGCTTGCCGAGCCTGCTGGTGCTCACCGGTGTCAGCAAGGCGCTGGACCTGCTCGCCGCTCCAGCCGATCAGCGCCCTACCTATGTCGGCACCGACCTGTCCGCAGCGCTGGGACCGGCGGTGGAGCTGGACGGCACCGAGACGGCCGACGACTCGCTCGACCCGCTTCGCCAGGCCGTGCGCGACGCCTGGTCCGGCCGACTGCCTCCGCAGGCGTACGCCGGCGCCGTACAGAAGCTCGGTCTCGACTGAACCTCGAGACTCACCGCGCCATCACAGTCCGAACAGTGACCGGAGGCGCAGCAGGTCACGCATGCTCGCCGACACCTGCACTCGGCCGCGAAGCCAGGCGTAGAGAAAGTCGTCCTCTCCCTTGGCCAGCGCGACGAGTTCGTCGCTGGTCATGACCACGCGCACGTCGGCCTCGGGCTCGCCCGTCGTGGTCTCCACGACGTTGTGGACGCCGTCCGGGTCCAGCTCGCCGACGAACCAGCGGTCCAGGTCGGACAGGCGGCAGGCGATGGTCCGCTCGGGGACGTGTTTTGCGCGCAGCTCCGGTGACACCGATGACAGCATTGCCACCAGCTGGTCCACGGCTTTTCGGCACTGCGGGACCGTGGCCATCGCGCCGCGACGCTAGCGCATACGCCGGCGCAGGTCGGATACCGTTCTGGCCGAGCAGGAGGAGCACATGGTTCGCGAAGCACTACGTGGCTACCTGGCACTGGCGAGCGGCCTGACCGAGGTCACCGCCATGCGAGCCCGCGCCGCGGCGAAGGCCCTTGTCGATCAAGGTGAGGCGACCGCCGAGCAGGTCACGGCGCTTGCCGAGGACCTCCTCGCCACCAGTCGCCGCAACCGTGAGTCGATCGCCGTGCTCGTGCGGCACGAGGTCGAGCAGGCGGTGCGCCGGCTGGGCCTCGCCGCCTCGCATGACGTCGAGGACTTGACCCGCCGCGTCCGCGAGCTCGAGCGAACCCTTCGCGAGGCGAACCAGCGCGAGACGAAGCCGAGCCGACCGTCGTCCTCGAGCCGAGCCCGGAAGACCAGCGGGTGAGCGAGTCCTCTGCGGACGAAACGCCGCAAGCACAGCCATCGTCGACGGGTGCGCCCGCCGCGGACCAGGCCGCGGAGCGGCTCGAGGCGATCGACGACGCGCCGTTGGACGAGCACGTCGAGATCTACGAGGACGTGCACCGTCGCCTCCAGGAAGGCCTGGCCGAACTCGACGAGGGCCGACCGTGACGAGGCGTGACAGAGCCGAGCAGTGACCGTGGCGACCAAGACGCGCCTGGATGCAGAGCTCGTCCGACGTGGCCTGGCCCGCTCCCGCGAGCATGCGCGCGAACTCGTCGACGCCGGCCAGGTGCGGATCGGCGGCATCGTGGCCACGAAGCCGGCGACCGGCGTCGGTGCTGACGCCTCGGTCACGGTCGCCGAGGCCGGCGCCGGCTACGTCTCGCGAGGCGCGACCAAGCTCGCCGGCGCCCTCGACGCGCTCGGAGGCCCGGCCGTCGCCGAGCGCGACTGCCTCGACGCTGGCGCCTCGACCGGCGGCTTCACCGACGTCCTCCTTCGCCGCGGCGCCCGGTCGGTGGCGGCGGTCGACGTCGGCTACGGTCAGCTGGCCTGGCGCTTGCGCACGGACCCTCGGGTCGAGGTGCACGAGCGCACGAACGTCCGCGACCTCACCCCGGAGCGGATCGGGCGCCGGGTCGATCTCGTCGTCGCCGACCTCTCGTTCATCTCGCTGCGGCTCGCGCTGCCGGCACTGTCTGCTGTCGCTGGCGACGACGCCGACCAGCTGCTCATGGTCAAGCCGCAGTTCGAAGCCGGCCGCGAGGCGGTCGGAAGAGGCGGCGTGGTGCGCGATGCCTCGGTGCGGGCGGATTCGGTGAGTGCTGTGGCCGCGGCCGCACTGGCGCTCGGCTGGGGGACCCGCGGCGTGGTTGCCAGCTCTCTTCCCGGTCCGGCCGGCAACGTCGAGTACTTCCTCTGGTTGCGCAAGGACGCGCCGGTCCCGGACCAGTCGGAGATCGCCCGGGCCGTTGCGGAGGGTCCGTCATGAGCCGGCGGTCTCGCTCCGTGCTGCTCGTGGTCCACACCGGCCGCCGGGAGGCGGTTGCCGCGGCTCGAGATCTGGCCGCGCGTCTCGTGAAGGCTGACGCCGACGTGCGTGCGCTCGTGGGCGAGGCTGACCGTTTGCAATGCGACGGCGTGACGCCGGTGCAGCCCGGCGACGCGGCCGGCGGCGCCCTCGACCTGGTCGTGGCCTTCGGTGGTGACGGCACGCTGTTGCGGGCGGCCGAGGTGGCTCGACCGGCCGGCATCCCGCTGCTGGGTGTCAACCTCGGCCATATTGGCTTTCTCGCCGAGGTGGATCGATCCGACCTCGAGGCGACCGCTGAACGAATCCTCACCAATTCGTACGACGTCGAAGAGCGCATGACCCTCGACGTCGCGGTTCTTCGCGAGGGCGCGGAGGCAGCAACCGGCTGGGCGCTCAACGACGTCACCGTGGAGAAGGCCGCCCGCCAGCGCATGCTCGATCTCGTCGTCGAAGTCGACGGGCGGCCGCTGTCCCGGTGGGGCGGCGACGGCATCGTCTGCGCGACGCCGACCGGCTCCACTGCCTACGCCTTCTCGGCGGGCGGGCCTGTCGTGTGGCCGACCGTGCAGGCGCTGCTGCTGGTGCCGTTGTCCGCGCACGCGCTGTTCGCCCGGCCGCTGGTCGTCTCGCCGGACTCGTGCGTGGCCATCGAGCTGCTCACTGACCCGGGCGCGGTCCTGTTCTGTGACGGGCGGCGCACGGTCGAGCTGCAGGCGCGCGACCGCATCGAGGTGCGCCGAGGTGCGGAGCCGGTCAAGCTGGTTCGGCTTCGCACCGCGCCGTTCACCGACCGGTTGGTGGAGAAGTTCCGACTGCCCGTTCGTGGCTGGCGTGGACCCATCGACGACTAGCGCACCGCACCGCACCGCACAGCAACAGCACCGCGCGCCTGCGGCGCATCGTCGGAACCGACTCGTATCGTCGCAACTGTGCTGGAGGAGTTGCGTCTTCGCGGGCTCGGCGTGATCGAGGACGCGACCCTCGACCTCGGCACGGGATTCACCGCGATCACCGGCGAGACCGGCGCGGGGAAGACGATGTTGCTGACCGGCCTCGGCCTGCTCTTCGGCGGCCGCGCCGACACCGGGCACGTGCGCACCGGGCATGACCGGCTGGAGGTGGACGGGCGGATCGTGGTCGCTGAGGGTCACCCGGCCGCCGAACGCACCGCGGAAGCCGGCGGCTCACTCGACGGCGACGCGCTGCTGCTGCACCGCAGCGTCTCCGCTGAGGGTCGCTCC
>DASSEQ010000251.1:0-2934 GCA_035695245.1 Mycobacteriales bacterium | reverse complement strand
AGGACCATCCGGGCAAGGAGACCATCCCGGGGCTAGGTGACAACGCCTACTTGCCCGGTTGGCCGGCCAAGATCGGCATGGTCGAGACCGAGGTGCTGCCCGACGTCGGCTCCGGCTCCAACGGCTCGCCGGTGGTCGCGCGTGTGCTCCCGGGCACGTCGACACCCCAGATCGCGACGGCTTCGGTCGGCGGTCCGCCGTACCTTCTCAACCCGGACGGGACCAGTGCCTACGGCACCGACCCGCAGGGGCACGACATCACCATGGCCTCCGAAGAGGGCCACAGCACTGGCACCGACCTGCCCGCCGTCGCATCTCTCGGCGGTGGCGTCTTCGGCAAGCTGGCCGGGGCCAACTCTCCGATGTCGTTTGCGATGGGCGCGACCGGACTCAAGCGTCTGCTCGACATCGTGCTGCCTGACCAGCAGGTCGGCGCGCAGGACTTCGTCGGGTCGTGGAACGGAGCCACCGGCACGTTCGACCCGGGCTTCCCGGCACTGATGAACGACCTGCAGTTCTTCAACACACCGGCGATTGCCGACGTCGACGGCTCCGGCCGGCCGTCCGTGCTCCAGGGCTCTGCGGTGTATGACGTGCGTGGCTACCAGGCCGGCGGGTTGCCGACCACCGGCTTCCCGAAGTTCACCGGCGGGTGGGTGACGCAGACACCGTCGGTCGGGGACCTGCTCGGTGACGGCGGCCTCGAGCTCGCGGTGCCGACGCGCGAAGGCAACCTTTTCGTCTGGAAGACAAGCGGGTCGGTCTGCGGCGACCTCGAGTGGCCGAAGTTCCAGCACGACCTGCACAACAGCGGCGACTACGACACCGACGCGACGCCACCCGGCGTCCTTCGCGACGCGCAGCTGACCGGCGGCAGGGTGTCCCTGACGGCGAGCGGCGACAACGGTTACTGCTCCGGCAGCGCCGCGCACTACGTGCTCACGGTGGACGGGCAGCAGCACGTGCTGTCGGCGACGCCAGCAGCGGCCGGCACGAAGCAGTCACTGGACGTCGCGAGCCTTGTCGCGGATGCCGACTCGGTGCAGCTCTCGGCCGAAGACGCGGCCGGCAACCTGTCATACCCGGTGACGTTGCTGTCGCACAACCAGAAGGGCGGCGGCCCGCAGTTGGTGTTCGACGGACATCCGGGCGAGTCGCCGGTTGCCGACGCTGCGTCGGCTGCTGGCGGTCATTCCAGCGCCAAACCGTTGCACGCCCGTCTGACCAACGCCCTTGTTGACGCCGACATCGCAATCCTCGTCTTGCTCGCGGCGATGCTCGTTCGGAGCGCTCGACGCTTGTCAGGACCTGGCGGCAAGGTCGCGCAGACGTCCTGACAGCCCACCGTCCACAAGCGGCCGAGAGCGCTTGGCGTCCACAGATTCACGGTCGGCCGTGCCTGCGCGGCTGCTCCTGTCACAGGCTCGCGTCATGACGACACATCGCACCGACCAGCTCCTGACGATCCTGCAGGAGTTCTTCAACCCGCGCGAGGAGGGCTGGCTCTGGCTCGCGACGTACCTAGAAGGCCAGGACGGCGGCGTAGTCATGCAGTTCGAAGGCGCGTACGAGGACACGGCCGCGACCGCGCGCGGCCTGTCCCTCGTTGTCGCCGACGGCCCGGCAGACAGCTACTACCTCATGCTGTGCCGGCGCGAAGGCCGACCGCGTGAGTCCGATCGCGAGCTGTGGCGCGCACTCCGTGCCAACACCGAACCAGACCGGCTGATCGACATGGTCGTCTTCAACCGGGAATCAGCCTGGTCGATGCGGGGAGAGGATGCCGCTGCAGCAGCTGCCACCGCCTGAACCTGTCAGCACGGACCATGGGCGCGCGCCGACGCCCACCCCAATTAGCATTCTGCCCCTGCACGTCTACCCCCGGGTGCTTTGCATTCGGGGGCGTTCACGCGTGCCCGGACGCGGGAGAGGGGTCAGTTGCTGGTCTACCTGCGCGTGGCCTGGCTCTCATGTCGGCGCTACGCGACCTACCGAGCCGCCACGATCGCAGGCGCCTTCACCAACACCATCTTCGGCTTCATCCGCGCCTACGTCTTGCTCGCGGTCTGGCACGCGCGTCCGCATCTCGGTGGATACGATGCAACCGACGCCGTCACCTATTGCTTCCTCGGCCAGTCGCTCATCATGGTGCTGGCCATCTTCGGCGGGGAGCTCGACCTCGCCGAGCGGGTGCGCACCGGCGCTATCGGCATCGACCTCTATCGCCCCGTTGACTTCCAGACCTGGTGGTACGCCGGCGACCTGGGCCGGGGCAGCTACCAGATGCTCGTTCGCGGTCTTCCGCCGTTCGTCGCCGGCGCGCTCGTGTTCAAGTTGCGGCTGCCGCAGTCGCCGACCCTCTGGCTGGCGTTCGTCGTCGCAGTCATCCTCGCCCTGTCGGTCAGCTTTGCGATGCGCTACCTCGTCGCGATGTCGACGTTCTGGATCGTCGACAATCGCGGGCTGGAAACGCTCGCCGGCGTCGCCGCGCTGTTCTTCTCCGGCATGTTGCTGCCGCTGGTCATGTTCCCGGGTTGGCTCGAACCGACTGCGCGGGCGCTGCCCTGGGCGGCGATGGTGCAGGTGCCGGCTGACGTCTTCCTCGGCAAGCACTCCGGCATCGGCCTCGCCACTGCACTCGCGTCGCAGGCCGTCTGGGCTGTCGCCCTGCTGCTGATCGGACGGGCCGTCACGCAGCTCGCTTCACGACGACTGGCGATCAGCGGTGGTTGACGCACTGCGTTGTTACGCACTCGTCGCCGGCGCCTGGACCCGGGCGGCTGCGCAATACCGTCTGTCGTTGTTCCTGATGATCCTCGCGACACTGCTGATCACCGGGCTGGACTTCGTCGAGATCCTGATCGTCTTCGCCAACACTGGTCGCCTCGCCGGCTTCACGGTCGCGGAGGTCGCCTTCCTGTACGGCGTGGCCGC
>DASSEQ010000250.1:0-4492 GCA_035695245.1 Mycobacteriales bacterium | reverse complement strand
CTGCTGACCATCGGTGCGCTCGCCCACTGTCGCGCCGAGGTGTTTCACCTGAAGGCAGCCGGCCAGCACAACTGGCCGAAGATGAAGCTTGCCATCGAGCGCATCGAGCAGGCACGCGAAAGCGGTCAGCAGGTCGCAGCCAACATGTATCCCTACACCGCGGGCGGCACTTCCCTGGCCGCCTCGATTCCACCACGGTTCCACGTCGGCGGCCCGACGGCGCTGTTGGAGCGACTCGCAGATGCGCAGCTCCGGCGCGAGATGGCGGCCGAGATGCGGCAGCCGTCGGACGAGTTCGAGAACCTCTTCCTCGCTGCCGGCGGCGGCGCCGGGCTCCTCTTCATGCGAGACCTGAGTGACGGCACGCCGGCCAAGGGACGCCGGCTGTCGGAGGTCGCAGTCGACCTTGGCCTCGACGAGGCCGACGCGCTGCTCGAGATCGTTGCGCGCGATCCGTCGCAGGGCGTCGCCTACTTCATCATCGACGAGGACAACGTGCGGCTCGGACTGCAGCAGTCGTGGGTGTCCATCGGCTCGGACGCTGAGGCCTATCAGGCGATCCCGCCGTTCTCCGACGATGCCACGCACCCGCGGACCTACGGCACGTTCGCGCGGGTGCTCGGCCACTACTGCCGGGACGAGGGGCTCTTCCCACTCACCGAGGCGGTACGCCGGATGACAAGCCTGCCAGCGGACAACTTCGGCCTGAGGGACCGGGGGCGTCTCGTCGAAGGCGCGTTTGCCGACGTCGCCATCTTCGACGCCGACTCGATCGCTGACACGGCGACGTACGAAGACCCGCACTCCTACGCCGTCGGCGTCCGCCACGTCGTTGTCAACGGCACACCCGTGGTTCGCGACGGCGGGCTCACCCAGCAGACACCCGGACGGCGCCTGCGCCGCCAGCGTTGAGAGGACTGTCATGGCCGACGGCACCAAGGCATTGCAAGAAAAGCTCACCGAGCTCGGCAGCGAGCTCGAGGTCGTCGGCGTCGCCGCGGGCGTCCTGATCGACGGCGAGGAGCACTACGCGTTCCACGGCCTGACAAGCGTCGAAAACCCGCTGCCGGTCGACGAGAACACGTTGTTCCAGTTCGGCTCGACCGGTAAGACCTATACGGCGACCGCGATGCTGCGTCTCGTCGAGCAGGGCAAGGTCGACCTCGACGCACCAGTGCGCACCTACGTGCCCGAGCTGAGGCTGCGCGACGAGGACGTCGCCGCCAAGGTCACTGTGTTGCAGCTCTTCAACCACACCGCTGGTTGGGAGGGCGACATGATGGACGACACCGGCGCCGGTGACGACGCGTTGCAGAAGTACGTCGAGCGCATGGAGCGTCTTCAGCAGGTCACACCGCTCGGCGCGACGGTTTCCTACAACAACGCGTCGCTGTCTCTCGCCGGCCGCGTCATCGAGAAGGTGACCGGGACCACCTTCGAGCAAGCTCTTCGCGACTTGTTGTTCACGCCGCTCGGGCTCGACCACACCTTCTTCTTCCCGAACGAGATCATGACCCGCCGCTTCGTCGTCGGGCACACGAAGCATGACGACGGCCACGTCACGGTTGCGCGGCCTTGGGCGCTGCCGCGCGGCGGCAACCCGGCCGGTGGCATGTCAGCAAACGCCCGCGACCAGATCGCCTGGGCGAAGTTCCACCTCGGCGACGGCACCGCGTCGGACGGCACGCGGGTGCTTTCCGGTGAGCTGCTCGACCGGATGAAGCAGCCCACGTTCGACATGAAGGGCAGCGCCCTCGGCGACTACGTCGGCATCAGCTGGCTGCTCCGCGACCTCGGTGGCGTGCGGCTCGTCGGTCATGGCGGCACGACCAACGGTCAGTACTCGGAGTTCACGATGGTGCCCGAGCGCGGCTTCGCGCTGATCTCGATGACGAACTGCGGGCCGAACGGATCGCAGCTCAACAACCTGCTGGAAAAGTGGGCGCTCGAGCACTTCCTCGGCATCGCCGACGTCGAGCCGGAGCTGCTCACGTTGGGCGAAGAAGCGTTGCAGCAATACGCAGGGAACTACGAGACGATCGCGGCTGCGGTCGAACTCAAGCCCGTGGGTGGCCGACTCGAGGCCGTGGTCCGTATCAAGCCGGCGATGGCAGCGGTGCTGCGCGAGCAGGGCGAGGACGTGCCGGACGAACAACCGCCGGTGCCGCTTGCTCTGCTTGCCGGTGACGGCGACCAATACATCGTTCCGGATGGCCCGGCCAAGGGCATGCGCGGCTACTTCTCCCGCGACGCAGACGGTCACGTCGACGGGGTCCACCTCGGTGGTCGGCTGGCCACAAAAGTTGCCCCGGACCTGGTTGGCGCATGACGTCGCTGGTCGACGAATCCGCGCTGTCGACGGTTGTCTCGGACATCGCGGCGGAGCTCGAGGTCGCGCACGTGCCGGGCTTGGAGCTGGCGGTAGTCCGCGATGGCAAGACGGTGTTCGCGGGAGGTGTCGGCGTACGTGGAGTTTTCGACCCCGCTCCGGTCTCGGCAACAACGCTCTTCCACCACGGGTCGTGCGGCAAGGCATACACCGGCCTGCTTGCAGTGCTCCTGGCTGCTGACGGCGTGGTCGAGCTCGACGTTCCGGTGCGCCGCTACGTGCCGGAGCTACGTCTGCCGGACCCGGTCATCGCCGAACGGGTGACCCTTCGCGACCTGCTTTCGCATCGCTCGGGTTTCGGCCGCAACGACCTCGCGTGGATCGTCAACCCGGGCTGGTCACCGGAAGATGTCGTGGCGCGGTTGGAGCACCTGCCGCTGGTCGGCGATCTTCGCGCACAGTGGTCTTACAGCAACTTCGGTTATGCGCTGGCCGGGTTCGCACTTGGCCGCGCCGCCGGCACGTCGTGGGCGGCGGAGATGCACGAGCGCGTGCTGGGCCCGCTCGGCATGTCACGGACGAGGCTGACAGCGGCCGGCATGGCCGAGGACCCGGACCACGCAACGCCCCACGTCGTACGCGACGAAGTGCCGCGGGCGACAGTGTTCCGTCTGCTGAATGGCATCGCTCCTGCCGGCGAAGTCGTGTCCTGCGCCGAGGACTCCGTGCGCTGGTTGATGGCTCAGCTGGGCGAAGGCCCCTTGAGCGCAGAGCTGGTGCGACAGCCTCAGACACCGTCGATGTTGGTGCCATCCGGCGTAAGCCCATTCCCGGAGATGGAGTTCGTCGGCTATGGCCTCGGTTGGCTTGCCGGCCGCTACCGCGGCCGTCCGCTTGTCTGGCACAACGGCGGCGTCGACGGCTTTGCGACGCAAACGCTGCTGCTGCCCGACGACCGAATCGGGATCCTCGCCAGCGCCAACGTCTTCCCGGGCAACACCTCGCTTGCTGTCGTGCTCGGCATTGCCGATGAGCTTTTGGGCCGGGGCGGCGACGAGCCGTCATGGTTCGAGCGGCTCCGCGCGGCAGAGTCTGCTGCCGAAGCAGTGCCGGAGCAGCCAAGCGAGGCTGCGCCGACGTCTCCGACGGCTGTCAAGCCGCACGCCCATGACCTCGCCGCCTACGCGGGCAGCTACGACAATCACGGCTGGGGGCGGTTGACCGTCGCCGTGGGTGACTCCGGACTGCGGGTCTGGATCGGCGAGTACGAGATGGAAGCCGCGCATCGGCACTTCGAGACCTGGCGCCTGTATTACGCGCCGCTCGACGGTGAAGGCACCGTCACCTTCGCGACCGACGCATCGGGCACCGTTTGTGCGGCCGACATCGCGTTCGAGTCAGTGCCCGAACCGGTGAGATTCCATGGGCAGTGATCTGCGCGTCTTCGTCTCGGTGGACATGGAGGGCGTCGCCGGCGTCGCGACGTTCGACCAGGTGATTCGGGGCGGCAGTGGCTATGCGCGCGCCCAAGAGCTGATGACGGCCGAGGCCAACGCAGCGATCCGCGGCGCCTTTGCGGGAGGTGCCGGCGAGGTCCTCGTCAACGACAGTCACGGCACGATGGACAACCTTCTGCACGATCGGTTGGACCCGCGCGCGCGGCTCGTGTTCGGTGCACCGCGCCCGTCCTGCATGGTGCAAGGCATCTCTGCCGCTGACCAGGTGGCCGTCTTCGTCGGCTATCACGCCGCTGCGGGCGCACCTGGCGTTCTGTCGCACACATATTCGTCGAACTTCACCGAGCTTCGCGTCAACGGCCAGGCGATGACCGAGGCGGAAGTGAACGGCTTACTGGCCGCGTCGCTGGGCGTGCCCGTTGGCGTCGTCACCGGCGATGACGAGACGTGTGACGTTGCCCGTAAGGCGTTTCCTGGCGTCACCACGATCGAGGTCAAGAAGGCGACCGGCTATTCCGCCGCCGACACGCTGTCTCCGAGCGTCGCCGCTGACGCAATCGAGTCGGGGGTCGCTGCGGCCGTTGCAGCCAGCGCTGATCTTTCAGCAACCGCGGTTCCCGGCGAGCTGACCTTGGAGGTCGACTTCGCGTCACCGCTCGCCGCCGACTTCGCCGCGTGTGTCCCTCGGACCAGCAGGTCCGGCGCC
>DASSEQ010000249.1:0-3335 GCA_035695245.1 Mycobacteriales bacterium | reverse complement strand
GCGACCGGCTCATATGGTGTGCAACGCAGCTGGTACGACGGCCCGGCCAGGGTCGCCGTGGCAACAGGGAACCCGGTGCGATTCCGGGACTGCCCCGCAGCGGTAAGTGGGAACGACAGCCGTCCGCCGCGCACCTTCTATCCGGGTGCGGGGTGACAGCACTGGCAACGCGTGGACGCCCGATCAGCGTCCGCGCCGCCGGGAAGCGACGGCCAGTAGGAGGCCCGAAGGGCCAGGCCCGCGAGTCCGAAGACCTGCCAGCGCACCGCACCCGCCGGGTGTGGTGGTCCGAGGTCGCGCGGGACGACCGGTGGGCTGACGACCAATGCCGTTTGCGCGGGGTGGTCGCCGACTCGCTGTCGCCGCTCGTGATCTCGGACCGGTCAGGAATGAGCTCGCGAGGAGAGAGCCATGACAGCCGAGGCCACCGTGACGGCACCGGACATCGAGCCCGTGGTCCGCCGTACGCAGATGCACGTCCGCAAGCGCAACGGCGACAGCGAACCCGTCGACGTCAACAAGATCGTCCGCGCGGTCGAACGCTGCGTCGACGGACTCGCCGACGTCGACCCGATGCGGGTCGCGACCAAAACGATCAGCGGCTTGTACGACGGTGCGACCACCGCCGAGCTGGACCGGCTGTCGATACAGACCGCCGCCGAGATGATCGGTGAAGAACCGGAATACTCGCTGCTGGCGACCCGGCTGCTCGCCGGCTACATCGACAAGGAAGTGCGCAACCAGGGGATCGCGTCGTTCTCCCAAGCGGTCGGGCTCGGTCACGCCGAAGGCCTGATCGGGGATGAGACGGCGAAGTTCGTCAAGGACAACGCCCGCAAGCTCGACTTCGCCATCGACCCAGAAGGGGACCGCCGGTTCGGCTACTTCGGGCTGCGCACCGTCTACAACCGCTACCTGCTGCGCCACCCCACCAACCGGCTCGTGGTGGAGACGCCGCAGTACTTCCTGCTGCGGGTGGCGTGCGGGCTGGCGCAGCACCCGGCCGAGGCGATCGCGTTCTACCGGCTGCTGTCCTCGCTGGCCTATCTCCCGAGCTCGCCGACACTGTTCAACTCCGGCACCCGGCACTCACAGATGTCGTCCTGCTACCTGGTCGACTCTCCTCGCGATGAGCTCGATTCGATCTACGACCGTTACGCCCAGGTCGCGAAGCTGTCGAAGTTCGCGGGCGGCATCGGCATCTCGTGGTCGAGGGTGCGCTCCCGCGGCGCGTTGATCCGGGGCACCAACGGCCAGTCGAACGGCATCATTCCGTGGTTGCGCACCCTGGACTCCTCGGTCGCCGCGGTCAACCAGGGCGGGCGGCGCAAGGGCGCCGCCTGCGTGTACCTCGAGCCGTGGCATCCGGACATCGAGGAGTTCCTCGAGTTGCGCGACAACACCGGCGAGGACGCTCGGCGCGCGCACAACCTGAACCTGGCCAACTGGATCCCGGACGAGTTCATGCGCCGGGTCGAAGCCGATGACGTGTGGTCGCTGATCGACCCGGACCAGGTGCCCGACCTGCCGGACCTGTGGGGGGAGGCGTTCGACGCGGCGTACCGGCAGGCGGAGGCCGACGGCCGTTACGTCCGTCAGGTCAAGGCGCGGGAGTTGTTCGGCCGGATGATGCGGACGCTCGCGCAGACCGGTAACGGCTGGATGACGTTCAAGGACGCCGCCAACCGGACCTGCAACCAGGTCCGCGACGACGCCGAGCCGGGCTCACCGGTCGTGCATCTGTCGAACCTGTGCACCGAGATCATCGAAGTCTCCTCCGACACCGAGACCGCCGTGTGCAACCTCGGCTCGATCAACCTGGCCAAGCACCTCACCGAGAGCGGCATCGACTGGGAGAAGCTGCGCGCGACCGTCCGCACCGCGGTCCCGCTGCTCGACCGGGTCATCGACATCAACTACTACCCGAGCAACGAAGCCGCCGCGTCCAACCCCCGCTGGCGACCGGTCGGCCTCGGCGTGATGGGCCTGCAAGACGTGTTCTTCGCGCTGCGGCTGCCGTTCGACTCCGAGCCGGCGCGGGAGCTGTCCACGCGGATCTTTGAAGAGATCTACCTGACCGCGCTCGAAACGTCCGCCGAACTGGCAGAGCGGCACGGCCCCCATCCTGCGTACGACGAGACTCGCGCTGCGCGCGGTCAGTTGCAGCCCGACCTGTGGGGAGTGACCCCGACCCAGACCGAACGCTGGGACGCCCTGCGGGCGAAGATCGCCACGACCGGGCTGCGCAACTCGCTGCTCATCGCCGTCGCCCCGACCGCGACCATCGCCGCGATCGCCGGCTGCTACGAATGCATCGAGCCGCAGGTGTCCAACCTGTTTAAGCGCGAAACCCTCTCCGGGGAGTTCCTGCAGGTCAACGCGGCACTCGTCGCCGAGCTGAAACGGCACGGGTTATGGACGGCGTCGGTGCGCGACGAGATCAAACGCGCGGACGGTTCCGTGCAGAGTGTTGTCGCGCTGCCGGAGGAGACGCGGCAGGTCTTCCGGACCGCCTGGGAGCTGCCGCAACGCGCGCTCATCGACCTCGCCGCCGCCCGCTCGCCGTACATCGACCAGAGCCAGTCGCTCAACCTGTTCCTCGCCGCGCCCTCGATCGGGAAGCTGTCGTCGATGTACCTGTATGCCTGGAAGGCCGGGTTGAAAACCACGTACTACCTGCGGTCGCGACCCGCCACCCGCATCCAGCAAGCCACCGTCGCGGTCGCGGCCGCGGCTGCCGCAGCCGACGAGACGGCCAAGGACGCAGCCGAGGCCGAGGCGATCGCGTGCTCGCTGGAGAACCCCGAGAGCTGCGAGGCATGCCAGTGACCGCCATCGATCCCACCCCCGCCGAGGACCTTGCCCGCGAGCAATCGCCATCTCTGCAGCTGGTCCCCGAGCTGATCGTTGAGCGGTCGAACCTGCTCGATCCCGGCTTCGAGCTCACGCTGCGCCCGATGCGCTACCCCGGCTTCTACGACCACTTCCGCGACGCGATCAAGAACACCTGGACCGTCGAGGAGGTGGACCTTCACCACGACCTCACCGACCTGCACCGACTCTCACCGGCCGAGCGGCACCTGGTGAAGCGGCTGGTCGCGTTCTTCGCCACCGGCGACACCATCGTCGCCAACAACCTCGTGCTCAACCTCTACCAGCACCTCAACTCACCCGAGGCGCGGCTCTACCTGTCCCGGCAACTGTTCGAGGAGGCGGTGCACGTCCAGTTCTACCTGACCCTGCTCGACACCTACATCCCCAATGACCGTGAGCGACACGAAGCGTTCGCCGCGGTCGAGAACATTCCGTCGATCAAACGGAAAGCCGACTTCTGT
>DASSEQ010000248.1:0-5051 GCA_035695245.1 Mycobacteriales bacterium | reverse complement strand
CGGGTTTAGGTGGATGGGTCGAATCCGCGGAGGTAGAGCCCGCGGCGCAGCTTGCGCCAGACTCGCTCGGCGAACACACGATCCGGCGCATGTGCGGTGCGCCAGTTCCATCGGATGACTTCGCGCCCGGTTTCCTCGATTGCGTCCTGCCGCTGCTTCTCGGCCCATAGTTCGTCGTCGCTCTGCAGGTACTTGCCACGACCGTCGGCCTCGCCGACGGTGTTGTAAGCCTTGAGGTCGAAGTCGACGCGCGCGATCCAGCTGGGGCCGTTGTAGATGTTGACCTGCAGCTCAGGCGTGGGCAGCCGCAACTCGAGGAAGCGGCTGCGTACGACGGACTCAAGCGCGCTCTCCGAGCGGGCGTCGGCGTGCCGCACGACTGCCTTCGCGGGGAAGATGCCCGGCCAGTTGTACTGATGCCGCAAGACATCCGAGATGCCGTTGCGCTCGACCCCCGACCGAAGCGCGGCGTCGGCCACGACCAGGGCTTCCCGGAAGGGCAAGCGGCGACCGAGGTCGACCACCGTGCGGGCCGCCGACGTGCAGGGGATCCCGTCCACGACCGTCCGGTCCCAAGGTCGCAACCCGGCGATGCGCACATAGACATCGCTGGTGCGCATCGCGCGACCGCGAGTCCGGGTCACCATGACCGGCGCGGGCAGTCGATAGACCGGCCAACGGCGCACGACGGCGGCCGCCTCGTCGCTGATGACCGCGTCGACGGGCAAGCCCTGCGCGAGCTGAAGGATGCGCTCCAGGTAGGCGCTGCGCCTCGCTTCGAACTCGTCCACGCCCAGATAATCGGCGGAATCGGGCGACCCGCGTGGCGGCTGTCCACAGCCCCTCCGCCCCACTCACGAAGGTGATCGTTTAGCGGGTGAACCGCGGCGTGTCGTGGCCATCCGGGGCGATGTCGATCACCTTCGTGAGTTTGCGGGGCTGCTTGCGGGGCGCACCTAATACCCTGCGTCGGTGCGTGTCCTGCTCTTCACCGGCAAGGGCGGCGTCGGCAAGACCACGACGTCGGCCGCGACCGCTGCGCTCGCCGCGCGGCGCGGTCTGAAGACGCTGGTCCTCTCCACCGACCCGGCGCACTCGCTCGCCGACGCCCTCGGCGTGCCACTCGGAGCCGAACCGACCGAGATCGACGGTGGGCTGTTCGGCCAGCAGGTCGACACGCAGCGGGCGTTCGAGCACTCCTGGCGCGAGGTGCAGCACTACCTGCGCGAAGTGCTCGAGCAAGGCGGCGTCGACCCGCTCGAGGCCGAAGAGCTGACCGTGCTGCCTGGTGCCGACGAGGTGCTCGCGCTGCTCGAGCTGCGAGCGCAGGCCGAGTCGGGGCGCTGGGATGTCGTCGTGGTCGACTGCGCGCCGACCGCGGAGACACTCCGGCTCTTGGCGTTGCCCGGCGCCCTCGGTTGGTACATGGAACGCGTCTTCCCGCGCGAGCGCCGCGCGGTGCGCACGCTGCGTCCTCTGCTCTCGACGCTCGCCGGTGTGCCGATGCCGCCGGACAAGGTTTTCGCCGCGGTCGAGCGGTTGCACAGTGAGCTGTCGGCGGTGCAGGACCTGCTCACCGACCCGGCCCGATCGTCGGTGCGCGTCGTCCTGACGCCCGAGTCGGTCGTCGTCGCCGAGGCCCGGCGCACCCTGACGAGCCTCAGCCTCTACGGCTATCGCGTCGACGGCATCGTCGCCAACCGCGTCTTCCCGGCAACGAGCACCGACCCTTGGATCGGCCAGTGGGTCGCCGCCCAGCAACACCAGCTCGACGAGGTCGCCACCAGCGTCGGCGCCCTCCCGGTCTGGCGCGTTCCCTACCGTCCGGCCGAGCCCGTCGGTCTCGACGAACTGCTGTCGCTGGCCGACGACCTGTACGGCGAGGGCGACCCGCTGGCCCTTGTCGACACACCCCCGCCTATGGCAGTGGAGCGCATCAGCAACGACGAGTTCGTGTTGTCGGTCGCGTTGCCGCACGCTGACAAGCGTGACGTCGATCTCGTGCGCAAGGGCGACGAGCTCGTGCTCACGGTCGGCTCGCATCGTCGGGCGATCGCGCTGCCGAGCGTGCTGCGGCGATGCATCGTCGACGGGGCGGCGTTGCGCGATGGCGCACTTCGGGTGCGCTTCCGCCCCGACCCCGATGTCTGGATGCGGTCGTGAGCAGCGCAACGGGAACGGGCGCAACGGGCACGGGCGCAGCCGGTCCCGTCGGCGAGGAAGCGGCGCGACTTGTCGAAGCGCTTGGCGACTGGGCTCGTGGCCTCGCCGGTGGCGAGCTTCCACTCGCGACCGGCAGTGAGGAGTGCACGCTCTGCCCGCTGTGCCAGCTGATTGCGCTGGCCCGACGCGCCAACCCGGAGACGTTCTCGCACCTGGCCGACGCGACCACGTCTCTGATCGCCGCCATGCGCACGGTTGTCGACTCGCATGCGCACGTGCACGGCGGTCCGAATGGTGGCCGCAACAACGGCGTGCAGCGCATCGACCTCGACGGTGACGGCAGCTAGATGGGTCTTGCGATCGGCATCGACATCGGGGGCACGAAGGTCGCCGCCGGGGTCGTCGACGACGAGGGGCACGTGCTTGCACGGGGTCGTCGTCGTACGCCGAGCAGCGACCCCGATCACATTGTCGACGTCTGCGTCGAGATCGTGCGTCAGCTTCGCACCGACTACGACGCCGGGCCGGTCGGCGTCGGGGCCGCGGGCTACATCGACGCCTCCCGGTCGACCGTGTTGTTCTCGCCCAACCTCGCGTGGCGCAACACGCCGTTGCGGGAGCAGATCTCGGCGCGGTTGGGCGGTGACGTCGTCGTCGAGAACGACGCCAACGTCGCCGCATGGGGCGAGTTCCGTTTCGGCGCCGGCGAGCAGCAGGTCGACATGGTCTGCATCACCGTCGGCACCGGCATCGGTTGCGGGCTGATCCTCAGCGGCCAGCTCTACCGCGGCCACTTCGGCATCGCCGGCGAGCCGGGGCACATGCGCGCAGTGCCCGGGGGACGCCTTTGTGGGTGCGGCAACTACGGCTGCCTCGAGCAATACGCCAGCGGCAGCGCGTTGGTGCGCGCGGCTCGCGAGGTCGCGACCGAGCGCCGCGACGACGCGAAGCGCCTGCTGCAGCTGGCCGGCGGCGACATCGAAGCCATCGACGGGCCGTCGGTCACCATGGCGGCGCAGGAAGGCGACCCGGCTGCGATCGACTGCTTCAACGAAATCGGCCGCTGGTTGGGTCAAGGGCTCGCCGACATCGCCGCGATGCTGGACCCTGGCCGCTTCGTCATCGGCGGCGGCGTCGCCGAGGCCGGCGAGCTTTTGCTGAAGTCGGCCCGCGACTCGTTCAACGCACAGTTGACCGGTCGCGGTTATCGCCCGCACGCCGACATCGTCGCTGCGTCGCTCGGATCCGATGCCGGCCTGATCGGCGCGGCCGACCTCGCGCGAGGCGGTTGATGCGAGCCGTTGTCGCCCTCGGCGGCAACGCGCTCAGCCCACCGGGGGGCGACGGCAGTGCCAACGAGATGCGTGCAGCGCTGGAGGTCACGAGCGAGACGCTCGCAGAACTCGTCGCGCGCGGCGTCGGCCTCGTCATCACTCATGGCAACGGTCCGCAGGTGGGCCGGATCCTGCTCCAGCAGGAATACTCCGCCGAGCACGTGCCACCCATGCCGATGGACGTGTGCGGCGCCGAGAGCCAAGGCCAGATCGGCTACCTGCTCGCTCAGTCGCTCGACAGCGCGTTGCGCCGTCGGGGTGTGCCGACGCGCGCGCTGTGTCTGGTGACGCAAGTTGTCGTCGATGGCCGCGACCCCGCGTTTCGGCGGCCGACGAAGCCGGTCGGTCCGTCGTATCCGCGGCCGGAGGCGCAGCGCATCGCGCATCAGACCGGCTATGTCTTCAAGGTGACGCCGGACAAGACGTGGCGCCGCGTTGTCGCGTCTCCGAAACCGTTGCGGTTCGTCGAAGAGGAACCGCTCTTGCAGATCATCGACGCCGGTCACGTGGTTGTTGCTGCCGGTGGCGGGGGAGTGCCCGTCGTCGAGTACGGCGACGAGCTGCGCGGTGTCGAAGCCGTCGTCGACAAAGACCTGACCGCGTCACGGCTCGCGACATTGGTGCATGCCGACCTGCTGTTGATCCTCACCTCGGTGTCGCGGGTGCAAGTCGGTTATGGCACTGCCGCGGCGCGACCGCTGACGCGGCTGCCGGTGTCGGAGGCTCGGCAGCTGCTGCGTGCCGGCGAGTTCCCGGCCGGCTCGATGGGACCGAAGGTGCAAGCCTGCGTCGACTTCGTCTCCGCCGGCGGCGGTCGCGCGGTGATCGCGGCATTGACCGATGCTGCCGAGGCGGTTTTCGGCGACGCAGGGACGGAGATCGTTTCCGGATGAGCGAGCTGCGGTTGCTGACCTACAACCTTCACGGCTTGCGTGACGATGCCGACGAAGCCAGCGCGGTGATCCGCCGTTGCGAGCCCGACGTCGTCTGCATCCAGGAAGCGCCGCGTTTCTTGCGCTGGCGTTCCAAGCGCGCCGCGGTCGCCCGCAAATCAGGCCTCGTCGTCGCGACCGCCAACCGCACCGGCGGCCTGATGCTGATGACGTCGCTGCGCGCACAAGTCGTTCGCACCGGCTTTTCGTTGCTGCCCAAGTCGCCGCGGCTGCACCAGCGCTCGGTCTGCTGGGCCTCGCTCTCGGTCGGCGGGTCTCTCTGGACGATCGCGTCGGTGCACTTCTCGCTCTCCGCCGAGGAGCGCTTGTCGCATCTCGCTTCGTTGTGGGCTGCTCTTCCGCCGTACGACGAGACCCCCTTGGTGCTGGCGGGCGACATCAACGAGGAGCCGGGTGGGCCGGTCTGGCAACAGCTCACCGGCCGGCTGACCGACGCCTGGGCGGCGACTGGCTCCGGCGACGGCAACACCTACAGCGCCAGCCGGCCGCACAAGCGGATCGACGGCATCTTCGCGAGCCCTGGCGTCGAGGTGGTCAGCTGTCACGCGGTTGCGGACGACCCCGGCGTCGCCGTGGCGAGCGACCACCTGCCCGTCCTCGC
>DASSEQ010000247.1:0-3932 GCA_035695245.1 Mycobacteriales bacterium | reverse complement strand
ACGAAGCC
Organism: Mycobacteriales bacterium; assembly: GCA_035695245.1. Lineage (GTDB taxonomy): Bacteria > Actinomycetota > Actinomycetes > JAFAQI01 > JAFAQI01 > DASSEQ01. The sequence goes on along the minus strand of DASSEQ010000247.1, from coordinate 3,924 downwards.
GTCCGGGCGCTCATGGGCGTCACCGACCCGGTGAAGTCCGCGCCCGGCAGCATCCGCGGAGACTTCGCGCTCGAGATCGGCCAGAACCTCGTGCACGGTTCCGACTCGCCCGAGTCGGCTGCGCGCGAAGTTGCGCTGTTCTTCCCGAACTTGGCTTAACGGCTAGCATCTGGGGGCTGCCCCCGCCCGATTCTCGGAAGGTTCTTCCCCGCTCATGGCGAACAACCTCGCGTTCCTCGGTCGAGACATGGCCGTCGACCTCGGCACCGCCAACACCCTCGTCTACGTTCGCGGCAAGGGCATCGTGCTCAACGAGCCCAGTGTCGTCGCGATCAACACCAACACTGCCGGAATCCTCGCCGTCGGCACCGAGGCGAAGCGGATGATCGGCCGTACGCCGGGCAATATCGTCGCGATCCGACCGCTCAAGGACGGCGTCATCGCCGACTTCGAGACGACCGAGCGCATGCTGCGCTACTTCATCCAGAAGGTGCATCGCCGCCGCCACTTCGCGAAGCCGCGCGTGGTCGTGTGCGTGCCGTCCGGCATCACCGGTGTCGAGCAGCGCGCCGTCAAGGACGCCGGCTACCAGGCCGGCGCGCGCAAGGTCTACATCATCGAAGAGCCGATGGCCGCCGCGATCGGCGCCGGCCTTCCGGTGCACGAGCCGACCGGCAACATGGTCGTCGACATCGGCGGCGGCACCACCGAGGTCGCCGTGATCTCACTCGGCGGCATCGTCACCAGCCAGTCGATCCGCGTCGGCGGCGACGAGCTCGACAACGCGATCATCCAGTACGTGAAGAAGGAATACAGCTTGATGCTCGGCGAGCGCACCGCCGAGGAGATCAAGATGGCGATCGGCTCCGCGTTCCCCGCGCCGGACGAGCCGCACGCCGAGATCCGCGGCCGTGACCTCGTCACCGGCCTGCCCAAGACGATCGTGGTGAGCTCGGAGGAGATCCGCAAGGCGATCGAGGAGCCGGTCAACGCCATCGTCGACGCGGTCAAGACCACGCTCGACAAGACACCGCCGGAGCTCTCCGGCGACGTCATGGACCGCGGCATCGTGCTGACCGGTGGAGGGGCGCTGCTGCGTGGCCTCGACGAGCGGCTGAAGCACGAGACCGGAATGCCGATCCACATCACCGACAACCCGCTCCACTCGGTCGCCATGGGCGCGGGCAAGTGCGTCGAGGAGTTCGAGGCCCTCCAGCAGGTCCTCATCTCCGAGCCGCGCCACTAATCAAACGTCAGGACGCTCACGCGGCGACTTTGTTGTGAGGTCCTGACAAGGTGACCGAGTCATGAGGGATAACCGGCGCGCGCGAGTCATCCTCGCGATGCTGCTCCTCACGGCTTTTACGCTCATCACGCTCGACTATCGCTCCGGCGGCGGCGGCCCGCTGCGCCGGATCGGCAACGCCGTCTTCGGCCCGGTCGAAACCGCGGCGGCCGATGTCGCGCGGCCCATCGGCAGCTTCTTCGCAAGCCTCGGCCACCTGTCGTCGTACAAGCACGACAACGACAAGCTGCGCAAGCAGCTGCAGGCCGCGCAGGAGCAGAACCGGCTGCATGCCAACCAGGACGCGCAGTTCAAGGACATGGAACGTCTGCTGCACCTCGACCAGGTCGCGCAGTTCCGCATCGTCGCTGCACATGTGATCGGCGTCGGCAGCTCGCTGCAGTTCGAGTCGACGGCGACCATCGACGCAGGCTCGGCCGACGGCATCCGCAAGGACCAGACCGTCATCAACGGCGACGGGCTCGTCGGGCGCACCATCTCCGTCGGCCCCTACACCTCGACCGTCCTTCTCGGCAACGACCCGACGTTTTCGGCCGGCGCCCGGCTGGAGTCCTCGCAGGAGGCCGGCAGTGTCGACGGCCACGGGCTCCGGCCGATGACGTTCGAGCTGCTGAACGGCCAGGGCGAGATCTCGGTCGGCGATCGTCTCGTCACCTACGGTGACATCCGCAACAGTCCCTTCGTGCCCGAGGTCCCGATCGGGCACGTGACGTCCGTGCAGCCGCCGAACGGGACCCTGACCCGTACGGCGACGATCGCGCCTTACGTTCGCTTCAGTGCCCTCGACGTGGTGGGCGTCGTCGTGGGCGTCGGCACCCCGCCGAAGCGCGACTCGTTGCTGCCGCCGTCGCCGAGTCCGACCCCCAGCGCGCCTCCGAGCAGTCCGCCTGCCTCTCGGTCCGCGTCACCCGCGGTGAGCCCGAGCAGCAGTGCCTCGACGAGGAAGCACTGATGCGCCGCCCGTTGCTCGCGGTCGCGGTCCTGCTGACCGCGCTGCTGCTGCAGGTCGACGTCGTCAACCGATTACGCCTTCCCGGCGGCCACCCGGACCTGATCCTCATCGGCGTCGTCTCGCTCGCTCTGGTGGGCGGCCCGACGTATGGCACCGTGGTCGGCTTCGCAGCGGGTTTCTTCGCCGACATCCTCCCCCCGGCCGACCACACGATCGGACGGCTCGCCTTGGTCTACGCCGTCGTGGGTTATGCGGCCGGGCTGCTCGAGGACGTGGAGGAGCGTTCGGTCGTGACGACCGTCGCTCTGGTCGGCATGGGCAGCGCGCTCGCGGTCGTGATCTTCGCGGGCGTCGGTGCACTTCTCGGCGATGCGCGGATCAACGCGACGAGCGTCTCGCATGCCCTTCTCGGCGCCGTTATCTACGATGTTGTCCTGGCGCCGTTCATCGTTCCCGTGGTCTCGGGTGCAGCGCGCCGGGTCGAACCGGCAGGTGTGCACTGAGATGCGTCTGATGAACCCACCTGCGGCACGAAGTCTGGAGTCCTGACCGTGAGCGACCGATCACGGCTGCGGCTGATCGTCTTACGCGTTCTTGTCGTGTCCTTGCTGCTGACGTTGGTGGGCCGGCTCTGGTATCTGCAGGTGCTGGCCGGCCCGCAGTATCAGCAGGCCGCTGCCGACAACCAGGTGCGCGACATCGTCGCGGCCGCACCTCGCGGTGAGATCGTCGACGACACCGGTGCCGTCTTCGCCACCAACCGCACTGCGCTGGTGATCGCGGTGGACCGGGTCGCGTTGCTGAAGCAGAAGGGTTGTTTCGGCAGCAAGGGTGAGATCTGTCCGGTGCTGGACCGGCTGGCGACGCTGCTGCACGAGCCCTACCAATCGCTGCAGGACCGGGTGACGCTGTGCGGCCCGGGTGCGCCACCGGGCTGCTGGAACGGTTCGCCGTACGAGCCGATTCCGGTGAGCCAGCTCAAGGACGACGCGACGTCGATCCGGCTGGCGCTGCAGATCCGTGACCGGCAGGAGGACTTCCCGGCTGTCAGCGCCGCTCCCGCCGCTGTGCGCAGCTATGTCACGCCGGACGGTGCCTATGCGAGCCAGGTGCTCGGCTATCTCGGCCCGATCTCGCCGGAAGAGCTGAAGAAGCTGCCCAAGCCGGAACAGGACGCGCGGCGCAGCGACTACGTGGGCCGCACCGGTCTGGAAGCTCAGTACGACGCTTATCTGCGCGGCCAAGCGGGCGTGACCCAGGTCGCGGTCGACCACCTCGGTGGAGTGACGGGCACGATCAGCCAGACGCCGGCCGTGCCCGGCGACAACCTCGTCACCAGCCTCAATGCCTACGTGCAGAAGACGCTCGAATCCGCGCTGGCGGGCGCCGTGCATCACGCGCGGTCGCTGCCGTTGCATCAAGGCGGTGGGCCGGCCGACTTCGCTGCCGGCGTCGTGCTCGACGCGCAGACCGGCCACGTCGTCGCGATGGGCTCCTACCCGTCGTACGACCCGTCGGTGTGGGACGCCGGCCACGTCGACGCCAAGGTCTACGACGCGTTGCAGAAGGAGCCCGGCACACCGCTGTTGGACAAGGCGTTCCAGAGCGCGTATCCGCCCGGATCGTCGTTCAAGCTGCTCTCGACGTCGGGGTTGCTCTGGGACGG
>DASSEQ010000246.1:0-31342 GCA_035695245.1 Mycobacteriales bacterium | reverse complement strand
CGCCCGTCCGTCGACGGCGACGCGTCGGTGAGCTTCTACGACACCCGTGAGATCGACCTCGAGCTGAGTGATGGCGACGGCACCACGGACTGGGTGGCCGGACAAGGAGAGCAAAACCGGCAGGTCGATCACAGCGTGCTGGTCCGCGGCGGCACCTGTTTGCGCTGGTCTTCGACCTGGGACACCATCGCGCCGGATGGGTTCTACGCACCTCCGGGGGACTACGACATCTCCTACGCCGTCGACAGCAGCGACGTCAGCATGAGCACCTCAGGACCGGTGCTGCACCTCACCGACTGAGTGTTGAACCAGTCACCGGATCCGGACGTGTCAGACGTATGCCCGGAATCCGTCATGTGCTGACAATTGCTGCCGCTCTGGTCACGGTCGCGACCGGCATCCCGGCCGGGGCCGCCACGCGGCACGCCCCGCCGCCGGTGAGCCTGCAAGCCAGCGACTTCCGGTTCTGCGCCGCGTCCGCCAGCGCCTGCCTGCCGGAACGCGACGACAACAACGTCACCACGGTTCCTGTCGGCACCCGGGTCACGTGGATCTACACCGACCGCGGCTGCGACGTCGTCGTGCCCTGTCCTGGGCACAACGTCGTCTTCAGCAAGGGGTTCGGCTCCAAGCGACTGGTGAAGAGCGACGGTGCGCTGATCTACCGCACGACCTTCACCCGTCCGGGCCGCTACTCCTACTTCTGCACCGCGCACCAGTCCTTCGGCATGACCGGCACGATCGTCGTCACCAAGCACTGAAAAGATGGGCTCGTGAGCCGAGCCCTCGCGGTGCCCTGGGACGACACCCTCGTCGGCTACGACTTCGGGGAAGGGCACCCGCTCCACCCGGTGCGCGTGGAGCTCACCGTCGCCCTTGCTCGGGCCATGGGCGTGCTCGACCTCGGCAACGTCACGACCTTGCCGGTGACCTCGGCTGACGACGCCATGCTCACCCTGGTGCACCGGGCCGACTACATCGACGCCGTACGCCGGTGCGGCAGCACCGGTCAGCCCGACCTGACGCACAGCCTTGGCACAGTGGACAACCCGGTCTTCCCGTCGATGCACGAGGCGTCGGCGCTCGTCGCCGGAGCGACCCTGGCAGCGGCCCGCTGGGTGGTCGAGCAAAAAGGCGATCACGCGGTCAACGTTGCCGGTGGCCTGCACCACGCAATGGCCGACAAGGCGTGGGGCTTCTGCATCTACAACGATCCAGCCGTCGCGATCGCCTGGATGCTGCAGCAGGGGGTTGAGCGGATCGCCTACGTCGACATCGACGTGCACCACGGTGACGGGGTGCAGGCGGCGTTCTGGGACGACCCCCGCGTGCTCACGATCTCGTTGCACGAGTCGGGCCGGACGCTCTTTCCCGGCACGGGCTTCCCGGACGAGATCGGCGGCGCGGGCGCTGAAGGATGCGCCGTCAACGTCGCGCTGCCCGCTGGCACGACAGATGCCGGTTGGTTGCGCGCGTTCCACGCGGTCGTGCCGCCCCTCGTCCGTGCTTTCGACCCGGACATCCTCGTCTCGCAGCACGGCTGTGACACCCACGCCCTCGACCCGCTGGCCAATCTGCTCGTCACCCTCGACGGACAACGCATCGTGCACGCCGCGCTGCATCGGCTCGCGCACGAGGTCTGCGACGGACGGTGGCTCGCGACCGGTGGTGGCGGCTACGAGCTGGTCCGCGTCGTACCCCGCTCCTGGACCCATCTGCTTGCCGAGGCGGCCGGCCGGCCGATCGACCCCGCCGACGAGACACCAGCCCAATGGCGCGAGCTTGCCCTGGCACGCACCGGCACCCACGCGCCGTTGCGCATGACTGACGGACGGGAGCCGATGTTCACGGACTTCGACACTGGTGGTGACGAGCGCGTCGACGATGCGATCCGGGCAACCCGCGCCGCGGTCTTCGGCATCCACGGGCTGGCCGCGTGACCGCCCCCGATCGCGACGAGTTGCGATTGCACCTCGTGCAGTCCCGGATCGCGGGCCCGGTCGCCACGCCGCGGGCGAGCAACATCGCCAACATCACCAAGATGCTCGACCGCAAGTGGGACTACTGGTTCGGCCTCGAGATGGACCGCGACTGGACCGCGGAGCAGGTGCTCAAGGTGCTCGCCGACCGGGTCGGGCTCGATCCGGACATCGGGCGTACGACGGGATCCGACACCATCGACCCGGAACGCACACTCGAGGCCCTCGACGCGATGGCCGACCTCGTAACTGGCGCCGCAGCCGAGCGCTCGCGGGTCTTCGTCGCCACCGGTCACCCGACGGGCGTCCTTTCGCTGCACCTGTCCGTAGCCGCATCGCTACGGGCCGCGGGTTGTGAGGTGCTCACCCCTGGCGAGGGCACGTTCGTCAGCGCCGAGCATCTGCCTCAGCGCTCGCGCATTGCCTATCTCGGTGACGTGGCCATGCTGTCCAACGGCGCCGACCTGCTGCATACGCATGCGCCGGAGCCCATGCAGGTGCTCCTTGCCGGGGGGCTGCGGCCCGACCTCGTCGTGGCTGACCACGGGTGGGCCGGCGCGGCCGCGCAGGCGGGCATCGCCACCATCGGCCTCGCCGACACGAACGACCCGGCACTGTTCGTTGCAGCCGAGGAGGGGAAGGTCGCGGTGGCGCTTCCGCTGGATGACAACGTCTCGCCGTCCGCCTATGCGCCCCTGGCGGCCTATGTGCTGCGTCGGATTCGCCCCACTTGAGGCTCGTTCACCCGTTCGGCCTAGCAAGGTTAGCCCCACCTGCCCCGTGACTCGCACCAGTCACAGGCACTACGCTGAGTATCAGTACACGCGCGTGATGACGCGCCGGTGGGGAAGCCGGCGCAGGCGCGTGAGAAGGCGGGTGTCGCATGCCTGCATCCAGCGCCGACCAGCCGGGCGGCTTCAACGAGCTGCGGTTTCTGACCGTGGCCGAAGTCGCCTCGCTCATGCGGGTGTCCAAGATGACGGTCTATCGCCTCGTTCACGGCGGCACGCTTCCCGCCGTACGCGTCGGGCGTTCGTTCCGGGTGCCGGAACAAGCCGTGCACGACTACCTGGCGTCGTCCATGTTCGAGGCGGGCTAACACCCGCAACACGGACCGGCCGCGCGCCGGTAGCCTGGTGCGGTCTGACGTCGATCCGAGACGGTCACCGCAGAGGGGCTACGCGTGGGTTCGGTCATCAAAAAGCGTCGCAAGCGAATGGCGAAGAAGAAGCACCGCAAGCTGCTGAAGAAGACACGCGTCCAGCGCCGCAACAAGAAGTAGCCGATGGGCGGGCGGGCATCAGACACGGCCGGCTTCGACTGGGTGACGTTCCTGTCCGACTATGGGCTGGAGGACGTCTTCGTCGGGGTGTGCAAGGGCGTCATCGCCCGGATCGCGCCGCACGTTCGGATCATCGACGTCTGCCACCTCATCAACCCGCAGGATGTCGAACAAGCGTCGATCCAGCTGGCAGGTGCGATGGCGTTCCTGCCGGTGGGCGTGCACCTTGCGATGGTCGACCCGCAAGCCGCTCGTCCCGCCCGTGGCGTCGTGGTGCGCGCGGGTGACGGATCACTGTTGGTCGGCCCGGACAACGGCGTGCTGTCCCGTGCCTGGTCGGAGCTCGGTGGCGCGGTCGAGGCAGTCGAGGTCGACAACCGTGAGCTGTGGCTCGACAACGTGCATGCCACCTTCCGCGGGCGTGACGTGTTCGCCCCGGTCGCGGCCCACCTGGCGATGGGAGTCGCGCTGAGCGAGGTCGGTCCCGCGATCGATCTCGAAAGCCTGATCCGGCTCAGTGCCAACGACGCCGTCGTGGACGACGACCATGTGCATGCCGAGATCCGTGCCGTCGACCACTTCGGCAACGTCTCGCTCAACATTGCCCGGGCCGATCTCGAAGCGGCGGGCATCGCGCTCGGTGACACGGTCGAGCTTCGTTGCAACGGCCGTACGATCACGGTGCCCTTCACGCACACCTTCGGTGAGGTGGCTGCCGGCCGCCTGACGTTGTGCGAGGACTCGTTCCGCGCGGTGCAGCTCGCCGTCAACGCCGGTCGGGCCAGCCAAGAGCTTCGCGTCAACCGCGGTGACCCGATCGTCATCGCGCGCCTGCCCCAGCAGCCGGCCGGCGGCCGGCCGGCGGTGACCACCTGATGCCGGCGAAGACCGCCGACAGCCGGGTCGTGCTGATCACCGGTGTCTCGCGCTATCTCGGTGGCAAGCTCGCCGCACTGCTCGCGGCCGACTCCTCGATCGAGCGCATCATCGGTGTCGACGTCGTGCCGCCGCGCCAAGACGTCGGGCGCACCGAGTTCGTGCGTGCAGACATCCGCAACCCGATCATCGCGAAGGTCATCGCGTCGGCACACGTCGACACCGTCGTGCACATGAGTGTGATCGCAACACCCTTCGGCGCCGGCGGACGCACAGCGATGAAAGAGATCAACGTCATCGGCACGATGCAACTGCTGGCGGCGTGTCAAAAGGCGCCGTCACTACGCAAGCTGGTCGTGAAGTCGACGACTGCGGTCTACGGCTCTTCGTCGCGTGACCCTGCGCTGTTTGTCGAAGGCATGGAGCCCAAGGCGCAGTTCCGGTCCGGCTACGGCAAGGACTCAATCGAGGTCGAGGGCTACGTCCGCGGCCTCGGCCGGAGGCGCCCCGACGTCGACGTCACGCTGTTGCGGTTCGCCAACTTCATCGGCCCGCGCATCGACACACCGTTGACGCGCTACTTCGCGCTGCCCGTCGTACCAGCTGTTTTCGGATTCGATCCGCGCGTGCAGTTCATCCACGAGGACGACGGCATCGAGGTGTTGCGGCGGGCTGTCGTCGAAAATCACCGGGGCACGTTCAACGTCGCCGGCGACGGTGTCTTGCTGCTGTCACAGGCGATCCGACGAGCGGGGCGCGTCTCGGTGCCGGTGCCGTCGCCGGCTGTTTCCCTCGTCGGCTCTGTGTTCCGCCGGGCCGGACTCGTCGACTTCTCGCCGGAACAGGTGCAGTTCCTCGAGTTCGGACGTGGTGTCGACACCACGCGGTTGCGGGAAGATTTCGGTTACGACCCGAGATTTCGAACCATCGAGGCGTTCGACGACTTCGTCACCGGGCGCGGTCTGACGCGCTACGTCGATCCGGAGCGACTCGCATCCGTCGAGCAGCTCGTGCTGAGCGGCGTCGAGCGCAGGAGGGTGCATGCCTGAGGCGCGGGTGATTCCGCTTGACGGCACCGGACCGGCGCGAGCACGTCGTCCGGAGCGATGCTCCGAGACGGGTCCGGATGGAAAGCGCTGTCGGGGCCAGGTCGTGGCCGAAGGCCGTTGCGACGTGCACCTCGCTGAGCTGCAGGCAGAGGACGCCACCGCGGCGACACCGGAGTGGGAGCAACGTCTTGCCGGTGCGCTCGCCTTCATGCGCCGCCGTGTCACCGGTGACTACGAGATCGACGACTACGGCTTCGACGCCGACCTGACCGAGAACGTCCTTCTCGCGCTGCTGCGCCCGCTCTATGACAAGTACTTCCGGATCGAGGCCCGCGGTCTCGAGAACATTCCGGCCGAGGGTGGGGCGTTGGTGGTCGCGAACCACTCCGGCACCATCCCGATCGACGCATTGATGACGCAGGTGGCGATCTACGACCACCATCCGGCCAAGCGGCACCTGCGGATGCTCGGCGCAGACCTGGTGTTCCGGAGTCCGCTGATCGCGCCGCTCGGCCGCAAGTCGGGCTCGACGCTCGCGTGCAACGAAGACGCCGAGCGGCTGCTCTCGTCGGGCGAGCTCGCCGGCGTCTGGCCGGAGGGCTTCAAGGGCATCGGCAAACCGTTCTCGGAGCGCTACAAGCTGCAGCGTTTCGGTCGGGGCGGGTTCGTGTCCGCCGCCTTACGCGCCGGCGTGCCGATCGTTCCTTGCTCGATCGTGGGTGCGGAGGAGATCTACCCGATCATCGGCAACGTCAAGGTGCTGGCGCGGTTGCTCGGGTTCCCGTACGTGCCGGTGACGCCGACGTTTCCGTGGCTGGGGCCGCTCGGCCTCGTGCCGTTGCCGTCGAAATGGATCATCGAGTTCGGCGAGCCGATCGCCACCAACGAGATCGGGTCTGCTGCTGCGGACGACCCGATGCTCGTCTTCAACCTGACCGACCAGGTCCGCGAAGTCATCCAGCAGACCCTCTACAAGCTCCTGCTCCAGCGCCGCTCAGTGTTCTTCTAGGCGCAGTCTTCTTCTAGCGCGGCCGGTAGCGGGCGTAGGCGCTGACGAGGCGGCTGGCGGCGTCCTCGCGCCGGTAGCGGCGTTGCAGCGCCAGGCCGACGGCGATGCCGCCGGCGACGGCACCCGCGCCGGCAGCGGCGGGGATGCCGATGCGGGCGGCCTTGCGACCGGTGCGGAAGTCGCGGATCTCCCATTCGTGCTCGCGCGCGACCCGGCGGAGCTCGGCGTCCGGGTTCACCGCCACCGGGTGACCCACCAGCGACAACATGGGCAGGTCGTTGGCCGAGTCGGAGTACGCCGCGCAGCGCGAGAGGTCGAGGCCTTCGCGCTCGGCCAAGGCGCGAATGGCTTCGGCCTTGGCCGGACCATGAAGGGGTTCGCCGACGAGGCGACCGGTGTAGACGCCGTCGATGCTTTCGGCCACCGTGCCGAGGGCACCGGTCAGCTGCAGCCGACGGGCGATGAGAGATGCGAGCTCGGCCGGCGCCGCGGTGACCAGCCAGACCCGTTGGCCGGCGTCCAGGTGCAGCTGCGCCAGGGCTCTCGTGCCCGACCAGATGCGGTCGGCCATCAGCTCGTCGTAGATCTCCTCGCCGAGCTCGACCACCTCGTCGACGCGGTGGCCCGCGACGAAGGCCAGGGCCGCTTCTTTGGCCTCTTCCATGTGCGCGGGGTCCTCGACGCCCTTGACCCGGAAGAAGATCTGCTTCCAGGCGAACTGGGCGAGGTCGCGCCAGGTGAAGAAGTCACGCGCCGCGAGACCGCGCGCGAAGTGGTAGATGGACGCGCCCTGCATCATCGTGTTGTCGACGTCGAAGAACGCCGCGCCGGTCGGATCCGGTGGCACCACCAAGCTGGCTTCCACCTCGGCGGCTGCTGCCGCCGCCGCTCCCGCGAGCGCCGCGCGCGTGCCGTCCTTGCTGCGCCTGGCCATCAGGTCGGAGGGTAGCGATCCGCCACGCGAAAACGCCCCCCGGCCGGGGGGCCGAGGGGCGTCTTCATAGTGAACGTCAGGCGGTGATCCGGCGACGGATGTAGGCCGCGCCGAGCAGCAGCGCCAGGCCGCCACCCGCGATCAGCGGAAGGTTCGCTCCGGTGTGCGGGAGCTTGCCCTGCTGCGGGTTGGGCAGTGCGACGTGATGCGGGGCCTGCGCCGCCGACACCGAGGCGGTCGTGCCGTGGCCGAGGCCGACGACGGCGATCGCGTTCTTGGCGTCGAGCGGGTTGGCGACCACGACGTCGTACTCGGGGCCCGTCGCGGCGGCGTAGCGGCCGTGGACGGCGTCGACGCGGTCGACGTGACCCGGGACGTAGTTGATGTGGACGCCGAGCGTGCCGAGCACGGTGTTGAGCACCGACTGCAGCTGCGCCAGGGCGCTGTTGATCTGGTCGGACACCGAGGACGGCAGGCCCGCCACGTTGGAGAGCGAGAGGCCGTTCTCGTCGAGCGCCGCGGAAAGCACCGGGGTGCCCACGTGGACGATCGGCTTGTGGCCGCTGAACGTGGCCTGCGCGCCACCGGCCTTGCCGTTGGCGATCGCCGTGGCCTGGCTCTCGAAGCCGTCGACGGTCACGAGGCCGTTGAGCAGGTTGAGGTTGGTGAGGAGGCTGTGCGCGGTCGCCTGGGCGGCGTCACCGGCCGGCGCGATGTTCTGCGTCGCGTCGAGGGTCTGCAGCGCAAGCACCGGAGCGTTGCCGGTGTTGAGCACGTTGTTGAGGACGGTGTTGACGTCGGACTGCACCGTCTGCACCGCCTGCTGCACCTGGTCCACGACCTGGGCACCGGACTGACCCGCGACCTGCTGAGCAGCGCTTCCGACCTGGCTGACCACCGAGTTGAGGGTGTTGCTCACGGTGTTCTGGATCTGGCTGACGTTGTTCTGCAGAGCCTGAAGGGCCTGGGTGGTGGCACCGTTGGACTTGGCGCCGAGGAGCGCGCCGAGGTTGAGCACCTGGGCGTCGAGCAGCTCGGCCGTCGCGGCGTTGGTCAGCTCGGACACGTTGGCGCGGAGCGGGCCGACGTTGAGGCCGAGAAGGCCGCCCGTCTTCGCCGCGTCGATGGACAGGCCGTTCGACGTGGCGGAACGGACACCATTGAGCGTCGCCGTGATCGTCTTGGACAGGCCGAGGGTGTCGGTCAGGTTGCCGCTCGCCAGCGTCGACGTCGCCGTCGAAGCGGTGCGGGCACCCGTCGCCAGGGTGTTGTGTACGGCGTTGCCTGTGACCCCGATCAGGTTGACAGCCAGATGCTGCGGCACGCTCGGGATCGCGACCGGCAGGTTGAGCGCGACGCTCAGCACGTTGGCCGAGGTCACACCCTGGTAGTAGGCCGGGGCGTTATTGGCTGCCGCCCCTGCCGGTGTTGTAGCAGCCAGCGTGAGACCGCCAGCCATGGCAAGCGCGAACACTGCAGTGCCGCGGCGCCGTACGGATGGTGCCATTGCCCCCTACCTTCCACAAAGTTGGGCGAACCTGGGCGAAGACTACCCTAAGTACTCACCCATTAACAGAGGGTTGACGGGCGAATTCTAGGAAGTTCGGACTAGTCAACGACCCGGAAAGGGCCCGGTTACGGCCTCGTCAGGGCAGTATTTCTTCGCAGAAAGCCCGAATCGGCGCACAACGGCGCGATCAGGCCGTTACCGGGCAGCCCGGCGTCGACGGTGGTCGAGTCGAGCGGCTAGTGGCCGAGCAGCCCGCCGACGTCGGGAAGGGTCGGCAGCTCGGTCGGGAGCTGTGTCGGCACCGGGGACAGCGTCGGGAGCGGCGGGATCGGCAGCACGGTCGAGTTGCTCGTCGGGAGCTTGGTCGTCCCTCCGCTGCTCTTGGGCGAGCTCGATGCGGTGCGGGTGCTGCTCGCGGAGGACGGCTTGACCGCCGGCGTCGCCGAGGGCGAGCCGCTCGTCGAGGTGCTGCTCGGGCCGGGGGCCGGCTGGCTTGGCGTCGTGTTCGTCGGTGAGGTGGCCGATCCGGCGTAGCGGACCGTCCACTGCGCGACGACCTGCAGCAGCGCGAGCGAGCTGCCCGCCGCGGGCCGAGAGGGTTCCGGCAGCTCCGGCAGCAGACCGCGCAAGCTGGTGTACTGCTCGCGGCTGAAGTCGTTCAGGGCCAACAGCGGTTCGCGCGAACCGGAGGTCTGGAACGCCGCGAACAGGTCGTTGGCACCGCTGCGGGTCTCTTCGTCCATGGCCCGCAACGTCTGCTGGATGAGCTCGGCGTGACTGCTGGTCCCAGCGGCTGCGTCGTTGTCACCCGCGATCGGGCCGAGGGACGACGAGGAGCCGGCCAGCGCCTTGATCTCGGCGAGCCGGGTGCGGGCGAACTCCAGGTGGCGCTTGCCCCGTGCCTCGGTGCCGACGGTCGCGGCGAGCTGTGCGGCTTCGGCGGCGCGTTTCACGCCGTACAACGGCTGTCCGGGAAGCGACCGGCTGGAACCGACGCCGACACCGGCGACGCCGGTGACCACTGCAGCACCCGCGGCGAGCGCGGTGAGCCGGCGCTGCACCTTCCAAGTGGCGCCGGCCGAGCGAGCCCGACGCATCGGCGACTCGGTCTCGCCGACCCCCTGGACGGTCGCGACCGCCACGAGCCGCTGGCGGAGCGCGGTGCGGAACTCGGGCCGTGGGGCCGGCACGGTCGGTGTGGAGCGCAGCGCGTCGACCACGGCGAGCAGCGGTCCGCTGACAGGGTCGTCGTCTCGTGCCGAAGACTCGACCAGTCGGTGGAACTCTTCGGCGCGGCGGGTTCCCGTTAGGTTCATCGTCCGCACCTCCTCGCCACGCTCAACGACCGAGCGCACGCACAGGTGACGGGCCATTTCTCCGAATAGTCCGAATGGGCCATGTGAGCCCCATCACCTGGACGGAAGGTCGCGGCGGTCATCCGAGCAGGTCCTCGGGAAGCAGCCGCGCGAGCGACTTGACGGCGCGATATTGCAGGGCCTTGATGGCCCCCTCGTTCTTGCCCATCACTGCTGCCGTTTCGGCCACCGAGAGGCCCTGCAGGAAGCGCAGCGATATGCATTCCTGCTGCTCCGCGCCGAGCGCTTTCACCGCCTCGAGCAGAGCCGCATTCGTGATGCCCGTCAGCACCTCGTCCTCCGGGCCCTCCTCGCGTCGGTCCGCCCCCGCCTCGACGAGGTCGGACGTCGCAACCTCCAGCCGGTAGCGCCCCGACTTGAAGTGATCCGCGATGAGGTTGCGGGCGATGGTCACCAGCCAGGCGCCGAAGTCGCGGCCTTGCCAGGTGTACGACGTGATCCGGCGGAGCGCCCGCATGAACGTCTCGCTGGTCAGGTCTTCGGAGAGCGTCGAGTTGCCGACCCGGTAATAGATGTAGCGATAAACCACATCGACATAGCGGTCGTAGAGCTCGCCGAACGCTTCGGCGTCACCGCCCTGCGCGCGGCGTACGACGTCCATGACCGCTGCCAGCTCGCCGGTCGGCTCCGACGGCGGGGCCGGTGTCGGGATGGACGGAGCCGCGGATGTCTGGCTCGAGACACCCCTTGCCATCGACCGGTAGGCGCCACGGTCGAACGCGTCGAGGGACCAGCCGTCGCGTTGCATCGCGACGGCGAGACGGAGCGCGGAGAGACCCCGCGCGTCGAGAGCCGGGACCTCGCCGAGAGGGCCACGGTGGCCCGTTCGGCAGTTGGTCATCGGTTCTCCTATCGGCACGCATGCCGTCGCGGTTCAACGCTGGCTGGGCACGCGACCGAGGGTCGTGAACCACCACAGCCATGACACAACGGGCAAACCGGTGCGCACCATGGCGAAGAAGTGCTATTTGCGGACTAGTTATTTGTTGCGTCGGGCCAAGACGTAACCTGCGGAGATGACGGCCCCCGCCCGCGCGCCGCGCGATGTGGTCAAGGCGGTCGCCGAACGCAGGTCCCGGTCGGCCCGGCTGCGCCGTCGTCGCCGTCAGGTCGTGCTCTGGCTCGTGCTCGCCATCATTGCCGGCACGGTGACTTTCGCCGCCGGTTTGCTGGCGGCGCCCGTGGACTATTCCTTTCAGCCGGAGGCGCCGCAAGCGGTCATCCTGCTCGACAGCGCCGGCAAGCCGTTCGCCACCATCCGCTCGCCGCAGAACGAGCAGCCGGTGGTTTCCAAGCAGATCCCGCAGGTGTTGAAGGACGCCTTTGTCGCAGCGGAGGACGAGCGCTTCTTCTCCCACAGCGGCGTCGACGCGATTGCCGCGGTACGCGCGCTTTGGCGTGACATCACCGGTGCGCAGTTGCAGGGTGGCTCCACGATCACCCAGCAATACGTGAAGAACGTCTACACGGGCGACCAGCGGACCGCGCTCCGCAAGCTGCGAGAAGCGAGCCTCGCCGTCCGGCTCGAACAGCATCTGTCGAAAGAAGAGATCCTCACCCGCTATCTGAACACTCTTTATCTGGGCAACGGAACGGCCGGCGTGCAGGCGGCGTCGCTCTACTACTACGGCGTTCCCGTCACCGATCTCGACTACGACCGCAGCACCGGCAAACACAGCTTCACGTTGGCGCTGTCCCGGGCAGCGACACTCGCCGGCATCGGTCCGGCGCCTTCGGTGTGGAACCCGGTGCACGCACCGAAGCTTGCGCGGGCGCGTGAGCTCTATGTGCTCAACCGGATGATCGCCAACCACATGATCACTCCGCAGCAGGCTTCCGACGCCTACGGCAGTGCTCTTCCGCGCATCGTCGCCCAGTCAGAACCGGATGCGCCGACGATCGCGCCGGAGTTCCGCGACATGGTCGAAGAGCGACTGAAGCAGGTCTTCGCGACCAACTACGACAGCGAGATGTTCGACAGCGGCGGAGTGCGGGTCACGACGACTCTCGACCTCAACCTGCAGAAGGCCGCGGTGCAGGCCTTGCATCAGGTGCTGCCATCGGTGAGCGATCCGTGGGCAGCGGTTGCTGCCATCGACCCGCGCAACGGCGACATCCGCGCACTGACGACGAAGATCGGTCGCGGCTACAAGAACGGCGGCCTCAACCTGGCCAACGGCATCTATCGGTCATCCGGGTCGACGATCAAGCCGTTCACTCTCGCCGAGGCGCTGATCCGGGGTCACTCGCTCGACGAAGCGGCCTACGCCCCGGAGTGTCTGAATGTCGGCGTCGGTTATCACGTGTGCAACGCCGAGAAGGGTTCGTCGTACCAAACCCTGCGCACCGCTCTCGTGCAGTCCATCAACACGGTTTACGCGCCGTTGGGCGTGAAGGTCGGCCTGCAACGAGTCGTCAACCTGGCGACGGCCGCGGGCATGGACATCAAGGGCATCAACTGTTACGCGAAGGGCAACCCTTGCGCTTCGTTCAGCCTCGGCATGCCGACGAACGCACTCGGTGAAGCGGTTGCCTATGGAACCCTCGTCAACCACGGCGTGCATCACGCGGCGAACAGCCTGCTCGACGTGCAAAGCGGTGACGACGGCGACGTCTTCGACAACCGTGCATCTCGTCTGGGCGAGCAGGTCATCCCGCGCAAGGTGGCCGATGAAGTCGCATCGGTCATGCGTGACGTGGTGTCGCAGGGCACTGGCACGGCGGCGCAGCAGCCGTTCCCGGTTGCCGGCAAGACCGGCACGACAGACGACTTCACGAACGCATGGTTCACCGGATGCTCGTCGACGCTCTGCATATCGGTGTGGATGGGCTACGACAAGCAGTACGTCGACCACGGACGCGTGCCGCACTCCATGAAGAACGTCGAGGGCACGTCCGAGGTGTTCGGCGGCACGTTGCCGGCCAAGATCTTCGCGCGCATCTTCAGCGACTACCGTGCGCTGCAGCGCCCGACGACGAAGCCGTCCACGAGTGCGAGTCCGACACAGGTGCAGACGTTCCGGCCGGCGACGCATTCTGCGACACCGCGCTCGACCAAGTCGGCGCACCCGAGCCCGACACCGTCGAAGACTGCGTTCTCGCCGCCGGCCCAACCGTCGACGACACCGAGCCCGTCGATCCTCCCGTCGCCGCCGTAAACGACCTCAGGTGTTGGACGTGAGCGTCGTGACGTTGTCCACGTAGTCGAACGCGGCCGCGACCGGGTCGGTCGTCGGGGTTTTGGCCGCCGCTGTTTGCAGGGCTGTGAGGCGCGCGAGCAGGGTGGCCTGGGGGGTCGGCGCGGCGGCGGGGCGGCGCACCTGCGGAGCGCGCGGTGCCGGCTTCTTGGCGGCCGGATGCGATGTCGCAGTGGCCGGGCGAGGCGCGGAGGCGACCTGGCGCGGGCGGGTCGAGGTGACGTGGCTCGTGGTGTGATGCGTCGTCGTGGAGGTCGGGGTGTAGCTCGAGCTCGAGCCCATGGGCTCGCGGAAGTCTTCCGTCACCCAGACCATGCCGTTGCTGTCGACACTGACGCCGACGCCGACCTGCGTGAAGTCGTGATCGAGGATGTTGTCGCGGTGCTCGGGGCTGTTCATGAACGCGGTGTGGATGTCGGAGACCGACGGGCCTTCACCGACGTTCTCGCCGACCGCCTGCCAGTTCTGGATGTCGGTGGTCAGGTTGGGGTTGTGGTAGAGCTGGCCGGACGACGCCATCGCACGTGAGTGCGAGCGCGCAACCGATGTCAGGTCCGACGCCACAGAGTAGGGGCGCTGACCGTTGGCTTCGCGTGCTGCGTTGAGATCGGCGATGAACTGCGACTCCATCGAGGCGGTGTCCGCGTGAGCGGCGACCGGAACGACGGTCATCAGAGCAAGCGTCGAGACAACGGCAGCAAGGCTCGTCGTGAGAATCCGCGCAGCGGTGCGATGAACAACCCGCAACGACACGACAGCGACCTCCGGCATCGGGCCGGGACGGTCGCCGCGACGGTGTGGTCACGGACGCTCGTGGGCGGGCGGCCTTCGACCTTCGGTGGGTCGGCTGACTGCTTTCGCAGTCCCGTGCCTTTGCGGCCCGTGCTCGCGCACGGTGTGCCTTTGTCGGGTCGGCGGTCGTACCGGCGATTCGTTGGACTAGCACTACGGGTTTCGTCGGTTCGGGCGAACCGCCCAATCCGCCACCCGGGTGATCTCGACTCGGCCACCTGGCCGACGCGGCTTGCACCGCATGGGTGGGGGGTGCTTGCAAATGTGCAACACTCGGCGCGATGACGCCCGACCTGCGCAATCTCGCCGATTTGGTCCGGCAGGCGGCCGCCAGGCAGCCAGACAAAGCGGCGTTGATCGAAGGCGACGAGTCGCTCACCTGGGGTGAGTTGGACAGCCGGGTTGACGACATAGCCGCCGTGCTGCGGGACCGCGCAGGCGGCCCGGGGAACCGCATCGCCCTGCTGCTGCCCAACGGGATCGACTTCGCGGTTGCCTACTTCGCCGTCCTGCGCGCCGACAGCATCGTGCTGCCGCTCAACACCGGCTTCACCAGTGCCGAGCTCGACTACCAGATCAATGACGCCGGCGCCGGCCTCGTGATCACGGACCCCGAGCGCGCCGCTCGCCTCAGCGCCGTCGCCACATTGGACGTCACGACGCCAGAGTGGTCATCGCCGCCTTCGCCCGGACGCATCGACCCGCAGTCCGGTGGCGAGGACCTCGCGGCGTTGCTCTACACGTCCGGAACGACCGGCCGGCCGAAGGGCGCCATGCTCAGCCACCGCGCTCTGCTGGCGAACCTTTCTCAGCTGAGCGAGATCCGTCCTCCCGTCGTGGCGCCTGACGACGTCGTGCTTCTCGTGCTGCCGCTCTTCCATGTCTACGGTCTCAACTCGGGCCTCGGCATGACGGCGTACGTCGGCGCGACCGGCGTGCTCGCCGACCGTTTCGACCCCGTCGACACGCTGTCGCTGGTGCAGCGCACACACGTCAGCAACATCGTCGGCGCTCCACCGATGTATGTCGCGTGGTCGATGCTCCCCGAGGTCGGCGAGGCGCTGGAGTCGCTGCGCGTTGCTGTTTCTGGTGCAGCGCCACTGCCGACGTCGGTCCTGGCCGCGATGTTGGAGACCTCGGGTCATCACATCTTCGAGGGCTACGGCCTCACGGAGACAGCACCGGTGTTGACCACCACGTTGTGCAGCGAGGTGCCCAAGCCCGGCTCGATCGGCCGGCCGATTCCGGGCGTCGAGCTCAGGTTGCTCGACGACAGCGGCGCGGATGCCGACGAGGGTGATCCCGGCGAGATCGTCGTACGCGGGGCGAATCTTTTCTCGGGCTACTGGCCGGACGGGGCGGACGGGCCGGACGCAGACGGGTGGTTCCACACTGGAGACGTCGCCTACGTGGACCCGGACGGCGACGTGTTTCTCGTCGACCGGGTGCGCGAGCTGATCCTGGTGAGCGGCTTCAACGTCTACCCACGCGAGGTCGAGGACGTCATCGCGACGCATCCCGATGTCGCCGAAGTCGCCGTCATCGGCATCCCGCACCCCTACACCGGTGAGACGGTGAAGGCCCTCGTCGTGCCGCAGTCGGGTCAGACGCTGGTTGCCGACGACATCATCGACTGGGCCGCGGCGCGACTCGCGCGGTTCAAGTGCCCGACCTCGGTCGAATTCGTGGACGAGCTGCCGCACTCGCTCGCCGGCAAGGTGGCCAAGGGTCGGTTGCGCGAGTCGGCATGAGGGCAACGCCGCGCGTCACCGTCTATACGAAGCCCGGCTGCCATCTCTGCGATGACGCCTGCACGACTGTTGCGCGGGTGACCGCCGAGGTCGGTACGACGTGGCAAGCCGTCGACATCACCGAAGATCGAGAGCTGATGGCCCAGTGGGCCGAGTACGTGCCGGTCGTCCTCGTCGACGGCGAGGTGCATGACTGGTTCCGGGTCAACGACGGCAGGTTGCGAGCCGCGCTCGCCGGCTGAGCCAGACAGCAGTGCGTCAGCTGCTGCTCTGCTCGGCTTGCGCTAGCCACTCCCGCTGCGTTTGCAGCGCGGACTCGGTTTCTGACGCGAGTCGCTCGTCGCCGCTCGCCCTGGCCCGCTGCAGCCGTGCCTCGAGCTTCTGGACCGACTCGCGCAACCGGATCACCAGCGGCGACTCGGTCGTCGTGATGGGTCGTGCGGTCGCTCCGGCGTCGCGCACCTTGCGTTCGACCGCGGCTAGCCGGTCTTCCAGCACACCCATGCTTTCGCGCGGAACCTTGCCGATCTTCTCCCACCGGTCATGGATCGAGCGGAGGCGTTTTCGCGCGCCGTCGAGGTCCTTCGTGGGATCGATCTGCTCGGCTTCGGCCAGCAGCGCTTCCTTGGCGTCGGCGTTGGCCTTCATCTCGCTGTCACGCGCCGAGAGCGACTCGGACCGACGCGCAAAGAACATGTCTTGCGCTGTCTTGAAGGCAGACCAAAGCTGCTCGTCGGCGTCGCGGGCAGCACGCCCGGCCTGCTTCCACTCGGTCATGAGATCGCGGAAGCGTCGGGCGGTCGCGACCCACTCGGTGGAGTCGGTCAGCTTCTGGGCCTCGGCCACGAGCCGGCCCTTGACCTCGGCGGCTGCCTCGCGGCTCTTCTCGAGCTCTGCGAAGTGCGTTCGGCGACGGCGATCGAACTCGCGGCGGGCGGACGAGAACGCCTCCCACAGCTCGCTGTCGGTCTTGCGGTCGACGCCGCGGATCGCCTTCCACTGCTCGACCAGCGTGCGGAACCGGTCGCCGGTCGCACGCCACTCTTCGCTCCCCGAGAGGCGCTGGGCCTCCTCGACGAGAAGCCGCTTCGCGTCCGCGGCCGCGGACGCCGCTGCCGCGCGTTGTTCTGCTCGCGCCGCGAGCCGCTGCTCCGTGCCCTCGAGCAGGGTGCCGAGCCGGCGGTCCAGGTCGTCGAGGTCACCGATGACTTTCGCCTCGGGCAGCACGCCGCGAAGCTTTTTCGCAGCGGCGGCGACCGCCTTGGGGTCGGCGTTCGCCGCGCGGGCCTCGAGCACCGCGACCTCGGCGGCCAGGTCCTCGAAGCGCCGCTCGTAGTAGGCAAGGCCTTCGGTCGGCGGGCCCGCCTGCCAGGAGCCGATCTCACGCTCGCCCTGCGATGTGCGCACGAAGACCGTGCCGTGCTCGTCGATCCGGCCCCACGCGGCGGCGGCGGTTTCCGGCATAGCGGCATCCTAAAAGGCGCGCCGGTCGCGTGGCGCAGCCCTATCGGCGCGCTCTTCACAAATGCACTACCGCTTTGTGCACCCGTTCACAAGCGGCCTAGACTCAACCGACCGGCCCCGAAGCGGGCCACTGCCCCGATCCTGATGGAGCCGACATGCCGGCAACATCGGCCGCCCCGCGCCGCCGCAGCGGCATCCCTGAGGCGACCGTAGCCCGGCTGCCCGTCTACCTTCGCGTTCTCACCGCGCTGGCCGAGTCCGGCACGACCACGGTCTCCTCGGACGGGTTGGCCGCCGCGGCCGGCGTCGGTTCGGCAAAGCTGCGCAAGGACCTCTCGCACCTGGGGTCCTACGGCACGCGCGGAGTCGGCTACGACGTCGAGTACCTCGTCTACCAGATCTCGCGCGCCCTCGGTCTGACCCAGCACTACACGGTCGTCATCGTCGGGGTCGGCAACCTCGGTCACGCGCTCGCCAACTACGCCGGCTTTGCAACGCGCGGTTTCCAGATCGCGGCCCTGATCGACGCGGACCATCGTCGAGTCGGTGAGACGGTGAACGGACTCGACATCCATCACCTCGACGAGCTCGAGACGCTCGTCAAGGAACACGAGGTCTCGATCGGTGTCATCGCGACGCCGGCGACAAGCGCGCAGGAGGTCTGCGACCGGCTGGTCGCATGCGGCGTGACCAGTGTGCTCAACTTCGCACCGATCGTGCTGTCGGTGCCGGACAGCGTCGATGTGCGCAAGGTCGATCTGTCGATCGAGCTGCAGATTCTCGCGTTTCACGAGCAGCGCAAGTCGACCGGCGCTCCCGGTGCCGCGGGCGTCGCCGTGCCGGACGAGGTACGCACAGTGGCAGCGGCGACATGAGCGTTCTCACCGTCGGTCTCTCGCATCGCTCTGCTCCTGTCGCGCTGCTCGAACGCACCGTGCTCGGCGACAACGGCATCGAGAAGTTGTTGACCGACCTGATCGCGGCAGAGCACGTGGACGAAGCGCTCGTCGTGTCGACGTGCAACCGCGTCGAGGTCTATGCCGACGTTCGGAAGTTCCACAGTGGTGTGCAGGAAGTGACCGAACGGCTCTCGGCATGCACGGGCGTGAGCATCGAAGAGCTCACTGAGCATCTCTATGTGCATTACGAGGATCGCGCCGCGCAACACATGTTCTCGGTCGCGTCCGGGCTCGACTCCATGGTCGTCGGCGAGCAACAAATCCTCGGACAGTTGCGCACGGCGTTGCAGACCGCGCGTGAACACGAGGCGGTCGGGCGGGTGCTGAGCAAGCTTGCGGAGCAGGCCCTTCGAACGGGCAAGCGAGTGCACACGGAAACCGGCATCGACGCGGCCGGCCGCTCCCTCGTGTCGGTCGGCCTCGATCTCGCTGCGCAGACGTTGGGGCCGATGGCTGACGTCTCCGCCGTATTGATCGGTGCCGGCGCCATGAGCAGCTTGGCCGGCAAAACACTGATGCGTGCCGGCGTGACGCGGATAGCGGTCGTCAACCGAAGCCCGGAACGCGGGCGTCGTCTCGCTGCCGAGCTGAACGGCGTCGCGGTTCCGACCGCCGGGGCCATGTCGGCCATCGCCGATGCCGATCTGCTGGTCGCCTGCACAGGTGCCGTCGGCGTCGTCGTCGCTGCTGACCTGGTGCGCGCTGCGATGAAAGATCGACCAACCCGACCGTTGTTTGTGCTGGACCTGGCGCTACCGCGCGATGTCGACCCGGATGCGCGCAGCGTCGAGGGCGTCACTCTCGTCGATCTCGAATCGTTGCGCGCGGTGCTGCACGAGGCTGATCTGGCAGACGACGTCGAGGCGGCCAGGAGGATCGTCACCGAAGCGGTTGGTGACTATCTGGCCCGGCAGCGCTCGGAGCAGGTCGCACCGACCGTCGTCGCTCTCCGCGCCCGAGCGCAGCAAGTGGTCGACGCCGAGCTCGCGCGGCTGCGCACCCGTCTCGCGTCGGTGGCCGGTCGCGACTGGCGCGAGGTGGAAGCAACTGTCGAGCGCGTCGTCGACAAGCTGTTGCACGCTCCCACGGTTCGCATCAAGGAGCTGGCCGGCTCGGCGCCGGGCGACTCCTATGCCGATGTCGTGCGCGAGCTGTTCGCGCTGGATCCGGCGGCGACCGAAGCAGTGACCCGCGCCGACGTCACGATCGAAGACGAAGGTGCGACGGAATGAGGCTGGGCACTCGTCGGTCCGCACTTGCGCTGGCCCAGTCGGAGCTGGTTGCTGCGGCGTTGCGGGGGCATGGACATGCGGTCGACCTGGTCGAGATCGTGACCGAAGGCGATCGCTCTGCCGAGGCGATTGCAACGCTCGGCGGAACGGGGGTATTCGTCACCGAGTTGCGTCGTCGCTTGCTCGCCGGCGACGTGGATTTCGCCGTCCACTCGTTGAAGGATCTGCCGACCGAGCCGGCCGAAGGACTTGTTCTGGCGGCCGTGCCATTGCGGGAAGACCCGCGTGATGCGCTCGTCGCTCGCGACGGCCGCGTGCTCGGCGACCTTCCGCAAGGCGCCCGGATCGGCACCGGCTCGCCGCGGCGCGCCGCACAGCTGAGGGCTCTGGGCCTCGGCCTTGATGTCGTGCCGATCCGCGGCAACGTCGACACCCGCCTGCGGCGGGTGCGCGAAGGCGACCTCGATGGAGTGGTCGTCGCGGCAGCGGGCCTGTCGCGGCTCGGCCGTCTCGACGAGGCGACCGAGATCCTCGATCCGTTTCAAGTGTTGCCGGCGCCCGGTCAAGGTGCGCTTGCGATCGAGTGCCGCGCCGACGACGCGTCCGCTGTCGCGGCGCTGGGCGTGCTCGACGACGCCGACACACGTGCGGCCGTCGACGCCGAGCGCACCGTGCTCGCTGCCGTCGAGGCCGGATGCACTGCTCCGGTGGGAGCGCTTGCCGACGTCGCCATCGGTGATGACGGCCCCGAGATCTATCTGCGCGCAGTCGTCGCATCCGATGACGGCGCATCGGTTATCCGTTTGTCCGCTACCGGGCCCGTCTCCGATCCTGTCGGGCTCGGCCGTCGTCTCGCCGCTGATCTGCTCGAAGCAGGCGCGGCAGGCCTTATCCGGGAGTCGCACCCGTGACCACCTCACGCGCCAAGAAGAAGTTCGGCACCGTCTCTTTCGTCGGCGGCGGGCCAGGTGACCCCGCGTTGCTGACGGTTCGCGCCAGCGAGCTGCTGGCGGACGCCGACGTGCTCGTCGCGCACCGTGACCTGACTGCTCGGATCCGCCATCTGTGCCGAGCGGACGTCGAACTCGTCGACGCGCCGGCCGATGGGGGTGACCACGTCAAAGCCGCGGTCGCCGCGGCCAAGGAGGGACGTCGCGTCGTCCGTCTCTTCTCCGGTGACCCGACACTGTTCTGCGGCTTCGCGGTCGAGGCGGATGCGTGCGCCAAGGCCAAGGTGCCGTTCGAGCTCGTGCCCGGCATCTCGTCAGCGATAGCGGTGCCTGGGTATGCCGGCGTTCCGGTGACCGACCGTAAGCGCAACGCTGTGCACGTCGTCGACCTGGGCGACGAAGGTCCGGAGCCCGACTGGTCGGCGATCGCCGGCGGTGGCGGCACGATCGTGTTGCTCAACTGCGGTCGCGGGATCGGCAAGGTGGCCGCGGCCCTGGTCGAGCACGGTCGGCGCGCTGACACCCCGGTCGCAGTCACCGTCGACGGCACCACGACGCACCAGCTGACCGTCACCTCGACGCTCGACACCGTCGAACGTGACGCGGCTGGACTCGGCAACGACGCGATCGTTGTCGTCGGCGACGTCGTCAAGCTGCGGGAGAAATTGTCCTGGTGGGAGACGAAGCCGTTGTTCGGCTGGCGCGTGCTGGTGCCCCGCACCAAGGAGCAAGCAGGTGCGCTCTCGGAGCAACTGGCAAGCTACGGCGCGATTCCGGTCGAAGTGCCGACCATCGCGGTCGAGCCTCCGCGCACCCCGCAGGCCATGGATCGCGCGATCCGCGGGCTCGTGAGCGGCCGCTATGCGTGGGTTGCGTTCACGTCGGTCAACGCGGTCAAAGCTGTGCGGGAAAAGCTCGAGGAGCTCTCCCTGGACGCGCGAGCTCTTGCCGGCGTGAAGATCGCCTGCGTCGGCGACCAGACCGCGCAGGCCGTTCGCGAGTGGGGCATCCGTCCCGAGCTCGTGCCCGGCGACGCGCAGTCGAGCGAGGGCTTGCTGGCCGATTTTCCGTCGTACGACTCGGTTTTCGATGCACTCGACCGGATCTTCCTGCCGCGCGCAGACATTGCCACCGAGACTCTCGCAGCCGGTCTGCTGGAGCGCGGATGGCAGGTCGACGACGTGACCGCCTATCGCACGGTGCGGGCCGCGCCACCGCCGGCCGACATCCGTGAGGCCATCAAGACCGGCGGCTTCGACGCGGTGCTGTTCACCTCGTCGTCGACCGTGCGCAACCTCGTCGGCATTGCCGGCAAGCCGCACGCCTCGTCGATCATCGCGGTCATCGGCCCCGCTACGGCGGAGACTGCCGAGGAGCTCGGCCTTCGCGTCGACGTCACGGCGCCCAAGCCGTCCGCTTCACTGCTGGCAGAGGCGCTGGCCGAGTTCGGTCGGGAGCGGCGTGACAACGACGACACCCTTCCGCCCGGCAAGGCCAACCGGGCCAAGGCAACGGCCCGGTTGAAGAAGTCGTCGCGATGACCGATCGGGGCGGGTTCCCCGCGGTGCGCCCGCGGCGGCTGCGCCGCACTCCGGCACTTCGCCGCTTGTCCGCCCAGGTGCGAGTCGATCCGTCGGATCTCGTCCTGCCGATGTTCGTGAAAGAGGGCATCGACGCGCCGCAGCCCATCGCGTCGATGCCCGGTGTGGTGCAGCACACGCGGGAGTCGTTGCGCAAAGCGGCAGTCGAGGCCACGCAAGCAGGTGTCGGCGGCCTGATGCTCTTCGGCATTCCCGCGAAGAAAGACGCCCGAGGGTCGGCCGCGGACGCGCAGGACGGCATCGTGCAACTCGCGCTGCAGGATCTCGCGGCCGAGGTTGGCGAGCAGACCGTGCTGATGGCCGACCTGTGCCTTGATGAATACACCGACCATGGCCACTGCGGCCTCCTCACCGACACCGGCGACGTCGACAACGACGCGACGCTGGAGCGCTACGTGTCGATCGCGGTGGCGCAGGCCACTGCCGGTGCGCAGATGGTGGGTCCGAGCGGGATGATGGACGGCCAGGTCGCCGCGATACGCGCTGCACTCGACCGAGCCGGCTACCCCGACGTCGCGATCATCGCCTACTCGGCGAAGTTCGCGTCGGCCTTCTACGGTCCGTTTCGTGATGCAGCGGAGTGCGCGCCGCAATTCGGTGACCGGGCTGCCTATCAAGAAGATGTCGCCCGTTCCGCCGACGAAGCGGTGCGGGAAGCGCTCCTCGACGTCGCCGAAGGCGCCGACATCGTCATGGTCAAGCCGGCCGTCGGCTATCTCGACGTCGTGCGAGGCGTGCGTGACGCCGTCGACGTGCCGGTCGCGGCTTACAACGTCTCGGGCGAGTACTCGATGCTCGAAGCAGCAGCGGCCAACGGCTGGATCGATCGCGACCGTGCGGTCGCCGAGCTGATCACGTCGATCAAGCGCGCCGGCGCCGACATCGTGTTGACCTACTGGGCAGCGGAACTCGCCACCAAGCTCAGCTAGCGTCCTGAGTCAGTCGACGAGCGCCTGGTAGACCAGCTGGCGAAGCTGTGGGCGGATGTTGTAGGTGCTCGACGGCATCAGCTGGGTCATGAAGACGACGCTGATGTCTTCGACCGGGTCGATCCAGAAGGTCGTGCTCGCAAGCCCACCCCAGTTGAACTCGCCCTCGCTGCTGATGACCTTGCTGGCGGCCGGGTCCATCGTCACGGCGAATCCGAGCCCGAAGCCGACCCCGTCGTACCTCGTCTCGGCGACCAACGGACGGCCGAACGTCTGCAGATCCTGGTTGCCGGGCAGGTGGTTGCGGGTCATGTAACGCACCGTTCGTGGGGAGAGCAGTCGCTGGCCGTCCAGCTCGCCACCGCGCAGCAGCATCCAGGTGAAACGGCTGTAGTCGCGCGTGGTGCCGGCCAGGCCGCCACCGCCGGACAACCACTGCGGCTCGCGCGTGATGGCAGCACCCATCTGGTCGTAGCGCAGCGGCGTCGGGCTCTGCGCCGTCACGGCGTAAAGGGCGGCGAGCCGTTCCTGCTGGTCCGGCCCGACGTGGAACGTGGTGTCCGTCATGGCCAGCGGCGCGAAGATCCGCTCGGCGAAGAACTCGTCGAGCGGCTGCCCACTGACCGCCTCGACCAAGCGGCCGAGCACATCGGTGGCAACGGAGTAGAGCCACTCACTGCCGGGTTGGTAAGCGAGCGGAAGTGCCGCCCACGCCTCGACACACTTGGCCAGGTCGAAGCCTTTGGGATTGCCGAACTCGAAGCCCGCGTTGCGGTAGATCTCGTCGGTGACGTGCATCCGGTGGAACCCGTATGTCAGGCCGGCCGTATGCGTCAGCAGATGCCACACCCGGATCGGCTCTGTCGCCGCCACCGTCTGCGGCTTGGCTGCGGGCCCGCCGACGTAGACCCGCATGTCGGTGAACTCCGGCAGCCACCGGCTGATCGGGTCGTTGAGCTCGAACCGGCCCTCTTCCCACAGCATCATCGCGGCGACCGACGTGACCGGCTTCGTCATCGAGTAGATGCGAAAGATGGTGTCCGCCTCGACCGGCTTGCCCGCTTCGCGATCGGCAAAGCCGTACGACGACAGGTGCGCGACCTTGCCGCCGCGGCTGACCATGACCTGCCAGCCGGGCAGGCGCCCGTCCTGGACGTAGTGCCGGAAGTGCGTGTCGATGCGCTGCAGTCGCTGCGCGTCAAAGCCGACCTCACCGGGGTCGACATCGATGCCGAAGTCCGCCATGTCCAAGATCCTGCACTACCGCGCAGGTGGTCGCGTCGGCCGGGCGAGGCTGGGAGAAGATCGACGCGTGCAGGACAAGGAGTCCCGACGTCTTTTCGCCCGCGCCCAAGCTGTGACGCCGGGCGGAGTGAACTCACCCGTGCGCGCGTTCGGTGCGGTCGGCGGCACTCCGCGGTTCATGGTGCGGGGTGACGGCGCCTACCTCTACGACGCGGACGGCAACGACTACGTCGACCTCGTCTGCTCGTGGGGGCCGACCATTCTCGGACACGCGCATCCGGCTGTGGTCGAAGCTGTGCGCACGGCTGCCACGCAAGGTCTGTCGTTCGGCACTCCGACCCCCGGCGAGGTCGAGTTGGCCGAGGAGATCGTGCAGCGGGTCGGCCCGGTCGCACAGGTGCGCCTGGTCAACTCCGGCACTGAGGCGACGATGAGCGCCATCCGGCTGGCCCGCGGTTTCACGGGTCGCAGCAAGGTGCTCAAGTTCGCCGGCTGCTACCACGGCCACGTCGACGCATTGCTCGCGAGTGCCGGCAGCGGCGTCGCGACGTTCGGCCTGCCCGACACGCCTGGCGTCACCGGCGCGAGCGCGGCAGACACGATCGTGGTGCCGTACAACGACATCACCGCAGTGAAGGCAGCGTTCGAGGAGCACGGCGGCGACATCGCCTGCGTCATCACCGAAGCGGTAGCGGCCAACATGGGTGTCGTGCCGCCACTCGCCGGCTTCAACAAAGCTCTGCTCGACCTGTGTCACAACGACGGCGCGTTGCTGATTCTCGACGAAGTGATGACCGGCTTCCGAGTGAGCGCCGGAGGCTGGTGGGGCCTGGAACGGGTTGACGCGGACCTGTTCACCTTCGGCAAGGTGATGAGCGGCGGGTTGCCGGCGGCTGCATTCGGCGGTCGCGCCGACGTCATGGCGCGGCTCGCCCCGGCCGGTCCCGTTTACCAGGCCGGCACGCTGTCCGGGAACCCCATCGCGGTTGCCGCCGGGCTGGCGCAGCTTCGGCTCTGCACCGACGACGTCTACGTGTCCCTGGACAAGACCGCCCATGCGGTCGCCGCGATCGTGTCCGACGCCCTTTCGGCGGCTGGGGTCGCCCATCGGGTCAACACGGCGGGCAACCTGTTCAGCGTGTTCTTCACCGACGGCGAGGTGGTCGACTATGCGACCGCGAAGCGGCAGAACACCGACGCTTTCCGGGCTTTCTTCCACGCCATGCTCGACAGCGGTGTCTACCTGCCGCCGTCGGCGTTCGAGGCGTGGTTCGTCGGCGCGGCACACGATGACAAGGTGCTCGAGCGCATCGCCGCCGCGGCACCGGCTGCGGCAAGGGCCGCTGCGGCCGCATGACGCGCACCGTCGTACACCTGCTGCGGCACGGTGAGGTGCACAACCCGGAGCACGTGCTCTATGGCCGGCTGCCGGGCTACCGGCTCTCGGCGGCGGGTGAGGACATGGCGGTCGCGGCCGCGAAGGCTCTCGCCCATCGCGACATCACCGTGCTGCGGAGCTCGCCGCTCGAACGGGCCCGGCAGACCGCGGCGCCGCTCGCCGAGATGCTGGGCCTGGAGGTCGGTGTCGACGACCGGCTGATCGAAAGCGCGAACGTCTTCGAGGGCACTCGGGGTGGGTGGTTGCGACCGCACAACTGGCGCCACCTCTACAACCCGTTCCGCCCGTCCTGGGGTGAGCCCTATCGACTGGTGGCCGAGCGCATGCTGGGCGCCTGCGCCGATGCCCGGGCAGCGGCCGAGGGACACGAGGCGGTCCTCGTCAGCCACCAGCTGCCGATCTGGATCGCGCGTCTCGCGGCCCAGGGCGATCGCCTCTGGCACCGTCCGGATCGCCGGGAATGCGCCCTCGGCTCGGTCACCTCGCTGACCTACGACGGCTCCCGCGTCGTCGCGATCGGCTACGACGAACCGGCGGGGTCAGTCGGGCGTCGAACCATCGGTGGGGCCTGAGCGACAATAGAAGCGATGCAACTGCGCCGCCCTCTTCCCCTTCTCCTCCTCGCCGTAGCCGCGACCGCCTGCTCGGGTCATGGCGCGGTCAGTCAGGGCATCAACGGGAGCAAGGGTTACATCGAGGGCAACCTGGCGCTGACCTACATCGGTGTCGGTCACCGGCACGACGTGCCCAAGGTGACCGGCACGACCCTGCAAGGCCAGCAGTTCGACCTCGCTGCCTGGCACGGCAAGGTCGTCGTCGTCAACTTCTGGGCAAGCAACTGCGGCCCGTGCGTCGCCGAAGCCGACGCGTTCGAGCAGGTCTACGAGAACGACAAGAGCAGGGGCGTGGAGTTCTTAGGCATCGACGTCCGCGACGACAAGTTCCAAGCGACCCAGTTCGAGGCCGACCACCACGTCAACTACCCGAGCTTGTTCGACCCGTCCAACCTGATCGCCCTCCACTTCCATGGAATGCCGCCGAACGCGACCCCGACGACGATCGTGCTCGACCGGTCAGGTCGGATCGCGGCACGGCAGAGCGGCGAGATCTACTTCACGCAGCTCCGCGACCTCGTCGACCACGTGTTGAGCGAGCGGGCCTGACATGAATCTCGCGGACGCGAGCAGCACGTTCCAGCACGCGGCCAACGGTTCGCTGCTGCTGGCGATCCCGGTTGCGCTCCTGGCCGGTCTCGTCTCCTTCCTGTCGCCGTGCGTTCTCCCGCTTGTCCCTGGCTATCTGTCCTATGTCACCGGTCTGTCCGGTGCAGACATGGCCGAGGAGCGCCGGGAGCGGATGCGGGCGGTGTCCGGACGCGTCTTCGCCGGGTCGTTGCTGTTCGTGCTCGGCGTCGCTGCCGTCTTCGTCAGTGAAGGGGCGCTGTTCGGCAACATCGGCGTGCGCCTCGAGGCGCATCAGACCGCGGTCGAACGCGTCGGCGGCGTCATCGCCATCCTGCTCGCCATCGTGTTCGTCGGCGTGCTTCCGAAGACGCAGCGCGAATGGCGGATCCACCGGCTGCCGCGCGCGGGATTGGCCGGTGCACCGCTGCTCGGAGTGCTCTTCGCCGTCGGTTGGACACCGTGCATCGGGCCGACCCTCGGCGTCGTGCTGACCCTCGCCAGCCAGGACAACGCCGCGACGGCCGGTCGCGGAGCGTTCCTCACTCTCGTCTACTGCCTTGGTCTCGGCATTCCGTTCATCGCCACCGGCCTGGCTTTCCGCCATGCCCTCGGCGCGCTCGCCGTCGTCAAGCGCCACTACAGCGCCGTGGTCTGGACCGGTGGACTGTTGCTGGCCGCGGTCGGCGTGCTGCTCGTAACCGGTGCCTGGGACCACCTCGCCATCGACCTGCGCAACGTCGCCCCCGGATACACCTCGCCGGTATGACCGAGACGCTTCCCGAGACGACGTCGGCCGCCGAACGGCTGTCGACGGCACCGGCCTACACGCCGAGTGGTCGCAACCCACTGCTGCGCGCCTGGCGGCAGCTGACCAGCATGCGGACCGCGTTGTTGCTGCTCGCATTGCTCGCCCTCGCGGCCGTGCCCGGCACGCTGCTGCCACAACGTGGGCTCAACCCGGCAAAAGTGGCCGCTTACTTCTCTGCCCACCCGCATCTCGCGCCATGGCTCGACAAGCTGTCCCTCTTCGATGTCTTTGCCGCACCTTGGTTCGCCGCGATCTACCTGTTGCTGTTCGTGTCCCTCATCGGCTGCTTGATTCCGCGCCTGCGACTGCACGTTCGGGCGATGCGACGGCAGCCGCCGCGGGCACCCCGGCATCTGCTCCGGATGACCACGTCGACCGACTGGCAGGCGTCCGACGTCCCACAGGACGTTGTCGCGCACGCCGCTGGCGTGCTGCGGTCGCGGCGCTGGCGGACGGTCGTCACGGAAGAAGCAGACGGCGCAGTGAGCGTTGCTGCGGAGAAGGGCTATCTCCGCGAGACCGGCAACCTCGTGTTTCACGTCGCGTTGTTGTTGCTGCTCACCGGCATCGCGCTCGGTGGGATGTTCGGCTACAAGGGCACTGTCCTCGTCACCGTCGGCGATGGCTTCTCCAACGTGCAGTCGTCGTACGACGTCTTTTCACCGTCTCGGTTCTTCTCCAACACGCATCTGCCGCCGTTTTCCTTCACCCTTCAGCGGTTCACCGCGACGTATGAGCCCAACGGCCAGCCGCGCTCGTTCGACGCCGTGGTCGGCTACCAGCGCACCCCAAACTCGGCACCGAAGACCTTCGACATCAGGCCCAACGACCCGTTGTCAGTGGACGGCAGCGACGTCTACCTCGTCGGTCATGGCTACGCGCTGCAGATCCAGGTGCGCGACCCGCACGGCCGGGTCGTCTACAACAACGCGACGCCATTCCTCCCCGACGACGCGATGTTCACGTCACATGGCGTGGTCAAGGTGCCCAATGGCCTTGCCCACCAGCTCGGCCTGACCGGGTTCTTCTACCCGACATACGGCTCCACAGCGCTCGGAGCGCAGTCGGTCTATCCCGCCGCCGACGACCCCACCCTCGACCTGGCCGCCTGGCAGGGGGACCTTGGGTTGTCCAGTGGTCAGCCGCAGTCGGTCTACGACCTGCCGGTCGCTTCGCTCAAGAACGTCGGCACGACGCAGCTCACCCCCGGCAAGACCTGGCGGCTCGCGGACGGGACGAGCGTGACCTTTGTCGGAGTGCGCGACTGGGCGACGTTCCAGGTGGCGCACGACCCCGGCACGAAGCTCGTTCTCGTCGCCGCAGTGCTGATCGTCCTCGGGCTGCTGGCGTCACTTCGTGTGCGCCGGCGCCGGTTCTGGCTGCGCGCCGCACCGGCCGCGGCCGGAGCCGGGTCCCGGCGTACGGTGGTTCATGCCGCCGGCCTCGCCCGCAGCGACGCCGATGGCAACGCGTCCGAATTCGACCGTCTCGTGCACCAGTTGAAGGACTGATCGAGGATCGTGGCTCCCAACCTCCATCTCGCTCACATCAGCGACGTCTTGTTCACCTGGACCGTCTTCGTCTACGCGGTCGCGATGCTCGGCTATGCCGCCGAGTTCGCCTTCGCCCGGCTGGCCCGGGCGCGGGGGGAGTCGCCGGCGCGTTCGATCCGACTCGGACAGGCCGCCGTCGCGATCACCGTCGCCGGCTGGGGGCTGCACATCTCGTCCGTCGTGACTCGTGGGCTCGCTGCGCACCGCGTGCCGTGGGGCAACATGTACGAGTTCTCGTCCATGGTGTCGCTCGTCGCGGTGACCGTGTTCCTGGCGATGCTGACGCGGCAACAGGTGCGCTTCCTCGGAGCGTTCGTCATGGCACCGGTCGTGCTCTACCTCGGGCTCGCCGGCACGGTGCTCTACGTCCCGGCCGGACCGTTGCAACCGGTCCTCAACTCCTACTGGATCAAGATCCACGTGGTGGCCGCGATCACTGCCTCCGGCGCGTTCATGGTCTCCGGCGTCGTCACCGTGCTCTACCTCATGAAGTCGTGGCTGGAACGCCGGGCTGCATCGGTCAGCATCGGACCGGGCACGGCCGCTGCCGTCGAGCTGCGCGAGCCGGCGGTCGGTGTGCGCGGAAACGCTCGTGCCATGGTCGACGGGGTGGCCCGCTGGTTGCCGTCGTCCGAGCGGTTGGACCGGCTCAGCTACCAGGTCATCGGGTTCGCGTTTCCGGTGTGGACCTTCGCGATCATCGCCGGCGCGATCTGGGCGAAGTATGCGTGGAGCCGCTACTGGGGCTGGGACCCCAAGGAGACGTGGTCGTTCATCACCTGGGTGGTCTACGCGGCCTACCTGCACGCACGCGCGACGGCAGGATGGCGCGGACGCCGAGCGGCGTACCTATCCTTGCTCGGCTTCGGCTGCCTGATGGTCGACTACTACGTCGTCAACACCGTCATCACGGGACTGCACAGCTACGCCGGCGTCGGCTGATCAGCCGACCGGCGTCTCGTCCTCGATCGCGGTTCGCGGCGCTGGGGTCGCAGCGCCGTCACCCCGGAGTAGAGCGCGCACTTCCGACTCCCGGAAGCGCCGGTGGCCACCGGGCGTGCGAATGCTGCTGATGCGTCCGGCCGCGGCCCAACGGGTGACGGTCTTGGGATCCACCCGGAACAGGCTGGCGACTTCTCCGGGCGTCAGCAGCCGCTCTCGTGCTTCCACGTGGTTCCCCCTTGGTGCATCGGTTAGGAAAGTATGTACACGTAGCAAGGCCCGCGCGTCAGGCGAATCGCACAAAAGTACCGGCGAATCCCGATAGCCCTGCATCGTCAGTCAAAACCACCCCTGGGTAGTCCGTCCGGGCTATGGACGCCGTGATGGCGCCGAGGTCAGCCTTTCTGAAGCCTTCGCGTGCATTCGTCCGAGTTGATCATTCCGGGGAGCCAACGTGCGACTGTCTCGTCCCGCCCTGGCCGTCACGGCCGCCATCACTGTCGCTGCTGCAGCAGCACCCGCCTTCGCCGCCACGACCACAACGCCCGCGCAGGGCAACGCGCGTTCGGCGCTCACGGTGTTGGAGCTGTCGCTCGCCGGTCACACCGTGACGGCAGGCACTATCGAGGCGGTCGCGACCAATGCGTCGAGCCGTGTCGCAAAGCTGGTGGTGACGCCGGTGACGCTGGACGGCGCAGCCAAGGGCCAGCAGACGGTCACGCCCAGCAGCGCACCAGCGACAGTGCCGAGCACGGCGCAGACCGTGAGTGTGCCGAACCTGCTGAGCGTCACCGGTCCAACGCTTGCCCTCGACGCGAAGTCGAGTCCGACGGACGTGCTCACGTCGGCCGTGCTCAAGGCGCTCGGGTCGATCGACCTGAAGCCCGCCGGGGCTGTCGATCTGCCGATCAACTTGCAGACGGCATCGCTGACCAACCTCGCCGAGGTGACCAGCTCGCAGAGCCAGGCCGAGAAGACCGTCACCATCGGATCGCTCTCGCTGCCCTCGATCAACCAGCTGCTCAGCGGTCTCGGCGTCAACCTCACCGCGTTGCTCGATCAGCTCACGCAAGGCAACCTCGACGCGCTCAACGGCCTGGTTTCCTCGAACACGCTCGCCGCACTCAACAGTGCCGTTGACACTGCGCAAGCGGCGCTGTCCAGTGCTCCGGACACTCTCGCCGGCGCAACTGCCGCGCTGACCGCCGCAAACAGCCAGCTGTCGAGCGCGAATGCTGCACTCACCACCGCCAACAACGCGTGGAACAGCGCCTTCGGCGCGATCAACACGGCGTTGCTGCCCGCGGGCGTCTCCTCCACG
>DASSEQ010000245.1:0-7191 GCA_035695245.1 Mycobacteriales bacterium | reverse complement strand
GACACCCTCGGACCCGAGCGAACGCGCCTCATCGACTCGCCGCACGTGCAGCGCGCGAGATTCATCGGTCGCGTAAATGCCCACGGTTCGAAGGCCGAGCTCGGTGGCCGTGCGAGCAACTCGGATCGCGATCTCGCCGCGATTGGCGATGAGCAGCGACTGAAGCGCCCGGGGATCGCTCAACTGATCACGCCGGATGCAAGGAGGTCGCTGACTTCAGCGTCCGAGAGGTGGAGCAGGTCGCGCAGCACATAGTCGTTGTCGCCGCCGTAAACCGGGGCCGCGCGGAGCGACCGAATGTGCCCGGCGGGTTGGATCGCCTCGCCCGGCACCGGAATCTTTAGGTCTGGCCGCATCGGCTGCGTGACGTATTCGACGTAACCGGCCAGCTGCGGATCCTGCTCGACGATGTCCCGAACATTGGCGACGGCAGCGGCCGCGACTCCCCTGGACTGCAACGCGTCTGCAGCGGCCCAGCGGTCCTGGTTGACGGACCACCCACGTATCGCCTCGTCGAGCTCGTCCTCATGAGCCTTCCGGCCGGCAAGGGTGGCGAAGCGACTGTCGTTGACGAGGTCAGACCGACCGATCACGTCGCACAACGCGAGGAAGTCCTCGTCGCGGTTGACAGCGATCGCCACCCACTCGTCGTCGCCGAGCACCGGGTAGATGCCGTGTGGGCACCAGTTGGGGTCGCGGTTGCCACGCATCGGTGGCGGCGTCCCCGTGGTCGTGTATTGCAGCCACTCGACACCGAGCAGCGACACCGTCGCTGCCAGCTGGTTGAGCTCCAGCGCCATGCCCACGCCGGTCGAGGCTCGCTGCCGCAAGGCGCCGAGAACAACCAGCACCATGAAGTACGGCGAGGTGAAGTCCGGGTAGGCGACGCCCAGCCCGCGCATGGCCCGCCCGGGAAACCCGGTGAGTGCATTGAGCCCGGACGCGGCAGCCACCATGTTGCCGAAGCTCGAGCGAGCAGCCCAAGGTCCCGTGCTGCCGCAACCCGGCACCTGCAGGCTGATCACCCGAGGGTTGATCTTCCGCAAGGCGTCATAGCCGAAGCCCATGGCCTCGAGCGCCCCGGGCCGGTAGTTGCTGGTGACGACGTCGACCTGCTCGACGAGCTCCAACAGCAGGTCTCGGCCCCGCGCCGTACGCGGATCGATCGTCGTCGAACGCTTCTGCGTGTTGAGCCAGTTGTGAAACGCACCGAGGCTCGGCTCGCGGTCACCATCGGCGTAGACCTCTTGCAACGCGCGTCCACCCGACTCGACCCGGATGACCTCGGCGCCGAAGTTGGCCAGAATGCGCGTGCCCAGCGGACCCGCGATGACCCAGCAGAAGTCGAGAATGCGGATGCCCTCGAGAGCGGTCCCGATGTCGAGTCGACCGGAAGGGACATCGCGCGGCACCGGTGTCGGCAGCGCCGCAAGCACCTGATCGGAGTGCTCGCCGAGGAGCGGCGCTCGCCGCACGTCGACGGCCTCTAATGCGCCCACAGGGCTGCGTGGCACGTTGAGCTGCAGGTTACGCGCCTCGTCGTCAACGGTGATGAACTGCTCGTTGGCAACGAGATGCTCACACGTCTCGAGGTCAGGCAACGAATTGACCGGCAGCCCCATCAGATCGAGATCCCAGATGCGCTTCAGCAGCTCGTCCCGGGGATATCGACCGGCGAGCTCGCGAATGAACGGATGCAGCACGCGACCGCTCTCCCGCCCACGCATGCGCTCCTCGGTCTCGGCGTCGATGTCCATGCCCTCGGAGCGCGCCCACTCGACGAACGGCGTTACCCGATCCGCGCGCACCACAAATGTCGTCCACCGGCCATCGGCGCACTTGTGCACTGCCGCCTGACCTGGCCGCTTCTCGATCCGGTGCTGCCACAACCAATGGGCCGGATGCCCTGTCTGCAACGTGCTTCCCGCAACCGCTCGCTGCATGGATACCTCGACGTGCACGCCGCGCCGTTCGGTGTCCTGCTCCCGTCCGGACAGCGCGATCGCGACGGCGGCCGCCGCCGCCATGCCGGCGAGCTTGTAGGCCTGGTCCGCCCCGGGTTGCGACGGCGGGTCGCCGGGCGATCCGCAGATGTGAGCCAGGCCGCCGGCGGCGGTCGCGATCAGATCAGTGCCGGCGCGATTCGTCCACGGCCCGGTCAACCCGAACGGCGTCACGGTGACATGAACCAGGTGCGGATTGATCA
This sequence comes from Mycobacteriales bacterium, assembly GCA_035695245.1. Classification (GTDB taxonomy): domain Bacteria; phylum Actinomycetota; class Actinomycetes; order JAFAQI01; family JAFAQI01; genus DASSEQ01. Next base: position 4,985 of record DASSEQ010000245.1, on the reverse strand, counting down.
GTTGCAGCTCGTCGTCGTCCAGGCGCTCCGTCTCGACAAGGGCATCTGCGCCTGCCAGCAACTGCTGGAACCGGTCTCTTCCCTCGTCGGTGGAGCGGTCGATGACGACGGACGACTTGCCGGCATCGAGGTAAAGGTGCGGGAGCGCGCGCTCGACGCCGGAAACCTCGTCCAGGAACGGCGCGAGATGGCGCACGCGAGCCCCGCCCGGTGGCTCGACCCTGATCACGTCGGCGCCGAGGTCCGCGAGCAGCCGGGTCCCGAAGGCGGCGCTCTCGTCGGTCAGATCGACGACTCGGACGCCGGCGTACGGTCTTGGGGTCGCGTTCGCCACAAAGAGACCGTATTACCGTCCATCTGTGGCCCAACTCATCGAGGCGCCCAGCATCGTCGATGCTGCCGGCACCCCACCGAAAACCATCCGAGAGCACGTTGGCCGGGTCAACACCGGGACCGATGCCGTCAGCATCGCCCACATGACGAGCCCGGCCGGCTGGGCCGAGCCTTGGCAGACGCCGGAGTTCGACGAGTGGACCGTCGTGTTGTCGGGTGCAGTGCTCGTCGAGCACGACGGCGGCGAGTTCGTCGCCAACGCCGGCCAGACGGCTTTCGCGCGAGGTGGCGAGCGGGTCCGCTACTCGACGCCGGGCGGAGCCGACTACATCGCCGTCTGCCTACCGGCCTTCTCTCCCGCCTCCGTCCATCGCGCCACCGACTGATGCCCGGCCGCGCTTGGATGAGCTGGTCGAGCGGCAAGGACAGCACGCTCGCCTTGCATGTTGCGAGAACAGAGCTCGGCCTCGACGTGGTCGGGCTTCTCACAACGGTGAACTCGACCGCCGACCGCGTTGCGATGCACGCCGTGCGCCGGGTGCTCCTCGAGCAGCAAGCCGCCTCGCTGGACCTCCCACTTCACGTCGTGGACCTGCCCTGGCCGTGCCCCAACGACATCTACGAGCAGCGCATGGCAGCAGCGATCCAAACCGCACGCGCCGCAGGCGTCACGCACATGATCTTCGGCGACTTGTTCCTCGACGACATTCGCGCCTACCGGGAGGCGACGCTCGCCGACACCGGCATGACACCGGTCTTTCCACTTTGGGGAGAGCCCACGGACCTGCTGTCCCGCAGAATGCTCGAAGCGGGAATCAAGGCCGTGCTGACATGCGTCGACCCACGGCAGGCGCCGGCCGAGCTGGTCGGTCGTTGGTACGACGACGACCTGCTCGGCCAGCTGCCTGCCAAGGTGGACCCGTGCGGTGAGCGCGGCGAGTTTCACACCTTCGTCACCGACGGTCCGGGATTTGCGACGCCGCTGAACGTGCGCGTCGGTGAAGTCGTCGAGCGCGACGGCTTCGTGTTCGCCGACGTCCTTCCCGTTACGACGTTGTAGACGACTCAGTCGCAGGTGAGACTCATGTCGTCGAAGTTGACGGTCACGTCGCCGTTCGCGTTCTGAGCGAACACCGTCGTCTCGTGAGCCGTGATCGACGAGCCGTCGCTGCCAATCACTCGCATGTTGAAAGTGAAGGCGCTCGTCTGGTTGCGCTCGTTCATGTTGAAGTTGCCCCACACCGTCGTGTGACCGGAGTAGACGACGCCGGTGACAGCGTCCGTCGCAGCGACTGCGCCCGTTTCCGTGAAGGTCCCCCAGCCCTCATCGCTGTTGGTGAAGAGTGTCACGTGGTCGACGAGATTGCCGGTGAACTGGATTCCCACGGTGCCGTCGGGCGCAGTCAGCTCGTCGCCGTTGCACGGGTTGGTGCCGGCTTGCGGCTCGTCGAAGACGCCGTGCACGTTCTGGGTCACCGACACGGTCTGCCCGTGCGGACTCGCTGCCGCCGCCGGCCAAGCGCTCGCCCCCATCGCGGCCAGGCCGACACCAACGACAACAGCTGCGCGCGCCCTCATCCCCCTGTTTCGCATACCGAACTCCCTTTCGTCGCCTTTGGAGCAGGAACCCCTGCGCTCCGAACGAAACACCGCAGCCGTTCGCAGAGCGTTACGACTTCGTCCGGTGCGATATCGTCGGCGAAGGCGATGGGGCTCGCCTCCAACCGCCCGGACGGGCTGACAGTCCCTACTTGCAGGTGAGGAGTAGGCATGCCCGTCCGGACTCAAGCGTTGCGCGCTCTCGTGATGCAGCTGCCCATCGATCCCGACCTCGACGTTCCGTTCGACCGGCACGATCGACGCCGGATCGTCATCTTGGTCGCCGCCGGCGGCGCGGTGGGATCGCTCGCGCGGGCGGCGGTCGCAATAGCGACCCCGGTCGCCGCGCACGGTTGGCCGACGGCGACGCTCACGGTCAACGTCGTGGGGTCCGCGCTCCTTGCGATCCTGCTGGCCACGCTGCACGAACGCGCGGTCGCGGCCTGGTGGGCACGCCCGCTGCTCGGCACCGGGTTCTGCGGCGGCTTCACGACGTTCTCGACGTTCGCCGTTGAGTTCACGACGCGTACGGCGCAGTCACATGCGCCGCTTGCCTTCGGCTACGTCGTCGCATCCGTCGTGCTGTCCCTTGCCGCAGCCGTGCTCGGGATCGTCGTTGTTCGCGTCGGAGTGCGATTGACGGATCGATCGGCGTGGCATCGACGGCTTCGTCATGCCACCGCGTCACGCACGTCCATGGCCGACGAGGAGAGCACATGACCGGCTGGGAGTGGGTGCTCGTCGCCGTCGGCGGAGCGGTCGGCGCAGCCGGGCGGTATCTCACCGACGGCGCAGTCTTCCGACACAGTCGGGCCCGCACTTTCCCGGTCGGCACACTCCTGATTAACGTCACCGGCTCGGCGCTGCTCGGTGCACTGCTGGTTACGGCCAACAAGCACGGCCTCGTTTATGCCGGCATCGGCATCGGCTTCTGTGGTGGTTTCACGACGTTCTCGACGTTCACCTGGGAGACGCTCGCTCTCGCCGAGGACGGCATGCCGCGGGCTGCTCTTGGATACGTGCTGGCCAGCTTGGTCCTTGGGCTCACCGCGGCGGCCATCACCTACAGTGCTGCATGACCTCTGGCTCCGAACGCGACCACCTGCGGGACGCGTTGGTGGTCTCCTATCTCTCTGCGACATGGGGAGTCATCGGCGGTGCACTGTCCGTCGTCGCGGGCGTTGCGGCAAGCAGCACCGCACTTATCGGCACCGGCGCGGACGTGCTCGCCGATCTGATCTCCACGATCGTGTTGATCTGGCGGTTCCGGGTCGAGCTCGGCGGGCACCATGCCCCGCACCGGATCGAGCGTCGGGCGCAGATCGTGGCCTCGAGCTGTCTTCTCGTTGTCGCCGCCGGACTACTCATCACCGGCGCGGCGCGTCTCGCCTCCGACGAGGGCGCCAGGCCCGACACCTTGTCCGTCGTCGTCGCGGCGGCCTCGATCGTCGTGCTGCCCGTGCTGGCGGGGCGCAAATATCAGGTCGGTGCACGCATTCCGAGTCGCGCACTGCACACGGATGGCCACATCAGCCTCCTGGGAGCAACTACGGCGGCACTCTCACTCGTCGGCTTGATCGTCACCAGCGCATTCGGTTGGACGGCGGCTGACCCGGCCGCCACGATCGTTGTCGCAATCATTGCTGCGATCACCGGCGGCAGCGGCCTGCGTCACCACCCGATGACGTAGGCCGCTGCCAACCCGGCGACGTTGACCGATCACGTTGTGGGGCACATCCCGGAGTTGGGGTTGTAGTCCGCGAACATGCCCGACGGGTTCGGTCGCCAGATCCAGGCGTGGAGCTTCCAAACACCGAGCGACGACAGATATGTGAAGTCACGACCCAGCAGGTGTGGCGGCGTCATGTCCGCGTCGCCCGGCACGACGTACTCGACGGCGACGAGTTGATAGCTGCCGTCACTTCGCGGCTCGTAAACGAGCGCGGCGGGATGCGCCGGGTCGAGCGGTGCCCCGAGAGCTGCCGGCAGCAACCAGTGCTGACCCATACCGCCGAGCTGTGCGTCGTCGAAGCACGGCAGGAACTTGATGTAGCCGTCGTTCTCAGCCGCAGGGATCGAGTGGTAGGCGGCGGTCGCTGCGCGGACCTGCGCCAGCTGAGCTTGGATCGACGGATCGGCAGTCGCGCTGACTGTAGAACCGAGTGTCACGGCCGTGCTGAGGAGCAAAGCGCTGCTCAGAGTTGCGGCGATCCGACGAAGTGGACTCATGATCCCTCCTGCACCTGGTAGACGTCGTCAGCGACCAGACCGTGGGCCTCTCGGTGCACGGTCGTCGCGGCGACAGCGGACGGCGCCTCGACCAGGCAGAAGACCTTGCCCTGGTCCTCGTTGACCCAGTAGCGCAGGTATTTGACGTCGTACGACGCCTGCGTCTGCAGGTCCGCGAGGTGCGCCTTGGCAACGTCGTCGACCGAGACGCCGCCGTCGATCGTGTGCACATCCAGATAGAGCGGCATTCGCTATCTCCCTTCGCTCGATTGGAGCGACCGTAGGGAGACAGGCCCTCGCGAAACGAGGGCAGAAACCACCTATCCTGCCGTCGGCGACTACCTATGTTTTGACGGGCGCGACGCCTGCCGCGGTCGCCTTGCGAGCGGCCTCGCGGCGCGATTCGACCCCCATCTTCATGAGCACCGACGCGACATGGTGATCGACCGTCTTCGGTGCGATGACCATCTCCTTGCCGATCTCGTTGTTTGTCATACCGGCACAGAGATAGCCGAGCACCTCACGCTCACGCGTCGTGAGTCCGAACTCGTCTGCCCGCGTCGTTGCTCGCCTACCCCGGGGTACGCCGCGGGCGCCTGCTTCCCGCAACCTGTTCTGCACGATGGAAAGAGCGGCTGTAGCGCCGATGCTGTCGAACAACCGCGCTGCCTCGCGAAGCGACTGCTCGTCACCCGCATCCATCAGCGCGAGCGCGGCGTCGTACGGACATCCAAGCGCGAGCCACGCGTCGGCAGACGCGCGGAACTCGCCCGCCGCGGCCAGCCGGTAGGGACCGGGGAGAGGCGCCCGCGTCCCGGCATCGA
>DASSEQ010000244.1:0-6349 GCA_035695245.1 Mycobacteriales bacterium | reverse complement strand
GCGTGCAGGTGCGGGTGGCCGTCCAGCAGCTTCTTGATCGCTGCCGGGGAGTCGCCTTCGAGCACGGAGAAGCCGCCGATCGACAAGCCGGTGTCGGCGCCGCCGGGCAGCGTCTCCGACTTGCCAACGGGCGACCCGAGGTCGATGAGTGACGACCCGGCTTCCTGCGCCCACTTCATCCAGAGCTGCATGCCTTCCTGCGCCTGCTCGGGAGTGCCGGAGGCCATCTGCTCGCTGGCGTCCACGGAGCTGCGGTAGAGGACGAGATATCTCGGCATTGGTCCCTCCATCGTCGGCGTCGAACGGTTACGCTCTGGCCGCAGACTTTCTTCGGCGCTCGCCTATTTAGGCGTTCACCGAAACAATGCGGCCGGTGGAAGGCGGTGTCAAGCCGATGGCGGACCTCGACGCGGTCCTGGGCGCGCTGCGCGCCCCCGCGCGTCGGGAGATCCTCGAGCTGATCTGGGAGCGAGAGCTGGCTGCCGGTGAGATCGCGGCGGCCTTTTCGCTGCGTCCGGCGACGATCTCGGAGCACCTCGCCGTGCTGCGTCGGGCCGGTCTGGTCGAGATGACGCGGGTCGGCACCTCGCGTCGCTACCGGGCACTTCCGCAGGCGTTGCAGGGGCTGCACGGGGCGCTCGAGACGGCGACCAAATGGCACCCCGCGAGCGACATCGACGAACGCACATTGACCGAGACGTCGCGACACAGCGCGGTGGTCGCCTCGGTCGAAGTCGGGACCGATCAGGCGACGACGTTCGCCGCCTTCACCGACCCGGTCATCTACTCGCGCTGGCTCGGCGCGCCGGTGTCGATCCGGGACGGCCGCTTCGCCGCAACGATGGAGTGGGGCACCGAAGTGCGCGGCCGCTACGAGCTGGTCGTGCCGCCCGAGCTGATCGTCATGCGGTGGGACTTCGACGACTTCAACGTGCCCGTGCCGGGGCGGTCGATGACCGGCTACCTGCGGGTCTTCCCGTTGGCCACCGGATCGCGGGTCGAGGTGCAGCAGCTGGTGGACACCGCGGAGCAGGCGTCGTTCATGCAGGCGGCATGGGGCATGGTGCTCGGCCGGTTGAAACAGGGCGTGCAAGCGGCGACCGACCCGACCGCCGCAGTCGACGCCCGGCCGCCACGAGCAAAGCAACGACGAGGCGCTTGACCACAAGCGCCCGAACGAACGAGGAGGGGCCATGGCTGGACGAGTTCAGGTGACCGCGACGGTGACGATCGACCGGTCGCCGACCGAAGTGTTCGCGTATCTGTCAGACGTGAGCAAGCACGGCGAATGGTCGCCGAAGCCCATGCGCGTCGAAGGCGTCTCCGCCGGTCCCGTGGTCGCGGGCGACACGTTCACGTCGTACGGCGTGATGCCCGGCGACAAGGAGCACCGCAACGACGTGACCGTCACCGAGAGCACGGCCCCGAACCGGCTGGTGCTGGACACCGACGAGAAGGGTCAGCACTTCATCAACACGTTCGACGTGCAGCCACAAGGCGAAGGCGCGACGGTCACGCGCACGATGGACATGCCGCAGCCTGGCTTGCCGCTGTCGATCCTGTTCCCGCTGATCAAAGCCGCGTTGATCCAGCCGGACGTGAAGAAGGGTCTCGGAAAGCTGAAGGCAAACCTCGAGCGCGGCTAGCGAGGCGACTACGCGTCGCCGGAGAAGGCTCTGGCCATGTCGTCGTTGACGAAACGGCGCACGGTGATCTCGACGAGACCGCCGGCGGCAACCAGCACACCGAGCACCACAAGTGCGACTCGTTGAGTGGTGCCCTCGATCAGCGGCCCGATGACGGCAACCTGCAAAACGATGGCGCCGAGCGCATACCAAAGGAGCGACCAGCCGTACGCCTGCGCGCGCAGCCGCGGCGGCGCCACGAAGGCGACAAGCGTGGTGTACGCCGGCAGGAAACCGAACGCCCCGACGGTCAACCCTGCCGTGGCCGCGATGGAAAGCCCGAGCCACGGCACGACGCTCATCAGCATGATGCCGAGTCCGCAGCTGACCACGAGATAGCCGACGATTTGAGCCAACTGGGGAATCTTGCCGGCCGCGAGTGCCCTGTTGGTCAGCCGGCCGCCGTAGATGATGCCGAACAACCCGCCGAGCCCGTAGAGCAGGCTGATGTTGCCGCGCGCTGCATCACCCATGTGGTAGACGTCGTGGAAGAAGTTGTTGAGCACCGTCTGCAGCGGCAGCGTGCCGGCACCGAACAGGAACGCCGAGACCCAGGTGCGCCGAAGCGACCTGATCGCGCGCACGCCGCGGAAGCCTTCCCGCACCGAGCGCAGCGGCTCTCCGAGCGACAGCCCCATCGACGCGCCACGCTGCGGTTCGTTCATGCGGCTGAGGAAGTAGACGAACGCGAACGTCGGCACGGCCAACGCAACGAAAGCCACCCGCCAGCCGGCGACCGCGGCGAGGATGCCGGCGAGCGGTCCGCCGATGAGCCCGAGGCCCGCGCTGATCCAGCGGTAGCCGGTGAACACCGAGCCGAGCGACTCGGAACCGTAGTAGTCGGCGAGCAGGCTGGGATAGACGGTCTCGGTCGTGAGCTGCCCGACGCCGCCGACGGTGCGGGCCAGGATGAGCACGGCGAGGGCCGGCGCCACACCGGTAAGGATCGCGGTGACCCCCCAGAGCAGACCGGCGAAGACGGACAGGCGCACCCGGTTGGTCTTGTCACCCCAGTAGCCGAGATGCACCGAGAAGCACACCGGCACCGCGCCGGTCAGCGTCGCGATCGCGTCCACCTCGGCGACCGAAAGGTGGAACGTGTGCCGGATGTCGGGCGCCAGGATGCCGAAGGCCCCGAGGTCGAAGGTCTGCACGCCGGCCAAACCGACGAGGACGCCGAGCGGCACCCAGCCGGTCGGGCCCAGGCGCTGCACCGCCCGCTGCCAGAACTGCGGCCCCCGGGGGGCACGCGCCGGCAGCTGCTCGAACGCAGGCTCGGTCTGGGCGGGGACATCGAGCGCCGCCGGCGACTCCGTAACGTTGCCCGCTTCTGTCACAGTCCGCGCCCCGATCGTTTCAGCCGGTAAACAAGGGTGGATCTTCTATACCGGACCGAGCGGCTTTTCTCTACGGTGGCTTGCAACGACCGAACGTCATGCCGGTGACGTAACCGGACTTGGTGAAGATGTGGGCCGGGTGGGTCGGGATGCTGCCACCCTCGAACCGTGCCGCGCAGTCGGCGTAGGCATAGGTGCCGGTGCCGCCGTCGGCGTCGACGTCGTTGGGGTCCCACCAGTAGACCGAGGCGGCATCCGCCCACGATCGGCGATGCGGGTCGGAGTAACCGCCGATGATGGCCCAGTCGCTTGCCGCCCCAATCCTCACGTTGGGGATCGTCGAGTAGGTCCGTGCCAGCGACGGGCCGGTGAGATGCGGACCGTTGAGCTCGATGGCGTCGACGAGGTGCGAGAGCATCTCCCAGTAGATGTGGCAGTACAACGGGTGCGCGACGAACCCTGAGTCGACGCTTGCCACCGCGCGGTAGCACTCCATCTGGCTCGGCGCCTTGTTGATCTCCGTGGTCGACAGGCCGAACGTGTGCTCGAGCTCGTCGACGGGTCCGTCCCGCATCAGGTAGGCGTCCTGATCGAAGCCGCCCCAGCCCGTGGTGAGCCACTCGGGGAAGTAGCCGATGCTCTTCGCCTGCTCCATGATGACGAGGTCGTCGACGAGGTCGATGTTGAGGATGATCGACGTGACCCCGTTGGTCTGATCCTTCAGTAGCGCGTTCTGAATGTCAGACGGGTTGTCGATGCCGACGCCTTGGTCGAGCGTCGAGACGTTGCAGGTCTTGAGTCCGGCGACCAGCGTGGAGCTGGTGTTGAAGTCGGCGAGGTTGCCCTCGATCGAGCCGAACTTGCGCGGAGCTTTCGGGTTGTACGTCGGCTCGCCCGTCGTCACGCCGGCAATCGGCGGATAGCCCTTGACCTGCTTGCAGATCCACTCGGCAGCGAGCTTCGCGTCATCGGTCGGACCGTTCTGACCCCAGGCGTAGGGCGCCTCGGACTCGAGGAACGGCTCGGTGAGGGTCTCCCAGTGATCGGTGACGATGTGGTGCTTGGTGTATTCGTCGATCTCCGGCGGTGTGCCCTCGACCATCGCGGCGATCGGGTGGTACTCCGCGATCGCGTTGTCGACGTCGGAGCGCTGACTCGACTCCTGGTCGGTCGCGCTCGCCTCGGTCGCGTAGTAGAGCTGCAACTTGCGGTTGTACATCATCGCGTGCGAGTTGAAGTACTTCTGGATGTCGTTGAGCGTGCGCAGCTGCTGCGAAGACTGTGCGGTTGTGTCGTTGATCGGACCTGCCGTCTGCTGCTGGCCGAAGAAGGACACGGCCACGTTGATCTGCGTCGCCGAGACTCCGGGCGCCGTCGAGCCACCGTTGTTGCCGACGAACCCTGCTTGGCAGGGCACGGCGTAGACCGACGGCCATTGCAGCGGCGGATTGCCCGGGGCACAGCCGTAAGTGGCGGCACGCGGTCCCGACGCCTGAGTTGGCGGCGGTGGTGGCGGTGGAGGCGGTGTCGCGTTGCCTTCCTGACCCGCCGTGCTGCTGCCGGGTTGGAACTGCGTCTTCGTGATCGTCTGGGCCTTGGAGTTGGGCGGTGCGTTCGGTGAGTACTCCGCGCCGCTCTGCGTCGTCTGCGGTGGCGGGCGCAGCGCCGACGGCAAGACGAACGCCGCAACCAGCAGCGGCACAGCGGCATAAACCGCCGGCAGGAAACGTTCGGGGAGACTCCGCCGACTCCGTCGTTGCTTACCGGGCATGGGCACCCACGATCCGAAGCGCGATGTCGGCGTAGGAGTCGGCCAGCTGCTCGATGGTGACGTCGGTCGAGTAGGGATACCAACCCGCCAGCGCGACGCCGAGTCCCCACAACACGACGGTCACTGCGGCGAAGTCAGGCTCGCAGAAGACGCCTTGCGCATGGCCCCGCTCGAGGATGTCGCGCAGGATCTGTGCCGACTGCAGGCGCGCGGACTGGTCGCGCTCGAAGCCCACTGGCGAGAGGTTGCGCACCTCGCTGTTGACGATGCGCGCAAGGCGCGGAAACTCACAGGTCATCACCACGAGTGCACGCACGCCCGCTGTCAGCTGGTCGCGAGCGTCGTCGCCGGAAGCAAGCACTGCGCTGATCTGGCGCCGGCCGAACTCGTTGTGACCGATCTCGCTGAGCGCATCGAGCATCGCCTGCTTCGACGCGAAGCTCTTGTAGAGGCTCGCCGACTTGATGCCGATGCGACTGGCGATGTCGCGCACCGAGGTCCCCGCATAGCCGACGTCGGCGAACAGCTCCACGCAGGCGGCCAGAATCGCCCGCTGACTCGCGGTGAAGTCACCGCCCGGCGGCAGGGCAGCCGGGTCGACATCGGAACGCCAGACGAGGCCCTTGCGGGGTGCGGTGAAATAAGCCGCAGCCGAAGAGATCGCGTCGGCGCTCTGGCTGGACACGCGGCCAGTTTGCTGAGCAACGTTTCCTGTTGTCAAGAAACCATCGGATAGCAGGCGATAGCCACCACGCTCGATCCAGGCTGCAAATCCGGGATCTTCAGGGCATCAGTCGTTGCTATCACCCGCTAGCCAAGAGCCCAAGACCTGGTTACACTCCGGCACCGTGCGTGCCCAGAGGTGCCTGCGCATCGGCGCCGCCGCAGCCTGCGCTTTGCTCGCCGCAGGCTGCCTGTTCAGCGACAAGACCGTCGCGGGCCGCACCCTGCACGACGCGCCCAAGGTGCTCAGCCGCTCACCGAGCGTGGCCATCACCGTCGCGTTCTCGTCCCGTCTCGTGCGGCTGGGCACGATGACGTCGGTGCCGGCGTCCGATCCCGGCTTGATCCTCAGCGGAGTCATCGATCCGCGCACGAACCGCGCGTATTACACGGTGCCCGGCACGTCGAAACCCTCCGTCGTCTTCGATGGCATCGATCTCTACGCCCTCATCCCCAACGCCTCACCGGATGACGCGCGACCGTGGATCTCGACCGTCACCAACAAGAAGCTGACCGACCTCCAGCTCAACCCGAGTGCTGTGCCCGCGTCAATGGCTGCCTTCGCACTGCGCCCGCTGTTGCTGGTCGACTTCCTGTCCGGCGCGCTCACCGGCAGCATCCACCGGGTCGGCACCGCGACGGTTCAAGGCACCGAGACAACCGAATACCAGGCGCGTTTCGACCTCGAGCAGGCGCTCACCAACGCAACGCGCACGCGCTATTCGCAGAAGCAGCAAGACGACCTTGCGAAGTTGTTCAAGGTGCTGAGCATCTCCGGGGACATCGACAGCGGCACGGTGTGGATCGACGCGCAAGGCAATCCGCGCCGCATC
>DASSEQ010000243.1:0-15054 GCA_035695245.1 Mycobacteriales bacterium | reverse complement strand
CGTTCGATGCCGATTCCCTCGTCCTTGACGGCAATCTCGACAACGTCCTCGACCGTTCTCACCACGACCTGCACGTTGGTGCCGCGCTCGCTGTAGTTGACCGCGTTGTCAACGAGATTCGCCAGGGCCATCGCGAGCTGGCCGTGGTCACCCACGATCGCGACCTCAGCCGGGCAGGTCACGTGGACGCTCACATCTTTGACTGCTGCGCGATCACGAAGCCCCGCGAGCGTGTCATCGACCAATGAGGGAAGTTCCACCCGCGACATCTGTTGTGGTGGCCCACCACCTTGTAGCCGAGAGAGGTCGAGCAGCTCCTGGACCAAACGCGAAACGCGCGCCGACTCAGCCGCGATGCGATCGACGAACCGGGAGACCGCTGCCGGGTCGTCGTTTGCCTCCCGCAGCGCTTCTGCCAACAGGGCGATGGCCCCCACCGGTGTCTTGATCTCGTGGCTCACATTGGCCACGAAATCCCGTCGTACGGCGTCGACGCGGGCCGCCTCGGTCAAGTCCTCGACGACGATGCCCACCTCGTCTCCTCCGAGCAGGAAGAGCTGAGCGCGAAGCGGCACGCGGGTGTCGTTGATGCTGGCCGCCGGCAGTGACAGCGTCAGCTCCCTGCGCAACCCGTCCTTGCGAACCATGCGGGCGGCGTTACGAAGCTCCGGCACCACGAGGAAGCTGCCGCGCACCAGCCCGAGACGGTGGGCTGCGCTGTTCGAGACGCTCACCTCGTCCGAGCCGTCGATGGCGAGGGCCCCTACCGCCACCTCGTCCAGCAAGTCGTGCGAGAGGCGACCGGCGACGGGCTCACCCAACGAGTCCCCGGAACGGCGACGCGCGGCCGACAGCACGCGTCCATCGTAGGTAACGACGACCGCACACGGGAGGGGTCAGCAGCTCCGACAAAGAGATGTCCCGCATCGTTCACTCGCCGTTCATCACGCCGTGGGAGTCAGGCCATCGCGGCCGTCGACTCTGGTGACGTGCGGGAGAGCTACCACGAACAGCTGGACGAACTGACGGCGTCATTGGTGGCCCTCGGTGGCCGGGTAGGAAGCGCGCTGGGGCGAGCCACTCAGGCCCTTCTCGATGCGGATCTCTCTCTGGCCGAGCAGGTCATCGCCGACGATGCGGTCATCGACTCCCTCACGGCCGATGTCGAGGCCCGGGCGTTCGAGCTGTTGGTGACCCAGCAACCTGTCGCCGGTGATCTGCGGACCATCGTCACGAGTCTGCGAATCGTGAGCGACCTGGAGCGCGCCGGCGACTATGCGCGGCACGTCGCCGCCGTCGCCCGGCGGCGTTATCCGGCCGGCGCCGTCCCGGCCGAGCTGCGCGGAGTCGTCGTCGAGATGGGCCAGCTGGCGCAGCGAATCCTGGCCAAGACCTGCAGCGCGGTCGCCAGCCGGAGCATCCGTCTCGCCGTAGAGGTCGAACAAGACGACGACTTGGTCGACAACCTGCACAAGCAGTTGTTCGCAGTGCTGCTCGACGACGAATGGGACGGCGGAGTCGAAGCCGCGGTGGATGTCGTGCTCTGCGGTCGTTACTACGAGCGCTGCGCCGACCATGCGGTCTCCGTCGCCCGACAAGTGCCATTTCTCGTTACCGGCATATCGGCTCCCGCGCCGACGTGACGGGTCCAACTGTCAGAGAGGAAAGCAATTGATGCGCAAGCCCAAAAGCGTGTGGGCTGTTGGCGCAGCCGGAGCCGGCGTAGCGACGCTGCTTCTGACCGGCTGTGGAAGCGACAACGGGGCGGCAAAGACCGCCACCGGCACTAAACCTGTGAGCTGCACGAGCGGCACGGTGACGGCCGCCGGGAGCACGTTCCAGCAGAACATCGAGCAGCAGTGGGCGGCTGACTTTGCGACGTCGTGCAGCGGCTCGAAGGTCACCTACACCGGAACGGGTTCGGGAGCGGGAATTCAGCAATTCGGCGCCGGCACGATTGCCTTCGCCGGCAGCGACGTGCCGATGACCGCCGACGAACAGGCAACGGCTGATCGCCGCTGCGGCGGAAGTGCCGCGACTCTGCCGGTCACCGCAGGCGGGATCGCCGTGATCTACCACGTGAGCGGCGTGAGTGAGCTGCGCCTGTCAGCCAAGACCCTTGCCGGCATCTTCCAGGGCACGGTCAAGCGTTGGAACGACGCCTCGCTTGTTGCCGACAACCCAGGCGTCCACCTGCCGAACCTTCCTATCGTCACCTACCACCGTGCTGACGGGTCGGGAACCACCTCGGTGTTCAGCGCGTTCGAGGACGCGCTGAGCGGCGGCACGTGGCACCTGGGCACGGGCAAGACGCTGAACTGGCCGGCCGGGCAAGGTGCGAACGGGTCTGACGGCGTCGTGCGTGGAGTCACGTCGACGAACGGTTCGATCACGTACGCCGAGGCGTCGTACGCGATGGCGCACAACCTGCCGGCAGCGGCAATCCAGAACAGCTCCGGTGCCTTCGTGAAGCTCACGACTGACGCGGTCCAGCAGGCCATCGCCAGCGGGTTCAGGTTGGGATCCACGTCGGGAGACGCCGCCGGACAACTCGACTTCACCAAGATGCAGGCCTATCCGCTTTCGACCGTCTCCTACGCCATCGTGTGCCGGCACTATTCGGATCCGACCACCGATGCCGTCATACGCGCCTATCTGGGCTATGCCCTGGGCAGCGGCCAGAGCTCCGCGGCGGCGCTCGGCTACGCGCCACTCCCCGCGACGCTGGTCGCAGATGCGCGACGCGCGTTGAGCGGCAGTGCCTGAGACAGGAGTCCACGCTCGCGTGGCGCCGTTGGCGAGCTGGCGACCGGCTCGACGGCGTCGCGGTGACGACGCGCTGCGCGCCCTCACCATCACCAGCGGCGTCGTCGTCCTGGCTTTGCTCTGCGCGATTGCCGGTTTCCTCGTCGTGCACGCGCTGCCAGCGCTCGCGCACGATCGTGGCTCTTTCCTCACCGAACGTCAGTGGGATCCGGACAGCTCGCATCTCTTCGGCGTCGCTGCCCTTGCGTTCGGCACTCTGCTCTCCAGCGCTCTAGCGCTGTGCGTCGCGGCGCCGGTCGCCATCGGTGCCGCCTTGTTCACCACGCAGCTCGCCCCCGCCCGGCTTGCGACGGCTCTGGCCTGGGCCGTCGATCTGCTGGCCGCAGTGCCGTCCGTTGTCTACGGGTTGTGGGGCTACTACTTCTTGTTGCCGCACCTGGTTGGGGTGCAGACCTGGCTCAGCCGTGACCTCGGCTGGATCCCGCTGTTCGCCGACCCGCACGGCACCGCCAACACGTTCAGCAAGTCGGTGTTCGGCGCGTCCCTGGTGCTTGCCGTGATGGTCATCCCCATCGTCTCCGCAGTGAGCAGGGAGGTGCTTGCCCAAGCGGATCGAGGCGTCTACGAAGCTTCTCTCGCCCTCGGCGCCACCCGATCGGAAGCGGTCTGGCATGCGGTGATCCGACCGCGTGTGCCGGGACTGCTCAGTGCCGCCATGCTCGGCCTCGGTAGGGCCCTGGGCGAGACGATCGCAGTTGCAATCGTCATCGGATCAACCTTCGGCATCGACTGGCACATCCTCACGCCCGGCGGCAACACCATCGCGGCAAACATCGCGAACCGCTTTGGCGATGCCGGTGCCATCGGCCGCTCGGCGCTGATCGCCAGCGGCCTGGTGCTGTTCGGCATGACGCTCCTGGTCAACTTCGTCGCTCGTGTCGTGATCGCCCGCAGTGGAATCCGCGAGCGGAGCGCGACGTGAGCGCCCTTCCGCGGACGGTGACGCGGCGCAGGCGAGGCGTGAACCTCGCCGCCGGCGTAGGCATCACCGGGTGCGTGGCAGCGGCACTCGCGCCGCTCATCGCGCTCATGGTGTTCACCGCGCAGCACGGTGCGACGCTCCTGTCCGGCAACTTCTTGACGCACTCGATGGCCGGCGTCGGCCCCCTCGCGCCGGGCGGCGGGATCTACCACGCGATGGTCGGAACCCTCGAACAGATCACCTTGGCCAGCGGACTCGCGGTGCCCGTCGGTCTTCTCGTCGCCATCGGCATCACCGAGCAACCGGTGCGAGGCCTCACAGCTGCGGTCAGGTTCCTGGTCGACGTCATGACCGGCATCCCGTCGATCGTGGCCGGGCTCTTCGTCTTTGCCTTCTGGGTTGTCGGCCTGCATCGCGGCTTCTCCGGCTTCGCCGGCTCGCTGGCACTTGCGATCATCATGCTTCCGGTGGTTGTTCGCACCGCCGAGGAGATGCTGCTGCTCGTGCCTCGCTCGGTGCGCGAAGCGGCATGGGCGCTCGGTCTTCCTCGTTGGCGCACCATCTGGTCCGTCGTGATTCCTGCGGCCCGCACCGGCATAACGACGGGGGCGCTGCTGGCGGTCGCACGTGTCACGGGCGAAACCGCCCCGCTTCTGCTGACGGTCGGCAACAACAGCTTCATCAACACGAACCCGCTTCGCGGTGCGCAGGCCTCACTTCCAGTCTTCGTGTTCAGCCAGTCAGGAAGCGCATTCGACGTGGCAGTGCGACGAGCGTGGGCAGGGGCGCTCGTGCTCGTCGGCTTCGTCGTCGTCCTGTATCTGACCGCCCGGTTCCTCACACGCAACAGAAAGCTGGGATGAGATGGCGATGCGTTTGGAAGCCGCGGCGCTCACGTGCAGATACGGAGGCGAGGCAGCGGTTCGTGACGTCTCACTCGTGATCGAGCCCAAGCAAGTCACCGCGATCATCGGACCGTCGGGTTGCGGGAAGTCAACGTTCCTGAGGTCGCTCAACCGCCTCCACGAGGTCGCGCCTGGCGCCGACGTGTCCGGTCACGTTCTTCTGGACGACACGGACATCTACGGGCCCGGCGTCGATCCGGTGGACGTGCGCCGCCTGGTCGGCATGGTCTTTCAAAAGCCCAACCCGTTTCCGACCATGTCGATTTTCGACAATGTCGCTGCTGGGCTCCGACTGGCCGGTGTACGACGGCGCACGGTCCTTGCCGAAGCCGTCGAGCGTGCGTTGCGGGACGCGGGACTCTGGCTCGAGGTGCGTGATCGTCTCAACCGTCCTGCGACCGCCCTTTCCGGCGGGCAGCAACAGCGTCTGTGCATTGCCCGGGCGATCGCGGTCGACCCGCAGGTGCTGTTGATGGACGAGCCGTGCAGTGCGCTCGACCCCATCTCGACGCTGGTCATCGAAGACCTGATCACGAGGCTGAAGGACGACTACACCATCGTCATCGTCACCCACAACATGCAGCAAGCCGCCCGGGTCAGCGACGTGACCGCGTTCTTCACCGTCGACGGTGTCGGCTCACCCGGCCGGCTGGTGGAGTCGGGGCCGACTTCGCAGCTCTTCTCCACCCCTCAGGAGAGCCGCACCGAGGACTACATCACCGGCAGATTCGGCTGATCCGGCCCGGCCCGATGGCGACAAACACCCAGCCGTAGCGCATGCTAGACGCGTGACCCGGGCCGACGATCCAGTCCTCGTGACGACGGCTCGTCGCAGCCCTCGGGAAGAGCAACGCGAACGGGAGCGGCGTTACCTGGTCACGATGGGCGTCCGCGTCCTTTGTTTCATTCTCGCCATCGTGCTGTTCGGGGTCGGGCTCCGTTGGGTCGCAGCGTTTGCCGTAGCCGGCTCGCTCATCCTTCCCTGGATCGCCGTCGTCGCCGCCAATGCAGGCCCGCGGCCGACGAGTGATCGACCTGCGCTGTATCAGCGGCGAGCCCGCCAGATCGAAGACGGGCGAAAGGTCAGCGGACCAGAGGATCGATGACCGCGTAGACCCCAGCGGCTACCAAGCCGGCCGCCGGGAGCGTGAGCACCCACGCCAGGAGGATGTTGCCGGCGACGCCCCAGCGCACTGCTGAAAACTTCCGGGTGGCCCCGACTCCCATCACCGAGGATGTGATGACGTGGGTCGTCGAGATGGGCGCCGCGTAGGCGTAAGCGGTCGTCATCAAGACACCTGAGGCGACCGCCTGGGCGGCGAATCCGGCTGAGTTGTCGAGCTTGAACACTCGTCGGCCGAGGGTGCGCATGATGCGCCATCCGCCGCTGTATGTCCCGGCAGCGATGGCGAGCGCACAAGCCAGCTTCACCCAGAGGGGCACTACAGCGAACTTGCCGACGGGGGTGATGTGGTGCGTCACGAGCAGGGCCAGCGTTATGACGCCCATCGACTTCTGCGCGTCTTGCAGGCCGTGGCCGTAGGCCATCGCCGCCGAAGAGATCCATTGGCCGAACTTGAAACCACGGTTTGCCGTCCGCGGATTGATCGGCCGCAACAGCCAGAGGATGAGCAACATGAGCAAGAAAGCGCCGATGAAACCGACGATCGGCGAAACGACCATCGGGACCACGACCTTCATGAGCACGATGTGCCACTTCACCGTGGCGCTCGACGCCAACGCGACACCGACCAGGCCACCGATCAACGCGTGAGAGGACGACGACGGCAGACCGAAGTACCAGGTGATCAGATTCCAAACAATCGCGCCGACCACGGCAGCGAAGACGATGACCAAACCGTGCGACGTCCTCGGCGCGTCGATGATGCCCCCGACGGTGTTCGCCACCTTCACCGAGACGAGCGAGCCGCCCAGGTTGAACACCGCGGCCAAGGCGAGCGCAGCCCGGGGGGTGAGTGCCCGCGTCGACACAGATGTGGCAATCGCGTTGGCGGCGTCATGAAAGCCATTGGTGAAGTCGAAGCCGAGCGCGACAACGATCAGCAGGACCAGGCCGGCGGTTTCCACGCGGTGACTCAGGACTCCTTGACCGAGATCGTCTCGACCGTGTCGGCGACGTTCTCGAACGCGTCGGCAGCTCCCTCGAGCTCCTCCGCAATCTCTTTCAGCTTCATGACGGTGAGCGCTTCGTACTCACCGCCGAACAGACGCGCCACGAAACGTCGGTAGAGCTTGTCCGCTTCGTTCTCCAGCCGGTTGACCTCGATCCAGTAGTCGCTCAAGTTACGGAGCGACCGCAACCGCGGCATCGCCAAGCTGGTGATCTCGGCCGCTTGTTCGAGCAGCTCGGCCAGGCGGAGGATCTCCGACGGCAGCTCCCGAACCTCATAGAGGACCACCAGGTCACTGGCGGCTTCGAGGAAGTCCATGACGTCGTCCAGCCGGCTCGCGAGGCGATAGATGTCCTCACGGTCGAAGGGCGTCACAAAGGTCGAGTTGACCTCACGCAGGATCTGGTGAGTGATCTCGTCGCCGTGGTGTTCGGCGTCCCTGATCCGCCGAAAGACTTCCTGCCGCGCGTCCGGCGCGGCATGGAGCAACTCCTGCACCAGTTTGGAGCCGGCGACCAAGTTGTCTGCCGCTTTGGCAAACAAGTCGTAGAAGATCGTTTCGTGCGGCGTAAGACGCAGTCGCACAGCCACCCCAGGCAACGAGACAGTGAACGGTCGGCGTCACTCTACGGAGCGTCGGTGAACTGCCGGTGAACGGGCGACGACCGAAAGGCGAAGCGACGTACGACGACCGCCCCAACGATGCCGAGTGCCACACCGGCGACAACGTCGGACGGATAGTGCACGCCCACGTGAACTCGTCCGTATGCGACTCCCGCGGCCAGAGTGAGCATGGGCACGCCGCGCAGCGGAGATTCCAGCGCCACGGCAGTGGCGAAGGCGGCCGCTGTCGCCGAATGGCCGCTCGGGAACGACGAGGTCCTCGGTTGCCGGGGAAGTTGGCGCAGCACCGGCACTTCGGTCAGCGTCGGACGCGGACGGCGGGCGACCCACTTGGCCGGCCCGTTGGCGATGCCACTGACGACGTTCATCGACACCAGCGCTCGCGCGGCGGCACAACGCCCCTTGCGGCCGGTGGCCGCGAGCGCAGCTGCCGAGACCAGCCAGAGCAGGCCGTAGTCCGCGGCGTTCGTCACTCTCGGAACAACCGCGTCCAGGCGAGGGTCGTGGCGCCGAGCAACCCGCAGGAACAACTCCTCGTCGGCTGCATGGACGCGATCGCGAAGACGCTCGGTCATCGGCTGGTCGAACCTCCGGCGAACTCACCGAAGAGCAAGGCCGTCAACTCCTCGACCACCTGGCCTCGCGGCACTTCCGGATGATCGAGCCACCAGTCGCCCGAAGCCTGAACCATCCCGGCGATTCCATGCGCCCAGACCAACGCACGTGCTGCGTCGATATGCGTCAGTTCCGGTTCGTTCTGGATGCCGGCAGCGAGCTCATCCCCGAAGCGACGCACGAAGCCTTGCACCTCGCCGCGGACGCCCGGTTCCTCGACCGCCGCTCGCTCCATGAGGAACCGGTAGACCTGAGGTTGCTCACCGACCATCGACAGGTAGGCCTCGATCGTCGCCCGGCTACGCGCGGCAAGACCGCCTCGGGTCAGCAGCGCCGCGCGCAGCCGCCCGAGCAGGTCGTCGATGTAGCGGGCGGCCAGGGCGCGGTAAAGGCCACCCTTGTCGCCGAAGTGGCGGTACAGGATCGGCTTCGTGATGCCGGCCTCCGCCGCGATCGAGTTCATCGACGCGGCCGAGCCATCACGGCGTACGACGCGATCGGCCGCCTCCAGCAGCTGCTCACGACGGTCCGTCACCGTGCTCATCTTGACCCTGCTCATCTTGACAAGAGGTTACCGCGGGTAACACCATAGGTCCATGGCCGACTCGGTGTTCTCCCTCGATCTCAACGACGACCAGAACGAGATGCGGAAGTGGCTGCACGAGTTCTCGGCGGAGGTGATCCGCCCGGCCGCCCATGAGTGGGACGAGCGTGAGGAAACTCCCTGGCCGATCATCCAGGAGGCGGCCAAGGTCGGGATCTACTCGATCGACTTCATGGCCCAGCAGTGGTTCGACGAGACCGGCCTCGGCATGGTCATCGCGCAGGAAGAGCTCTTCTGGGGGGATGCCGGCATCGGCCTCGCGCTGATGGGCACAGGGCTTGCCGCCGCGGCCGTCAGCGCCAACGGCACCAATGAGCAGATCGGCGAGTTCATCCCGGCGATGTACGGGTCGGCCGACGAGCCGAAGCTCGGCGCGTTCTGTTCCTCAGAGCCCGACGCCGGAAGCGATGTCGGTGCGATGAAGACCCGCGCTGTCTACGACGAGGCCAAGGACGAGTGGGTGCTCAACGGCACGAAGACCTGGGCCACCAACGGCGGCATCGCCGACTGGCACGTCATCGTCGCCACCGTCGACCCAGAGCTCGGCACCCGCGGTCAGGTGTCGTTCGCCGTGCCACCGGAGTTCAAGGGCAAGGGGCTGACCCAGGGGCAGAAGTTCAAGAAGCACGGCATCCGCGCCTCGCACACGGCCGAGGTCGTGCTCGACGACCTCCGTCTGCCCGGCCGCTTCCTGCTCGGTGGCAAGGAGAAGCTGGACGACCGGCTCAACCGGGCCCGCGAGGGTCTTCGCACCGGCCGGTCGCAGCCGTCGATGGCGACGTTCGAGCGCACCCGGCCGACCGTCGGCGCGCAGGCGGTCGGCATCGCGCGAGCGGCGTACGAAGTGGCACTCGACTACTCGAAGACGCGCGTGCAGTTCGGCCGCCCCATCGTGGAGAACCAAGGCATCGCGTTCAAGCTCGCCGACATGAAGACGCGGATCGACGCGTCCCGGCTGCTGGTCTGGCGTGCGGCCTGGATGGCCCGTCAAGGCAAGCAGTTCGAGGCTGCGGAAGGCTCGCAGTGCAAGCTGTTCGCCGGCGAGACCGCGGTCTGGGTGACCGAGCAGGCGATCCAGATCCTCGGCGGCAACGGCTACACCCGCGAGTACCCCGTCGAGCGGATGCACCGGGACGCCAAGATCTACACGATCTTCGAGGGCACCAGCGAGATCCAGCGGCTGGTGATCGCGCGTGCGGTCAGCGGCACATACATCAGGTAGTCCGTTCGTACCAATTGCCGCAGTTCGCTGCAGGGTCCGGGCACGGCGTGCCGAAGATGGAACGGTGAGCGAGATCGTCGTCCGCGACCGTGCGGTGCCACGCACGCTCGCGATCGTGCCCGGCATCGTCGTGGTGCTGTGCGTTCGGGTGCTGACCCTCGGCAACCCGCCGGTCGCCGCCCGGGTCGGCGCGGCCGCGCTGGTCGCGGCGGCATGCTGGATCTCCTACCGCCTGCTGACGGTAAAGGTGACGCTGGGCGAGACCTCGATCCACATTCGCGGTGTGCTGTACGACGCCGACGTCGACTACGACGATCTGGAGACCGCGGTTGTGTCCGCGCCGGGTTGGGCGGTCCGCAGTCTCATGTGGGGCATCATGCGGCCGCACGCCATCGAGTTCCGCACGCGGACGGGGCGGCTACGACCGCTGGCGCTTGTCTCCGTCGAGGACGACGACGAGGTGCATCAGGCGCTTCGAGCGCTGCTCGTCCGCTGCGGCACCAGGCTCGCTCACGGACTAGACACGAGCTCCTCGAGGTAGGGCCGAGCAGCCGCTGCCCACTCCGGCACGAGGTCCAGACGCAGCCGACGCTCGACGTCGGCCGCGGTCACCGCACCTTCGGCAGCAACCGCCCAGCACGCCTCCGCCTGCAGCATCGGCAGGCCCTCGGCGATGCTCTCGGTCGGACCACAGGCCGCGACGTCGGCTGCCTCGGCACCGAACCGGCGAGAGAGTCGATCCGGGGCGAAAGCCGTCCCCGGCCCGTTCGCCCCGACCAGCGGGATCGTCGTGGTGCTGCAGGCCCGGTCGACTCCGAGCCGCCGCACCACAAGGTCCACAGCGTCCTGCGCCATGCGCCGGTAGGTCGTCAGCTTGCCGCCGACGACAACGAGCACGCCGTCACGGTCGAGCAACGCGTGCCGTCGGGACAGATCGGCAGCGGATGTGCCACCGGCCTGACCGAGCAAGGGTCGCAACCCCGCGAACCGACCGACCACATCGGCGGAGGTCACGTCGCTGCCCAGCCCGGTCGACAGCGTCGACAGCAGGAAGTCTTCTTCGTCATCGGACACCTGCGGTTCGTCCTCGACCCGGTCGACGGCATCGTCGGTGAGGCCGACCTGCACCGTGCCGTCCGGGCGCGGCACGGCGAACACGAACCGGTTGCGACTTCCCGGGATCAGGATGTTGAACGCTGACGTCGGGTGCCCGAGTGCAGCAGCACGCACGAGAACGTGGGCACCTTTGCTCGGCTGCAACGGCACGTCGTCGACGAGCCCACCACACCAGACGCCGGCAGCGACCACAACGACGCGTGCGCGCAGGTCGCAGCTTTGTCCGGTCAGCTCATCGCGCACGCGGGCGCCGTCTCGGCTCACTTGTTCGGCGCGGCAATGCGTGATGACCCGCGCGCCGAGCCCCGCCGCCGTGCGAGCGATCGCGACGACCAGACGAGCGTCGTCTTCGAGTGATCCATCGACGGTCACGAACGCACCGCGCACGTCGGGTTGCAGCGCCGGCACCAGCTTGCGTGCTTGGTCGGGATCGACCCAGCGGGTGCGCGGCAGCACAGACGGGGTGCGAGCCGCAACCCGCAGCACTTCCGCGATCGAGAAGCCGGCACGCGCCATCGCCTTGTTGCCGCGCGGATAGCCGGGAAGGTCCGGAATCACGAAGTGCATCGGCCGGATGAGATGCGGAGCGATGGTGCGCACGAGATGGTTTCGCTCGACCGCCGACTCCCACGCGACGCCGACCTGGCCCGCAACGATGTAACGCAGGCCACCGTGTGCGAGCTTGCTCGACCAACGGCTCGTACCGGCGGCGAGATCACTCTTGTCGATCAGCGCAACCGAAAGGCCGCGCGCGGCGGCATCGAGCGCAACGCCGGCACCGGTGACGCCGCCACCGACTACGAGGACGTCGACGACGTCATGGTGCAAGTCGGCGAGATCTCGCGAGCGCCGGGCGGCGTGGAGGTGGGTCGAGCTCATGGTGCCAGCCACCGGTCGATCGCCCGCTCCAACTCGGTGAGCACCCCGTCTCGCCCAACGCCATCGAGCAGTCGCGACGACACCACGAACGGGGTGGCCATCACGACCAGCGACGTGGCCATGACGTCGAGGTTGCCGCGACGCACGGAACCATCCGCCTGGCCATCCGCCAACATGCGACGCACGTGCGCCATCGCTATCTGCTGTGTCGTTCCGATGCGATCGGTCAGGTAGGGCAGCAGGAGCTCCGGGTCCACGTCGAGCACCCGACGGAACAAGGCTTCGTCGGGCAGACGCCGCACCACCGCTACGGAGGTTGTCGCCAGTCTCGCCCGCGCGTTCTTCTTGCGCGCCGCGGCCCGCTCTGCGTCGGTGAGGAGCGTCGCGAACTCGCGCGACATCACCTCCAGGATGAGAGTCGTGACGTCCGGCACGAGCCGATAAAGGGTCATCCGGCTCACGCCGGCGCGCTTCGCCACGTCGGTCAACGTCGTACGCCGGACCCCCACCGCAAGCACGGCTGATCGGGTCGCGTCGAGCACTGCGTCCGGAATCTCGCGCTCGCTGGTCGGACCGGCGGGCTTGTGACGTTGGGACGGCATCTGTCACACTGTAGCGCATGACTGCAGACTGGACGTCCTGGGCGTCGGAACGTCCATCGCTGACACCCGCAGCTCAGGCGCTCCTGACCGAAGAGCTGGGCTCGCTCACCCCGCGTCGCGCGACTGCACTCAGCGACGCGAAGGTGCCGCCCAGCCGCCTGTCGC
Source organism: Mycobacteriales bacterium (assembly GCA_035695245.1). Lineage (GTDB taxonomy): Bacteria > Actinomycetota > Actinomycetes > JAFAQI01 > JAFAQI01 > DASSEQ01. The sequence continues at coordinate 2,442 of DASSEQ010000243.1, read as the reverse complement.
CGCATCTGCAGGCCCGCCTCGCGGCCGCAGCCGGTGCCGAGGCCGTGAAGGTCGACGACGCGTCGCGCGCTCGACACGCAGGTGGGCAGGCCTACCTCGATCTCGTCCGCCGCCGGCACGGCGACGCATCCGCGGCTCCGGACGCGGTTGTCGTGCCCAGGGACGCTGCGACAGTGCAGCAGGTCGTCGAGATCTGCAGCAACGAACGCATCGCCATCGTGCCGTGGGGAGGAGGCACCAGTGTCGTGGGTGGTCTCGACCCCGTGTTGGGCACGGCGTCCGCCGTAGTGGCAATCGATCTCGCCCAACTGAACGGGCTCGTCCGCGTCGACGAGACCTCGATGCTCGCGACGTTCGGTCCCGGTGTGCGCACCCCGGCGGCCGAAGCGTTGCTCGAGCCCTTCGGACTGACCCTCGGCCACGTGCCGCAAAGCTTCGAGCGCGCCACCCTCGGTGGCTACGTCGTGACCCGATCCGCGGGACAGGCGTCGACTGGTGTCGGCCGCATCGACGACCTCGTCGCCGGCTTGCGAATGTCGACACCCAGTGGCGAGTTGGTACTGCTGCCGCAAGCGGGCAGCGCGGCCGGTCCTGACCTACGCCGTCTCGTCCTCGGCTCGGAGGGCACGCTGGGCATCGTCACGGAGGTGACCCTGCGCGTCCACCGACGTCCGCAGCATCGTCACTACGAAGGCTGGATGCTGCGCGACTGGCAGACAGGACTCGAACTGCTGCGCCGTATCGCACAGGAGGGACCACGCCCCGACATCACTCGCTTGTCCGACCCCAAGGAGACCGAGGTGTCGTTCACGATGTCGAGGTCCGGCGGCTTGATGCGGTCGGCGCTCGGACGGTATCTGCGCCTGCGAAGGGTGCAAGAGGGATGCCTCCTGATCACAGGCTACGAAGGGAGCGAAGCCGACGTCGGATACCGGCGCGACAAAGTGCGGGCTCTGCTCCGAGACGTGCACGCGGTGTCGCTGGGCAAGCCCGCGGGTCAGGCATGGGAACACTCTCGATTCGCCGCACCTGCACTGCGGGACACGTTGCTTGATGCCGGCGCTCTCGCGGAGACCTTGGAGACCGCAGCGACGTGGACGCGACTTCCCTATGTGTACGACGCAGTGCGCGCTGCCTTGCAATCGACGCTCGGCCGGGCTGTCGTCGGCTGCCACGTCTCGCACCTCTACAGCAGCGGCGCATCGCTCTACTTCACCGTCCTCGCGTCGGCGCAAGGTGATGGTGAGATCGAGCAGTGGTCAGCCGCAAAGGCCGCCGTCAACGACGCCATCGTCGCCGCCGGCGGCACCATCACGCATCATCATGCAGTGGGCACCGCGCATCGCGAGCACGTGACGGCGGATCTCGGCGGCGACCTCGGTGTCGCCATGCTTCGCGCCGTCAAGGCCGCAGTCGACCCCAACAACGTCATGAACCCCGGCAAGCTCCTGCCGACATGAGGAAGGCAGCCGCGATCGTCGCTTGCGTCGTTGCGCCGCTCATGGCCAGCGCATGTTCGGGAAGCAGCAGCGGCTCGCCAAGCGCATCGCACTGCACACCGCCGCCGGGCGGACGTTGCGCCGGGCCGGCGCCGATCACGACGCAGCTCACGGTGGACGCCAGCGGCAGGCAGATCTCGGGTGTCTTCCAATGCGGCGGCACGCTCGCCGCGACCGAGTCCGACCGGCAGGTCACGCTGACCTATCGAGCGTCCGCGGTGCGGGCCGGCGGACTCACGTGTGCGCTCATCCGTGTCTCGGTTTCACTCGAACAGCCTCTCGGCAATCGCACCGTGGTCGACGGCACCACCCATGCGACGTTGCACGTGTCCGGTTAAGGCACCGAGATCGTGACCCCCGGCGACGGCGAGCTCGATGACGAAGGGCTCTGGCTCGGGCTCGATGTCGGACTCTGCGTCGGGGTCTGCGTCGGGGTCTGCGTCGGGGTGGCGGACTGAGACGGCGACTGGGACGGTGACGAGGCGCTCGCCGAGGGCGTCGGGGTTGGAGTCGCGTCGACGAGAAGCTCATCCGCTGCGTCGTCGATCGCCGTTGCACGTTCGGAGCTGACCTGACCCTTACGCAGCTCGGTGGCGACCAAGGACTTGAGCCGCTTCACCTCGCTTTGCAACTGCGCGTAGGTGCCGGTCGCGGCAACGTCACGGATGCGCTGCACCTGCGGGGCGAGCACATGCTGTCCGGCGGCAGTGATGTCACCCGGCGTGTTGGTCGAGCACGCGGTTGCGGCAGCGGCGACCACGAACGCGAGCAGCGGGAGCAGTCGTCTCATCGGTGCACCAGTTGCTCGAGGTGCTGGACGTCGTGCTCCAGCGTCGAATTGGAGAGCGGTGGGTTGCCGGGCTGGAAGGACGAACCTCCGTTCTGGTTTCGAGAAACGGCGATCCCGATGGCCACTGCAGCAACGACGGCGACCAGCACCATC
>DASSEQ010000242.1:0-17295 GCA_035695245.1 Mycobacteriales bacterium | reverse complement strand
CCACGAGGAGCCCTGAAGCAATCGCCGCCGTTCAGGCGCCGGCTGCAGCGCTCCTCGGTGGTCGCGCGCTCATGCGCTGACGCCAAGACGCCCCACGCAATTCAGTCGCAGCCGGCTTCGGCTGGTGGGGTTGGCGCCAGCATGCCCAAATTCCCGTCTAACCGGGTGAACGTACGTCTTGCGACCCACCACGAGCGCGCACCCGGGCCTGGACGCGTGCGCGCCCGATCTCGGAGAGACAAGGTGTCCCTGCCAAATTGATGCTCTTGGTTTGAGCAGATGACGCGACTCGCGACGTAGCCGGGACCAGCGGAGCCGGCGAGCGCGGAGCCGGACTGAGCGCCGAGCACAACCGCCGCCGCCATAGCGGCATTTGGAACCGGCGCATCGCACTCACCGCGGGCTGCCAGCGCAGCCATCGGCGGATATCGATGGGCCGCAACTGCACCCGAGTGGGGCCGCCGGTCTGCGGCGGTTCGCGGCAGGCAATGGCGGCCAGTCTGGTCACAAAACTGGTCACAGAACCTGCGGAAACCGGGGGTTACCGGCGGTCACCCCCGGACACGCCACTATGGCCCTGACCTGCGGAATCACCGGAACGACGGCCACTCAGGGGCAGTCGCAGACACGCATATTTCGGAGTTCAAATCCCGCCATCCCGACCACGATCGGCCGGTGTTTCTGTTCACAGAGGCACCGGCCGAACCACTCAGCGCTCGAACGTGTCCCGGATGTCGCAGAGGGCAACAAGGCCCGCCCGAAGCCCGGCAACCTGATCGGCGCTGAGCCGCTCGGCGAGCTGGCCGTCGACCCATCCGACGCCGGCGCGCACCGCCGCCGCTGCCTTGCGCCCGCGGTCGGTCACGGCAAGCGTGATGCGTCGCCCGTCGGCCGCGTCGGCCTCTCGGCGCAGGTAGCCGCGGTCGACGAGCACGTCGACGAGCTGGCTCGCCGCCTGCTTGGTCACCCCCAGCTGGCGGATGAGGTCTGCCGGGTTGCCGTGCTGGTTGACCATGCCGCCGAGAACGAACGGCGCGTTGCGCGGCAAGTCGTCGAAGCCGGCCGCGACCAGCTCGCGCCGCACGGCGTGCGCGTAGCTGCCACGAGCCGCCCGCAGCAGGGCCGGGAGCACGACGTCACTCGCATCGTTCGCCATGTGCGCAGAGTGATCGCCTCGAGGCACAGTCGTCAAGCTCCTTGACGTTCTTTTCGTGCCGCCAAGTTCGCATCTGGGCACGCGGTCAAATCGGTCGTTCGGGCCATATGGGGACCTCTTGCATCACCCGTTGCGTAGGTGTCGGGGCCAATCGGAGTAACCGGGACGGGCCCACGCGGTTACTGACTGTCACGTTTAGCTATGCGCTTTTGGAAGTCCTCCGCCGAGATCACTTTCACTGGCCGAGTTTTCTCAGGTGAGGAGTAGGTATGACGGGTAGCTCGCCGCGCGGAGCGCCAAGAGCCCGATGGGTGATTTGGTCGGCTCTCGCGGGGGTGGCTGCGGCGGGAACGGCGATGGGCATACTGCCCGCGTCGGCCGCCGGGGGGCCGTTCCCGGACGAGTCGTCGATCAACCAGGTCGTGGGGGCCCCAGCCGCATGGGCGGCCGGCGCCAACGGCTCCGGGGTTGACGTCGCGCTGATCGACACCGGCGTCACACCGGTGCAGGGCCTCAACGGCCCGAACAAGCTCGTGTACGGCCCGGACCTCTCGTTCGATTCGCAGAACCCGAATCTGACGAACGTCGATGGCTATGGGCACGGCACCGCAATGGCCGGCATCATCGCCGGCAACGACGGCACGCCGGGTGGCTACAGCGGTGTGGCTCCTGGCGCTCGCGTCGTCAGCGTCAAGGTGGGCTCGTCCACCGGCGCTGCTGACGTGTCTCAGATGGTCGCTGCGATCGACTGGGTCACCCAGCACGCGCACGACAACGGCATGAACATCCGGGTGATGAACCTGTCGCTCGGCACCAACAGCACGCAGAGCTACCAGCTCGACCCGCTCGCTCACGCGGCCGAGGTCGCCTGGCGGCACGGCATCGTCGTCGTGGTCTCGACGGGCAATGACGGTACGGCGACGAACAGCGTCGCCGACCCGGCCATCGACCCGTACGTCCTGGCCGTCGGCGCCGATGACACCCAGGGCACCCTGGCAACGTCGGACGACACGGTTGCCTCGTTCTCCCAGCGCGGCACCGGTTCCCGGCACGCCGACCTGGTGGCACCCGGCACCTACGTCTACGGCCTGCTCTCGCCGAACTCGTTGCTCGCCCAGCAGAACCCGAACGCCATCTTCGGCGGCCGGTTCTTGCGTGGTTCGGGCACGTCGCAGGCGGCGGCGATCACGTCAGGTGCGGTCGCTGACTTGCTCAGCGCCCGGCCGAGCCTCACCCCGGATCAGGTGAAGACGATCCTCACCTCGACGACAGCGCGCATCAGCACCAACAACCCGAACTTCGTCGGGTCCGGTCTGTTGCAGCTGCCGGCGGCGCTGGCGATGCCGACGCCGTCCTGGGGGACGCAGTCCTACTACCCGAGCACTGGGCTTGGCTCCCTCGAAGCGGCGCGCGGCAACAGCCACGTGTCTCTCGGCGGCGTTGCCCTTCAGGGTGAGCAGGACATCTTCGGCCAACCCTGGGGTCCCTGGATCGCAGCGGCCGAGGAAACCGGCAGCACCTGGTCCGGCGGGGTCTTCAACGGCTCCACCTGGTCGGGCAGCACGTGGTCCGGCAGCACCTGGTCGGGTTCGACCTGGTCTGACGGCAGCTGGTCGGGTTCGACCTGGTCGGGCAGCACGTGGTCCGGCTCTACCTGGTCAGGTTCGACCTGGTCGGGCAGCACGTGGTCCGGCAGCACATGGTCCGGCTCTACCTGGTCGGGATCGACCTGGTCGGGTAGCACGTGGTCCGGCAGCACCTGGTCCGGGTCGACGTGGTCCAGCTGCGCTTTCCAGGGTGCTACCTGGAACGGCGCGACCTGGAACGGCGCGACCTGGAACGGCGCCACGTGGAACGGCGCCACCTGGAACTAAGCAACACCGGGGCTGCTGCCGCGCCGCTTGCGGCGCGGCAGCAGCCGTATCACCTGTTCACGACCAAGAGGCGGTAGCGGAAAGATGCGAAGTCACGGCAGCACGAGACCCGTCGTGTTGCTCATCGCGTTCATGAGCGCGGTGGGCCTGCTGATCGACACGCGTGTGCTCCACCTGGCTGGGTTCACACCGTCCAGGTTCGGGCTGACCTTCCTGCTCTTCATGGTGGCGTTCGCGTTCACCGAGGTCGTAGTGCTGCACGTCGAGCTCGGCAAGAACGCTCACTCGGTGTCTCTCGCCGAGCTGACGTTGACGATTGCTTTCTTCTTCCTGCCTGCCTCGCAGCTCCCGGTCGCTCGGGTCATCGGCGGTGCCGCCGCTCTGTGGCTGGTGCGCAAGCAGCGACCCTTGAAGCTGGCCTTCAACTCCGCCATCTGGATCCTCGACGCAGCCGTCGCAACCCTCGTGTTCCGTGCTCTCCACGACGGAATACACGACAGCAGCGGCATCATCCTCGCCGGGGCGGCTGCGGCTCTGACTGCAGCGCTGATCGACTCGATCGCGGTCAACGCGGTCATCGCGACCACGAGTCACGAGATCGACCTGGGCCGCGCGCTCGCGTTCATCCGGACCTGCATGGCCGGCGCTGCCGGCTGCGCAGCCGCCGGCGTTCTGTGTGTCGGCGCGATGGATTTCAGCTACTGGCTGGCCGTCCCGATGGTGCTCATCATCGGGCTGCTCATGTACGCCTTCCACGTCTACGGAGCACTACGCACGCAACACTCCAACGTCAAGGTCCTCTACGACTTCGCCGGCGAGCTGGCGCTTCTGCCGCACGGTCAGAGCGTTGTCCGAACCGTGCTGAGCCGGGTGCGCGAGCTGCTGCGCGCCGAGCACGCCGCCGTCTACCTGCTCAACGAAGACTCGCAGTACGTCACCATCACGAGCATCGAGAGCGACAGCCGGATCAGCTCCCGCGAGGTCGCTCGCTCAGAGGTCTCGCCCGTGTTGCTGGAGGCGGTCGAGCGGACCGAGCCACTGGTCATCCAGAAGACCGAGCGCGAAGACGAGATGGCCTGCTTCCTGTCGACGTTGTCGGCACGCGACGCGGTGCTCGCACCCCTCACCGGCGCGCATGCTGTGCGCGGCGTCATGGTGATCTCCGACCGGCTCGGGGAGTTCACGACGTTCACCCCCGACGACGGCCTTCTGTTGCAGACGCTCACGTCGCACGCGGCCGCCGCCTTCGCCAACTCGCGACTCGTTCAGCAGCTCAACTACGACTCTTTGCACGACTCGCTGACCGGTCTGGCCAACCGCGCGTTGTTCCAGGACCGCGCCAAGAACGTGCTCCTGTCGCCGAACATGTCCGCAGCCGTGTTGCTCATGGACCTCGACCGGTTCAAAGAGGTCAACGACACGCTCGGCCACCACCACGGCGACCTGTTGCTGCAGGAGATTGCGTCCCGTCTGTCTCGCGAACTCCGCACCGACGACCTGCTCGCCCGGCTCGGCGGCGACGAGTTCGCCGTGCTCATGACCGACCTCACCGAGGACGAAGCCGTCGCCACCGCGGAGCGGTTGCGCGTGGCCCTCGCGAAGCCGATGCGGTTGCAAGGCGTCGAGATGGAGGTCGCCGCCAGCATCGGTGTGGTTCACGTCGGCGAAGACACGTGCGACAGCGGCGACAAGCGGGACGCGACCGTCCTGCTGCAACAAGCCGACGTCGCGATGTATACGGCGAAGCAGCACTACAGCGGTGTGCATGTCTACCGCGACGAGCTCGACGGCTACTCGCCGCGAAGGCTCGCGCTGGCCGGCGGTCTTCGTGCGGGCATCGAGCAGGGACAGCTGACGCTTCGATTCCAACCACAGGTCGCGGCATCGGACGGGACCGTCGTCGGCGCCGAGGCGCTCGTGCGCTGGGAGCACCCGGACTACGGCGAGGTGTCGCCCGACGACTTCGTCAGCATCGCGGAGCAGACCGGTCAGATTCGCGAACTGACTCGCTTCGTGTTGGACCAAGCTCTTGCGCAGTGCCGCGCCTGGTCCGACGCGGGCCACCCACTCGCGGTGTCGGTCAACCTGTCGGTGCGCAACTTGATGGAGAGCGACCTCATCGAGGTGGTCAACAACCTGCTGGAGCGCCACGGCGTTCCGGGCCACCAGCTCACCCTCGAAGTGACCGAGAGCCACCTCATGGCCGACCCGGCTCGCATGGCCGACGTCCTGCGTGCGCTGACCGATCTCGGTGTGCGGTTGTCGATCGACGACTTCGGCACGGGCTACTCGTCGCTGGCCTACCTCAAGCAGCTGCCGGTGAGTGAGGTCAAGATCGACAAGTCTTTCTGTCGCGGGCTCGGCGGCAACAGCGAGGACGCCGCGATCGTCGAGGCGATCATCCAGCTGGCGCACACGCTGCGGCTCGATGTCGTCGCGGAGGGCGTCGAGGACGCTCACTCTCAGCAGCGACTGCGGGCGCTTCACTGCGACACGATCCAGGGCTACCACATCGGCAAACCGATGTGGGCACATCAGTTCTCAGCGTGGTTGACCGACGAAGCGGTGCCGCAGCGACGCGTGCGTCTTCACGCCGTGCCCGAACCGCGGGTCAACCCACATGACTATGCAGCCAGTCGTTGAGCGGTTGGCACTTGCGAAAGAACTCCTCCAGCCGCTTACGGGCGGCGGCCGTCCCTAGCCACGCGGCGACCGGCCAGTCCTTCCAAGCAACAAGGTCCTTGTAGCGCAACAGCTCTGCGCGCGGATGATCCTTGTCAAACCCGGGCGGAACACGCTTGAGCGTGTCGTGCGACGAAACATCGATCCCCGCCTTGCGCAACGTTGCGATGACCCCGACCAGCTTCTTGCCGGAAGCGTCCGCGGCCACCGCGTCGCGGTAGCGCCGCACCTGTTCCGGGCTGAACATGTAGATGCCGCTGCCCGCACCCAGGCCGTCGCTGCCCAGCCGGACGTATCCCCCGCGCTCGAACGACGCCGCGATCTGGGTCTTGTATGGCGTCTTGTCCTTGCTGAAGCGCACGTCCCGGTAGGGCCGGTAGATCCGCCCCGGCCCGAACTCCGGCTCCAGCTCGCTCAGCAGCTCGGCCATCGGCGTGCGCACGCACGACTCGTACGTCGACTTGTGGGCATTCCAGTAGGTCTTCGTGTTGTCGGCGAGCAGGCCTTCGTAGAACTCGAGGGCTTCGGCGGGCCACCCGCGAAATGCCATGCCGGCAACCATAGGCAATCGGTTTGTTTCCTGTCGTATGCGCCTGACAGGCTGGTGGGGTGACGTCGTCCGCGAACCGGCCCGACCGTGTGGTCAATGCCGTCGCCGCGGCCGTGTTCCTGCAGTTCGGAGGCGCGGCAGCGGTGCTGCCGATGCTGCCGCTGTTCCTGCGCAACCAGCACACTTCCGTCGGTCTCATCGGGATCGTCATGTCGGCGTTCTTCGCTGCGGGCGTGCTCACCCAATACGCCGCGGGCCACCTGTCGGACCGGATCGGCCATCGTCGCGTGATGCTCGGCGGTCTCGTCGTCTACGCGATCGCGAGCCTGGGCTTCTTGATGTCGGTCGGCGCCGCGGGCTACATCGTGTTGCGGGCCCTGCAAGGGCTCGGCGCGGGTGCCTTGCAGCTGGCTGGCCTCGCGCTCGTTGCCGTCGTCGTGCCGCTCGAGCGGCGCGGGCGGGCGTTTTCGAAGGTCTTCGCCGCGCAGATCGCCGGGATGGCGATCGGGCCGGTCTTCGGCAGCGCGGTCGGGCTCGCTCACGTCAAGTGGTTGTTCGTTGCGAGCTCGGTGTGCGCCGTCGCGGCGATGGCGCCGATGATGATGCGCGCACAGGCGCAGCCGGCGCGGGCCACCGACACGCAACTGGCGTCGCTCGAGGTCTCCCGCGGACTCATCGGTGTCGTCGTCGTCGGCGTGATCGGCGGTCTGTCCGCCGGCGTCTATGAGGCCTGCTGGACCTTGCTGATGACCTCGCGCGGTGCGGCCCAATGGCAGGTGGGACTGTCCTGGACGCTGTTCTCGGCGACCTTTGCCTGCGTGTCCCCGTTCGCAGGTCGGTTGGCCGACCGCTTGGACCGCCGCCGGCTTGCCGTCGGCGCTTCGCTCGTGTCGGCGGGTTTCATCGTCGTCTACTCGGTGTTGCCGCGCCCGTGGATGCTCATCTCGCTGGGAGTGTTCGAGGCGTTCGGCGTCGCGATCTCGTTCCCGGCGGCGCAGTCCTTGCTGTCACAGTTGGCACCCGCGGACGCGCTGGGGCGCGCGCAGGGCATCTTCACGACCGCCGAGAGCGCAGCGATGGCGGTGGCGGCGGCCGGTTCGGGCTACCTGTTCGCCGCCGACCGGTGGCTGCCTTTCGTCGTCGCCGGTGTGATCGGAGCGGTGCTCACCGCTACTCTCCCGACCCTGTGGCGAGACGTCCCGGGCCGAGCCGGCGACGTCGTGCTCGTGGACGAAGTAGTGCTGCCCACCCAGGCCGCACCGGCCGTGCAGGTGCGCTAGCCGCCGGCGACGATCTCCGCGATCTGCACCGCGTTGAGCGCTGCGCCTTTACGAAGGTTGTCGTTGCTGACGAACAGCACGAGGCCACGCCCGCCATCGACGCCGGGGTCGACCCGAATGCGACCGACGTATGCCGGATCCCGGCCCGCGGCGCGCAGCGGCGTCGGCACGTCGGCGAGCTCGACCCCCGGGGCGCGACGAAGCAGGTCGGCAGCGCGCTGCACCGATAGTGGCCGGGCGAACTCGGCGTTGATCGAAAGCGAGTGCCCCGTAAAGACGGGCACGCGCACACACGTGCCCGACACGGGAAGGTCAGGGATGTCGAGGATCTTGCGCGACTCGTCGCGCAGCTTGCGCTCCTCGTTGGTCTCACCGCTTCCGTCGTCGAGAAGCGTCCCGGCAAGCGGCAGGACGTTGAAGCCGATCGGCTCCGGATAGGCCGTCGTGTCCGGAAAGGCAACCGCGCTGCCGTCGTGCACCAGCTCGCGCGCGCGGCTCGCGACCTCGGTGACCTGCTTGTCCAGATCGTCGACGCCGGCCGGACCGGTGCCGGAAACCGCCTGGTAAGTGCTGATGACGAGACGCACGAGCTGCGCCTCGTCGTGCAGCGGCTTCAGCACCGGCATTGCGGCCATCGTCGTGCAGTTGGGGTTCGCGACGATGCGCTTCGGTGCCTGGTGCACGAGCTGGCCGTTGACCTCACTCACGACGAGAGGCACGTCGGGGTCCATCCGCCACGCGGAGGAGTTGTCGATCACGAGCGCGCCCGCCGCGGCAAATCGGGGCGCGAGCTCCTTCGATGCCGATCCTCCGACGGAGAACAACGCGATGTCGATGCCGGACGGGTCCGCTGTCGCCGCGTCTTCGACGACGACGTCCTGGTCTCGCCAAGGCAACGTCGTGCCGGCCGACCGGGCCGAGGCGAAGTAGCGCATGGAGTCGACCGGGAAGCTTCGCTCCTCCAGCAGTTGGCGCATGACGCCGCCGACCTGACCGGTCGCACCGACGACTGCAACGCTGAACCGGCGGCTCATCGGCCGCTGCCGGAGTAGACGACGGCCTGCTCGTCCGTCGTACCCAGATCGAACGCGCCGTGGAGGGCGCGTACGGCGACGTCGACGTCGACGTCACGCACGATGACGGAGATGCGGATCTCCGATGTCGAGATGATCTCGACGTTGACATTGGACTCGCCGAGTGCGGCGAAGAACGTTTTCGAAACGCCGGGGTGCGATTTCATTCCCGCGCCGATCAGCGAGACCTTGCCGATCTGGTCGTCGTAGCGCAGGCCTTCGAAGCCGATCTCACCCTTGACCTTCTCGAGAGCGGCCATCGCAGCCGCGCCGTCGGTCTTCGGCAAGGTGAACGAGATGTCGGTGCGACCTTCCGCACCGGAGACGTTCTGCACGATCATGTCGATGTTGATCTCGGCATCAGCGAGAGCGGCGAAGATGCCGGCCGCCTCACCGGGCTTGTCCGGCACGCCGACAACCGTCACCTTTGCTTCGCTGCGGTCGTGGGCGACCCCGGAGATGATCGCCTGTTCCACCTGCTCCTCCTCGGGGACGGTGACGACAAAGGTGCCCTCGCGCTGGGAGAACGACGAGCGCACGTGAATCGGAAGGCTGTGCCGACGGGCGTATTCGACCGAACGCAGATGCAGCACCTTCGCACCACAAGCCGCCATCTCGAGCATCTCTTCATAGGAGATGCGCGGTATCCGCTTGGCGTTGGGCACGATGCGCGGGTCGGCAGTGAAGACTCCATCGACGTCGGTGTAGATCTCACACACCTCGGCGTCCAGCGCCGCCGCGAGCGCGACAGCAGTGGTGTCCGAACCGCCGCGGCCGAGAGTGGTGATGTCCTTGGTGTCCTGGCTCACGCCCTGGAATCCGGCGACGATCGCGATGTGTCCGGCCTCGAGCGCCTCGCTGATGCGTCCCGGCGTGACGTCGATGATGCGCGCCCGGCCGTGCACGGAGTCGGTGATGACACCGGCCTGAGATCCGGTGAAGCTGCGGGCACTCGCGCCGAGGTTGGCGATCGCCATGGCCAACAGCGCCATCGAGATGCGCTCGCCTGAGGTGAGCAGCATGTCGAGCTCGCGTGGGGGTGGCAGCGGCGACACCTGCTGGGCCAGGTCGAGCAGCTCGTCGGTCGTGTCACCCATCGCGGAGACGACCACAACAACGTCGTGGCCGGCGCGTCTCGCGTCCACGATGCGCTGCGCGACGCGCTTGATCTTCCCGGCATCACCCACCGATGAGCCGCCGTACTTCTGCACGACGAGCGCCATCAGAATCCTCTTCCACCAGTGCCAGGGACCGCTCCAGTCTACGGAAGACGCCCTCCATGCTTGACTTTTTTCGTGCTGCGACGGCTTCTCCCGCTACTTGTGCTGCTCACCGCGTGTAGCGGAGGGTCGCATCCGACATCCGGCCCATCTGCATCGGATCAACTCGTGCAGCTGGCCGCGCTGGCCGCCAACGCCACGTATTCAGCGACCTACACCTTCCACGAGGCGTCCAGCGACCAGAGCGCCACGGTGCAGGTCTGGCGGGTGCCGCCCGCGTTGCACGTCGACGTGACCGTCGGCAGCGGGGCGGCGACGACGACAGCCAGCCTCATCGTCGGCGCCACCGCGACCTACTCGTGCTCGCGCACCGCCAAGGGACCGTCCTGCCTCACCGTGGCACAGGCCGGGCAGCCCTTGCCCGCCCCGTTCAACGTTGCCCCGACCTCGCTGTTCACGACCGATCTGCAGCAACTGGCGACCGACATCAGCGACTACGGCGTGACCAGAGCACCGGCCACTGCCGCGAGTGGCGCTGTCCCCGCGGCCAGCTGCTTCACCGTCACACCACTGGACGCCGCGTCCGCCAGCCCAACGGTGTCGAGCAGCCCTAGCCCGTCGACGCTTGTCGTGCCCGGCGGCAACTATTGCCTGTCGTCGAACGGCTTGCTCGTCGCCGCGACCTACCCGAGCGGCAACACCATCCGGCTCACCTCAGCCGATTCGGCAACGCCGGCGCCGGCGCAGTTCTCGCCGTACGCGAAGCCCACTCCACTACCGACGAAGTAGGCGTCAGCCTGCGTAAGCGGCCAGTCGGTCCGCCGCTTCGGCGAACTCGGTCATGAAGTCGGCGACGACCTGCTCGGCCGACTTCACCTTGTCGACGAGGCCGACGCCTTGGCCGACCCAGTAGCTCAGCAGCTCCTTCGCCTGTTCGTTGCCACCGTCGGCCGCACGGTCGATCGCCGCGAAAGCGGGCGTCGACAGAATCGACATCTGCGGCATCGGCAGGGCGCCGGGACTCTCCGGTCCTTCCCACGCGTCGTGCCAGGCGGAGCGAAGCTGCCGGCTCGGCTTGCCGGTGCGGGCCTTCGACCGGATCGTGTCGCGTGAGGTCGCAGCGAGCATCTTCTGCCGGAAGGTTTCGGTCACCTCTGAGTCGGTCGTTGCCAGCCAGACGGAACCGGTCCATGCGCCGGACGCGCCCATCGCCATGCACGCCGCCATCTGCGCTCCGGTCATGATGCCGCCGGCGCCGAGCACTGCGATGTCTCGACCCGACTGCTCGACGGCCCGCACCACCTCGGGCACGAGCACGAGCGTCGCCACCTCGCCGGTGTGGCCGCCGGCCTCGCCACCCTGCGCCACGATGATGTCGACGCCGGCTTCGATCTGGCGCACGGCGTGCTCCTTGGCACCGACGAGCCCGCAGACCGCGACACCCGCACTGCGACCGCGCTCGATCATCCACTTCGGCGCCGGCCCGAGCGCACTGGCGACAAGCCTGATGGGGTGGGAGAACGCGACCTCGATCAGCTGCTCCGCCACAAGCGGCGACAACGAGTTGACCGCCGACCGGCCCGCGCCTTCCGGCACGTGCCAGTCGATGCCGGCATCGGCAAGCAGCTTCTGGACGAAGTCGCGGTGCTCCTGCGGGATCGTCTGGATGATCTGCTGCACGGTCGCGTCGGCGGCCGCGTTCTGCTTCTCCGGCAGCAGGACGTCAACGCCGTAGGGCTTGCCGTCACAGTGCTCGTCGATCCACTTCAGCTCGACCTCGAGCGTCTCCGGCGTGAAAGCCACGCCACCGAGCACCCCGAAGCCGCCGGCCCGGCTGACTGCGGCGACGACATCGCGGCAGTGGCTGAAGGCAAACAGCGGGAAGTCGACGCCGCACAGTTCCTTGATGTCACGAGCCATGTGCGGACTTTATGCCCTCACACCTCCAGCGCGCGCCGCCCCTCGAAGGCACGGCCGAGCGTGACCTCGTCGGCGTACTCCAGGTCGCCGCCGACCGGCAGCCCGCTGGCGAGTCGGGTCACCTTGAGCCCCATCGGCTTCACCAGTCGAGCGAGATAGGTGGCCGTCGCCTCACCCTCGAGGTTGGGATCGGTGGCGAGGATCAACTCGGTGATGGCGCCATCGGCAAGCCGCGACATCAGCTCTCGGATACGGAGGTCGTCCGGACCGACGCCTTCGATCGGCGAGATCGCTCCACCGAGCACGTGGTAGCGGCCGCGGAACTCCCGGGTGCGCTCGATCGCGACCACGTCCTTAGGCTCCTCGACCACGCAGATGACGGCCTGGTCGCGGCGCGGGTCGCGGCAGATGCGGCATTGCTCCTCTTCGGCGACATTGCCGCAGACAACGCAGAACCGGACCTTGTCCTTGACCTCGGTCAACGCAGTGACGAGTCGGCGTACGTCGGCGGGGTCAGCCGCAAGCAGATAGAACGCGATCCGTTGCGCGCTCTTGGGCCCGACGCCCGGGAGCCGACCGAGCTCGTCGATGAGGTCCTGGACTGGTCCTTCGTACATCGGCTTTCGCTAGCGCGGAAGACCAGGGATGTCGAGCCCGCCGGCAAGCGGTCCCATCTTCTGCTGCGTCAGGTCCGCTACGGCCCGCGCGGCGTCCCGCACCGCGGCGACGACGAGATCCTGCAGCGTCTCGACGTCGTCCGGGTCGACGGCCTTCGGGTCGATCTGCAGCTCGAGCAGCTCACCCGTGCCCGACATCCGTGCGGTGACAAGACCCCCGCCGGCATGTCCTTCGACCTCGGCTTCGCCGAGTTCGGCCTGGGCGGCCATCAGCTGCTGCTGCATCTGCTGCGCCTGCTTCATCAGCTGTTGCATGTTGGGCTGCGGAGGCATGCGTCGAGCCTACGTCGTCAGGCGCTGTCGATCTCGCCGATCACCTGCGCGCCGAGGTTGCTCTGCAGCAAGGCGACCGGATCGGCCTCGGGCTCCGGCTCGACCTCCTCGCTGTCGCTGAGGTCGATGTCGTCAGCCGTCGGGGCCGCTGGCGTCGCCGGGGCGGGAGTGTCTGCGGATGCGGCGACGGTGGTGGTGGCCGCTCCGGCTACGACGACCTCGACCTGGAGGTCGGCGCCGACCACGCTGCGCAAGGCATCGGCCAGGAAGACGATGCCCTTCTGCGTGAACATGCGAGCGAGCTCCGGAGTGCTGAACGCGACGGTCAGCCGCTTGGCGTCCACGGCATTCGGCTCGGCGTTCTTGAGCAGAGCGGCGGCGGTCTTGTTGTGTTGGTTGACCTCGTCGAGAAGGTCGGTCCAGATCCGTCGTACGGCAACCATGTCGAGCCCACCCGGGACGGGCGCCGGCTCCGGTGCCGCGGCCGGTGCCGGTGCCGGTGCCGCGACCGGTGCCGCCGGCGGCTCGATCTCCCGCCCACCTGTGTCTGTCGATTCGGGTATCGCCGGCGCGTGTGTCGCAGTCACCGAGAGCCGGCGCTCAAGCCGGTCGAGCCGCGCGAGGAGCGCCGACGTGTCACTCGACGCGCCTGGCAGCAGCACGCGGGCGCATGCAAGCTCGAGGACAAGTCGCGGCGAGGTCGTGCCGCGCATGTCGACGAGCGCCTGGGCGAACACGTCGCCCGCGCGCGACAACGCGGCTCGGCCGAAGCGGGTGGCTTGGTTGCGCATCCGCTCGAGTGCGTCGTCGGGCGCGTCCAGCAGGCCGGTGTCTCCTGCGTCCGCAACGGCATCCAGCACCAACAGGTCGCGGAACCGCTCGAGCA
This sequence comes from Mycobacteriales bacterium, assembly GCA_035695245.1. GTDB lineage: Bacteria > Actinomycetota > Actinomycetes > JAFAQI01 > JAFAQI01 > DASSEQ01. Next base: position 3,704 of record DASSEQ010000242.1, on the reverse strand, counting down.
GATCCTGGGCGAAGCGCCGTGGATCGATGCCTGCTTCGATGACCCGGTCGACAGCAGCGAAGACGGCCGCGCCGTCGCCGGCAGCGAACGCGTCCACCGCTTCGTCGAGCAACGCAGCGTCGGTGTAGCCGAGAATCGACAGCGCGCGCTCATAGCTGATGCCGTCGTCACCGGCGCCGGCCGCCAGTTGGTCGAGCACCGACAACGCGTCACGCGCCGACCCTGCTCCGGCACGTACGACGAGGGGCAGCACCAGCGGATCGACCTTGATGCCCTCGCGTTGACACAGATCAGCAAGAAACTCGCGCAGGGCGGCCGGCGGGATCAGGCGGAACCGGTAGTGGAAGGTGCGCGACTTGATGGTCGGGAGCACCTTCTCCGGCTCCGTTGTCGCGAACACGAACTTGACGTGCGGCGGCGGCTCTTCGACCACCTTGAGCAGCGCGTTGAACGCTGCCTGGCTGATCATGTGCGCCTCGTCGATGATGTAGATCTTGAAGCGCGACGACACCGGGGCGAAGAACGCGCGCTCGCGCAAGTCGCGGGCATCGTCGACCAGGCCGTGCGACGCCGCGTCGATCTCGATGACGTCCAGGCTGCCCGGACCATTCGGCGCCAGAGCGACACATGAGTCGCACACACCGCACGGTTCCGGTGTCGGCCCCTTCTCGCAGTTGAGCGAGCGGGCGAGGATGCGCGCGCTCGAGGTCTTGCCACAACCGCGAGGACCGCTGAAGAGATAGGCGTGATGGATGCGCTCGGTCCGCAGCGCCTGCTGAAGCGGCTCGGTGACGTGCTCCTGCCCGACGACCTCGGCGAACGACCCCGGGCGGTACTTCCGATAAAGCGCCAGTGACATACGCACCTCGACCCAGCCACGTACGGCCCGCACGTTGGCCCAACGCTAGAGGGAGGCGGCCAGTGGCCGCCGACTAGGGACCCCTCGCATACCCGCCAGAGCCCGCTTACCCTTGCTGCCTTCCGGCCCTGGGGGGGTTGGGCGGGGTAACGCCACACGAGGGGTCTGGCACCCACTCTAACTGCGGTTGGTGACAACATCTCGGCCCTCCACAGGCCCACTAGACTGCCCGGCGGAGGATTCGCCTAGTTGGCCTAGGGCGCACGCTTGGAAAGCGTGTTGGGGGCAACCCCTCGCGAGTTCGAATCTCGCATCCTCCGCCACAGCATCGGAGACGGACTTGTCAGACCCTGTGGTGGCTATGGCGACCACGCCCCCTGACAAGTCGCGACGGTGGGCCGCCGCGCTCGGCTGGAGTTGCTTCGCGGTCGCCGCCGCTGCGCTCGCCGTGACCGCCTTGCTCGGTCCGAGCGCAGCCGAAGCGCCGTTGGGCCGACAGGACAGCGGCGTCACGCCGCCGTTGCACCTGCACGCAAAGCCGCCTGCGTGGGTGGTCACGACCTTGCTCGCGGTGGCAGTTGTCGCAGGCGCGATCTTCGTGTCGCTGGTCCTCGCCGGTCGCTGGCGACCGCACGCACGGCGTCTGTGCGTAACCGGAGTCACGGTGGCGGCGGCGCTGACTCTCTTGCCGCCGATCGCGTCGGCGGATCCGCTCTCTTACGCGGCGTACGGCCGGCTGGCCGTCACCGGCCACGACCCCTGGACCACTCAGCCCTCGGCGGTCTCCGATTCCGTGACCGATGCGGTCGAGGCGCCTTGGCGGGACGAGCCCGCGGTCTACGGTCCACTCGCGGTCGGCGAGCAGGCGGTCGCCTCGGCGGTTGCGGGCGACGACGTCGCACTCACCGTATTTCTGCTCGACCTCGCCGGACTCGTGGCGTTCGCCGGCGCGAGCTGGCTTCTGCTGCGACGAGCCACGGATGCAGCAGCACAGTTGCGTCGAGCGGCGCTGTGGGCAGCCAACCCGTTGCTCTGGTTGCAACTCGTCTCCGGTGCACATCTCGACGTGCTCGTCGCCACGGTCGCGGCGGCGGCGGTCGCCATCGGTGCGCGACGACCCACGGCAGGCGGCGCGATCGCCGGGGTCGCGGGCGTGCTGAAGCCGACCGGCGGTCTCGCCTGGCTCGCGCTCGCCTGGATGTCGCGACGGGATCCACGACGGCTCCTCCTGCTCGTCGTTGCGGCCGCGGTCGTCGTGGTCCCGTCGTACGTCCTGGCCGGCAACGGTGCTCTCCACGAGCTGTCCCGCGCGTCGCGGCGGGTGTCGCTGGCGACGCCGTGGCGCCCGCTCGTCACGTGGACACACCTTGACCGGGCCGCCGTCGGTCCGCTGGCGATCGCGCTCGCACTGCTGCTCGTCGCGTTGATCCTGCGCGGGTGGCGGACCGACGACGTGGCAGCGGTCGCTGCCGGACTGAGCCTGGCTTACGTGCTCGCCGCTCCCTATGCACTGCCTTGGTACGACGGCCTGCCCTGGGTGCTGCTCGCGATGACTGCGGCCTCCTGGCGGGACTGGCTGCTGCTCGCACACACGACCGTGCTGTCACTGGCCTACTTGCCAGGTCGCGATGCCGTGCCGTTGGCGGGCTCGCTGCACGCGATCACGCATGCCGTCCGGTCGGATCTCGCACCGGCTCTGCTGCTCGCGCTGCTGCTTGCCGTCGTCGCGGATGGGTTCAGAAAAGTTGGCGGTGGAGGTGGGATTTGAACCCACGGAGGAGTTGCCCCCTCACACGCTTTCGAGGCGTGCTCCTTTGGCCGCTCGGACACTCCACCGTCGTCCAGCCTAGTGGTCCAGGCGACGCGAGACGAACCACTCACGCAGCAGCTCACCGCACTCCTCCTCGAGCACACCGGCGACCACCTCGGGACGGTGGTTGAGCCGCCGGTCGCGCACAACGTCCCAAAGCGAACCGACGGCGCCCGCCTTCGGATCCACGGCTGCGTAGACGACACGCGCCAACCGCGACAGCACGACCGCGCCGGCACACATCGTGCACGGCTCCAGCGTCACGATCAGCGAGCAGCCATCGAGCCGCCAGGAGCCGCGCGCCATCGCGGCCGCACGGATCGCCAGCAGCTCGGCATGAGCGGTCGGATCGGCGTCGAGCTCGCGGCGGTTGTGCGCGGCCGCGACCAGCTCGCCGGACTCGTCCGCGATGACGGCACCGACGGGCACGTCACCGGCGGCGGCTGCCGTGCGCGCCTCGTAGAGGGCGCGCCGCATGAGGGCGTCGTACGGCGACGCAGCGGTCACGTCTCGCGCAACGACTCGAGCGCGTCGCCGCAACCCGCGCTCTCGCAGACGGCAGAGAGGATGTCGGCCGGGAGCTGCCCCTCTTCGGCGCAGAGTGCAAGCAGTCGCCCTCCGGAGGTGCCGAGATCGGCGAGCAGGTCCGCGTCGCCGATCGGATCGCCAGGACCGCCGATCGACTCCTCGTCGTCATCGTCTTCGTCGTCGTCCTCGCCGTCCTCGGCGTCGTCGTCCGGGTCGTCCACCGCGGCGGCCTCACCGAGGATGGCGCCGATGCTGCTGGTCTCGACCACTCGCCCGTCCGAGACAAAGACTCGCGGATCCGCGTCTTCGTCGACCCGCACGATCCCGAGCCACTCGTCGTTTTCCTCGAACACCAGCAATGCGACATCGGCGTCATCACCTGCGGACTGGCGCAGCGCCTCGATGACGCCGTCCAGATCCTCGACCTCGTCGAGGTCGAGCTCCTCACCCGACCACCCGGTCGTGCGCCGGGCCAACGCGGCGGCGAAGTAGGACACTGTCTCTCCT
>DASSEQ010000241.1:0-3712 GCA_035695245.1 Mycobacteriales bacterium | reverse complement strand
TATCGCCGACCGGTCGATGCGCAGTCCGCCCGCGCCGAACTCGCGCGACATGCCGGCACGCAGTTCGACCCGGTGATCGTTCGCCACTTCCTTGCCGTCGGCCTGCCCAAGCTGCGCACCACGATGGGCTGGCTGTCCTGGCTGGGGCAGGTGCCGTTCCTGCGCGACTGGCCGAAGCTCCAGTCGGCGCCGGCCGTGACCGGCGCGCAGGTGGCGACCGCGACCGTGGTCGCATCGTCGGCGAGCATGTTGGTCTTCGGCGCCACCGCTCCGCCGGCAGTGGCCGAACATCTCGCATCACCGCCTTCCGGCGGCGGCTCGACAACGACGACGACATCGACGCTGACCCCGACGAACGCGCGTCCGGTAGCCGAGGTGAGGGCCTCCGTGCCCACGCACCGGCGCGCCGACGTGACCCACAGCGTCCCGGTGCGGGAAGCCGATGACGTTGCGTCCGGGACGACGGTTGCGGCGGTGACACCGAGGTCGATGGCAGCGCCACAGAGCCGGCCCGCTGCGTCGCCGTCAGCCTCGCCGTCGTCGACTTCATGCCCGGGCGCGGACGCTCCGGGGCAGAACAAGAGCCCGCACGACCAGGGCCACGGCCATGCCTACGGCCGGCTGCGTCACGACGCCAGCTGCGACTCCTCGACCTGACCGCCGACCAGCAGAGTCGCCCGACGGCGCCAGGTCCAGCGGCCTAGCCAGAGCGACACGCCGACGGTCAACGCGTTGATGGCGAGCTCGACGACGCCACCGGCGCCGCTCGACCACCACACCCCGTGTTCGAGGTCGTAGAGCACATCCATGCAGAACAGATAGCCCCCCGCACCACCGGCGAGGAGCAACCAGAGCAACGCGGTCGGCGAGCGCCGGCCCAGTGCGACGAACGCACCGATGCAACAAAGCGCGAGCCACGCATCGGCGAGCGGAAAGGCGTTTTCGAACTCGTAGTACGCCGATCTCGAGTTGCTGGCCACCGCCGCGCGGTCGGCGTACCAGGTCACCCAGTAAGCGACGTCGACGGCGACAACGGCGAGCAACACGAGGCGCACCTTGCGCAAGCCATCAGCCACGCCGCCATCATGCATCGGTCCCGGCATCGGGAAGGTGAACGACCACTTCGAGAACGCCTGGATAGCTGGGACGTGTCGTCATCGCCCCCAACCGACGCAACATCGCCAACGAGGCGGCGTTGTCCGCGGCCACCGCGGTGGCCAACGTCGTCACTTCATCCGGCCTCAGCTGGACAAGTGCGTCGGCCAGCGCGCGGCCTGCGCCGCGTCCTTGCCACTCGTCGATGACCGTGACCGCGAAGTCCGCGGTGTTCGGGTCGCCCGGCAGCTGGACGAGTCGGGCCACACCGATGGGGCGCTCGAGCTCGTCGGCGGGAAAAACGACCAACACCAAAGCAATGTGGTGCCGCTGGTCAACCGCGTCGACGAGCAGATGAATCATCGCCTCGTCGAGCCGGGTGACCGGACCCAGGAAGCGCAGCCGTCGCGATCGCGGTGAGAGCTCGTCGAAGGCGTGCCGCAGATCCTCCGCGTCGGTTGGCAAGAGTGGCCAGATCATCGCTTCGGTGCCGTCCCGAAGCACGAGCTCGATCGGGAGGACGGTCACGACATCGTGCATCGCCGCCAGCGTAGGCATCGGCGAATGCTTGTGACCCACCTCACAGACGTGCCGGTGACCTGGCGTTACCGTGAGCAATCCGCTTCCGCCGACGAGGTGAGTCGTGACCGACACCGTCGATCTGTCGTTCAACCCGTTCATGCCAGGGTTCACCGACAACCCCTATCCGCACTTCGCCGAACTGCGCGAGTCACGTCCGATCGAGCCACATCCGCTCGGCTTCTGGGCGCTGTGGCGCTATCGCGACGTCGCCGAAGTGCTGCGCGCCAAGATGTCGGTCGAAGAAGGCCGCAACTCCAGCCGTGGGCCGATGGCGGAGGCCTATGAACGTGCGCTTGCCGAAAACGGGTTCGAGCCATCCGGCGTCGTGTCGATGCTCGACCGCGACCCGCCGGACCACACCCGACTTCGCAAGCTCGTGTCGACGGCCTTCACGCCGCGCACGATTGCCCAGCTCGAACCGACGGTGCAGAAGCTCGTCGACGAAGCACTGGATGCGATCGACGATGCCGGCAGCGTCAACCTGATCGACACGTTGGCGTTCCCGCTTCCCTTCACCGTCATCTCAGTGATGATGGGCATGCCGGAGACCGACTCCTTCGAGCTGCGCGAGATGTCGAGTGTCGCCGTGCGTTCGCTCGAGCCGGTGCCGGACGAGGAGACGGTTTCGCAAATCGTGCGCGCGCAGAAGGGGCTCGTCGAAGTAGCACGCAACGCGATCGCGTGGAAGCGCGACAACCCTGCCGACGATCTGCTGACCGCGCTCATCAACGCGGAGGACTCCGGCGACATGCTGTCCGACGACGAGCTCGTCGCGCAGGTCATCTTGTTGTATGTCGCGGGGCATGAGACGACGGTCAACCTGATCGGCAACGGCACGCTCGCGTTGCTGCAGGATCGCGAGCAGCTCGAGCTCTGGCGCGACCGTCCCGACCTGGACGAGAACGCCGTCGAGGAGCTGTTGCGTTTCGACTCACCGGTGCAGATGACCCGTCGCGTGACGCTCGAGGACTACGCCGTCGACGGAGTTACGGTGCCCACCGGCACGACGATCATCGCGGGTCTCGCATCGGCCAACCGTGATCCCGAGCAGTTCGGTCCTGACGCGCACCGCGTGCGAGTCGACCGCGACAAGGCCAGGCAACAGGTCTCGTTCGGCGCCGGCATCCACCACTGTCTCGGCGCGGCGCTGGCCCGGCTCGAAGGCCGGGTCGCGGTTGCCTCGTTGCTCCGACGGTTCCCGCAGATCGACCTCGACGGTCAGCCGGTGTGGAACGGACGGATCAACTTGCGCGGCCTCACGGACTTGCCGGTGCGGGTGCGCTGAGGCGGCATCACCGTCACGGTCGTCGCGGGTCGCATGCGAAGCGCACGTGCATGCGCGGCCAGCACACTGGGCGCGTCTTCCTGATCGGCTGCCATCTGCATCACTTGGGCGCGCAGCGTCAGGGCGGCCAGTCGCTGTTTGGCGGCCGCGATGTTGTCGGCTTGTGTCTGGGTCGACGTGTTGAGCAGCAGCACGCCGAGAATGCCGATCGCGAGTAGCAGCGCGAGTGTTGCGGCCCAAACGCTGTCGCGGTAACGCGAGAGTCGCGGCCGCGGAGCAGGCGCCAGTCGCAGCGGCGGGCGACGAGTGGCGCGGTCGCGGCGCTGCGGCTGCTGCAGCGGGGCGACTGCTGCCATGCCTCCTCCGTGTGTTGCTGTTGTGACTGATGTGACGTTCTCACCTTCACCCTCGATGCGCCGGGTGCCACGCCGGGAGACAGGATGAGCACGTGACCGACGCGTCGACGCAGCAGTCGATGAAAGGCATGCTGCTCGTCGCTACTCCGGCCTTGCGCGAGCCGACGTTCGCGCAGACGGTCATCGCTTTGCTCGAACACTCGCCCACCGACGGTGCAGTCGGTGTGGTGCTCAACCGTCCGATGCAAGCGCCGGTAGCCGATGCTGTTCCCGCAGTGGCGGAGATTGTCACGGCGCCACCGGTGCTCTTCGAAGGTGGCCCGGTGAGTCCGTCGACGGCCATCGCGCTCGGGCTCGCAGTGCCCGGCGCCGAGCCGGAAGGATGGCTGCCGGT
>DASSEQ010000240.1:0-3399 GCA_035695245.1 Mycobacteriales bacterium | reverse complement strand
GGTGACGGGTGGGGCGTCCATTACGAGAAGTTCAACCGGGTGGCCCAGGCATGGGCGGTCGTCGGGGTCGCGGCCGCGGTCAAGCGCAGCAACGGTTCCATCGCCGAGGCGCGCATCGGGTTGACCAACATGGGTCCGACGCCGGTGCGGGCACGGGCCGTCGAGCAAGCACTGGCGGGAGCCGACCTCTCCGGTGACGCGGTCGCGTCGGCTGCGGCTCATGCGGCTGCGGGCACGTCTCCGCCGAGTGACCTCGGTGGCGATGCCGACTACAGGCGCCACCTCGTCACGGTGCTGACTCGCCGGGCCGTGCACGCAGCAGCCGGCCGGTGACGCGGGCAGCGGAACAACGGGAGGCATTCGCGTCGGTTTGTGCGGGCTTGGGTCCGGACGCCCCGACGTTGCTCGACGGTTGGACGACGAAGGAGCTCGTCGCACATTGCTATGTGCGCGAACACCGGCTTGACGCGGCGCCGGGTGTGCTGCCACTCGGAGCGTGGTCGGCGTACACCGAGCGCGTCATGCAGAGCGCGATGCGGGTGCACGGCTACGACGCCCTTGTCGAGCACGTTCGGCGGCCGCCGCCCTGGCTTCGGGTCGGCGGTGTCGACGACGCCCTCAACACGATCGAGTTCTTCGTGCACGCCGAGGACGTGCGACGCGCCAACGGGATGGCCCCGCGTCCGGTGGACATGGGGCTCGAGCAGTGGGTTTGGCGGCGACTGTCGCGGCAGTCGCGGTTGTCGTTTCGACGAGTGCGCGCAGAGGTCCGCTTGATGCCCACGGTCGGCAACGCGGTCGATGTCGGTCGCGGCGGCGCACTCGTCGAAGTGCGCGGACGACCGACTGAGCTGCTGCTGCTCGCCTACAACCGCAAGGACGCCGCTGACGTCGAGATCAGCGGCGACAAGACGGCGCTCTGGTCCGCCAAGCTGGGCTTGTAGCGGCGGGGGACAATGGTGCGGTGACGGTCACGACGCCGGACGAGCTGCGCGCTGGTCTGCAGCGACAGGGGTATCTCGCCGACGACGGCGTGGCGACCGCGGCCTTTCTCGCCCAGTCGATGCGTCGGCCGTTGTTCCTCGAGGGCGACGCGGGCGTCGGCAAGACCGCGCTGGCGCAGGCACTGGCATCGCTTCTCGACGCGCCCCTGATCCGGTTGCAGTGCTACGAGGGCATCGACGCAACGCAGGCCCTCTACGACTGGGACTTTCCGCGGCAGCTGCTGCACCTTCGGGCGGCCGAGGCGGCGCACCGCGCGGACGACGTCGAGGCACTCGAAGGGGAGCTCTACAGCCGCCGGTTCCTCGTCGCGCGACCGCTGTTGCAGGCCATCGAGACCGATCCGTGTGTCCTTCTCGTTGATGAAGTGGATCGCGCCGACGACGAGTTCGAAGCATTTCTCCTCGAGGTGCTGTCCGACTTCACCGTCACCGTCCCCGAGCTCGGGACGATCCGAGCAGAGAACCCGCCGGTCGTCGTCGTCACGAGCAACCGCACGCGTGAGGTGCACGACGCACTCAAGCGCAGGTGCCTCTATCACTGGGTCGAGCATCCGAGCTTCGAGCGAGAGGTCGCGATCGTGCGCTCTCGCTACCCCAACGCGAGCGAACAGTTGGCGACGTCGGTGACCGGCGCGGTGCAGCGGCTCCGACGGGCGGATCTGCTGAAGCCGCCCGGCGTTGCCGAGACCCTTGACTGGACCCAGGCGCTCCTTGCCCTAGGTGCCCAGACCCTCGACGCCGAGTCGGCGACGCGCACGCTCGGCGCCGTGCTGAAGTATCGCGAGGACCATGAACGCGTTGCGCGCTCCGGTCTCGCCGACGTGTTCGAGGCCGCCGGCGGTGCCTGATGCGTACGACGGTGTCGACCTCGTCATCGGTCTGGCCCACACACTGCGCGCGGCGGGCGTCGCGGCTTCGCCGGACCGGGTGCACGCAACGATCGGCGCATTGGCGCTGTTGGATCCCATGCTGCAGCGCGACGTCTATTGGGCCGGCCGCCTCACGATGTGCGCATCGCGCGACGACATCGACCGCTATGACCGCGTCTTTGCCGCCTACTTCGGCGACCGGCCAGCAGCCCTGATCCGCAGGCCGACCGTGCCGGCGGCCCAGCTCCGACTCGTGGCGGCGGAAGAGACGCCCACGGCCGACGATGCGGTCGACGACAGCGACGAAGACTCGACGCCGATGGCAGCGGCCGCCAGCGCGACCGAGGTCCTGCGACACCGTGACATCGCCACCCTGGATGCGACCGAGCGCGCGATGCTGGCGCGGCTGCTGGCGGCCTTCGCCCTGCCGGGCGAGCATCGCGTGACCCGACGCCTGGCGCCGGCTGCGCGCGGCTACGTCGATCGGCGTCGGACCCTGCTGCGTCTCATGCACGCCGGCGGCGAGCCCGCTGAGCTGGCCCGCCGACATCGTCGGCGGCGCCCTCGGCGCGTCGTGCTTCTCGTCGACATCAGCGGTTCGATGAGCTCTTACGCCGACGCGCTGTTGCGCTTCGCGCACGCGGCGAGCCATCGGAGCCGCGGGCCGGTGACCGAGGTGTTCACCCTCGGCACCCGGCTGACCCGAGTGACCCCCGAGATGGCCCAGCGCGACAGTGACGCCGCCCTGCGTGCCATTGCCGGTGCCGTCCCCGACTGGTCCGGCGGCACGCGGCTTGGTGAGCTGATGAAGCGCTTCCTCGACGAGTGGGGGCAGCGGGGCATGGCCCGGGGTTCGGTCGTCGTCGTGCTGTCCGACGGATGGGAGCGTGGCGACGCCGCGCTGCTCGGCGAGCAGATGGCGCGCATGCATCGGCTGGCGCACCGGGTGATCTGGTCCAACCCGCGAGCGGGCCGCCCTGGATTCGCTCCGCTCGCCGCCGGGATGGCTGCGGCCCTTCCGCACGTTGACACCTTTGTGTCGGGACACAGCCTTGCCGCGCTGGAGCGGCTTGCCGTGATCGTGGCCGGCGCCCGAGCCAGAGCCGAAGCCAGGGAGTTGAGCGCTCATGCGTGACCTATTACCCGAGCTGACCGCGTGGTGGCAGCAGCGTCAACCGTTTGCGCTGGCGACCGTCGTCGGGATCCGCGGAAGCGCACCGCGGCAGCCGGGCGCGTCCATGGCGGTCAGTGCCTCGGGTGAAGCCATCGGCAGCGTGTCGGGTGGCTGTGTCGAAGGCGCGGTCTACGAACTCGCGACCGAGGTGCTCCAGACCGGGGAGCCGGTCCTGCAGACCTACGGCATCAGCGACGAGGATGCCTTCTCGGTCGGGCTGACCTGTGGCGGCATCCTCGACATCCTGGTGCGGCCGGTCGACGTCGAACGATTGCCCTCGTTTGCGACGGCCGCCGAGTCGATCCGCTCCGACGAGCCGGTCGCCGTTGCAACGGTCATCGAAGGCGGCGCC
>DASSEQ010000239.1:0-5087 GCA_035695245.1 Mycobacteriales bacterium | reverse complement strand
GGCTGTGGCGGAGCGGCTTCGCTGGGCCTGTGCCGTCACCGGCATCGACCTGATCCGCCTCGGCACCTCCGGCAGCGCCGAGGAGATCCGCGACACCGCGGTGGCCCAACCGCTCCTGGTCGCGATGGCCCTCGCGGTTGCGCCGGAGATCACCGCGCAACCCACCGGCGTTCTCGCCGGACACAGCGTCGGCGAATACGTGTCGGCAGCGCTGGCCGGCGCGCTTTCCCGCGAGACCGCTTTGGTGCTGGTCCGCGAACGAGGCCGGCTCATGGCCGAGGCCGCGGCCGCGACACCCACCGGCATGAGTGCCGTGCTCGGCGGAGACGCGGACACAGTCGCGCGTGCCCTCGAACAGCACGGCCTGGTGGCCGCCAACGTCAACACCACCGGCCAAGTCGTCGCCGCGGGTCCGCTCGAGGCGCTTGCCGGCCTGTCGGCCGCTGCACCGGAGGGCGCGCGGGTGCGCGCACTCGACGTTGCCGGCGCCTTCCACACGCCGTTCATGGAGAGCGCGCGCGTCGCGCTGGCCGACGTCGCGACAGCCGCGCCGTACGCCGATCCGCGCGTGCGCCTGCTCGGCAACGGCGACGGCGCCGTTGTGTCGTCCGGCGCGGACGTCCTGCGGCGGCTGGTCACGCAAGTCGCGCAACCGGTGCGTTGGGACCTCTGCATGCAGACAATGGCGGACCTCGGCGTGACGGCCTTGATCGAGCTGCCGCCGGCCGGCACGCTGGTCGGCCTGGCGCGGCGCGCAATGCCGGGCGTGCAAACACTCGCAGTGAAGACACCGGACGACCTGGCCGAAGCGCGGGCGATCGTCGCTGCACACTCCGAGCTGCCGACGGAACATGCGCCGTCGTGGCGGCTCGCTGTTGCTCCGGTGGCGGGCACGTTCCGGCCGCGTGAAGTCGGCACCGGCGATCAGCTCGCAGCCGGCGACATCGTAGGCACGGTCGAGTCCAACCGCAGCAAGGCAACGATCGAAGCCGTCCATGACGGCGTGCTCCTCGAATGGCTCGCCCACGACGGCGACCCAGTCGCGCCCGGGCAACCAGTCGCACGGCTGCACCCAGTGCCGGAACCGGCGGCGCTGTGAAGACTCCGCCGATCACGCATTCGCGCATCGTCGCCATCGGTGAACACCGTCCTGCGGCGACGCTGTCCAACGACGATCTCGCGGCGCGCGGCGTCGACACCAGCGACGAATGGATCCGCACCCGCACGGGCATCCAACGCCGTCACATCGCCGGGCCGGACGAGACGGTCATCTCGATGGGCGCCGACGCGGCGGCGAAAGCACTGGCAAACGCGGGGCTGTCCGGCAACGACATCGACCTCGTCGTGCTCGCCACCTGCTCTATCGCAAGGCCGATTCCCGGGGGCTCCGCTCGGATCGCAAGCGGCATCGGTGCCGCCGGTGTCGGTGCGTTCGACGTCAACGCCGCGTGCGGTGGTTTCTGCTACGCACTGTCGGTCGCGAGCGACGCGATCCGTGTCGGCAACGCGCAGCGCGCCGTCGTGATCGGCAGCGAAAAGCTCACCGACTTCATCGACTGGCCGGACCGGGGCACGTCGATCCTGTTCGGTGACGGCGCTGCCGCGGTGGTCGTCGAACGAAGCGACGAACCCGGTGTGGGTCCGGTCGCCTGGGGCAGCGACGGCGACAACTTCGCGACCGTCTGCATCCCGGACGGCGACTGGGCAATCCGCATGGACGGCCCGGCCGTCTTCCGCTGGGCCACCACGAAGATGGCGCCGGTCGCCGCACGCGCGTGCGAACTCGCCGGGGTCGAGCTTTCCGATCTCGCGGCCTTCGTGCCGCACCAGGCCAACGTGCGCATCATCGACGCGATGGTGCGTGCCCTCAAGCTGCCGGACAGTGTCGTCGTTGCGCGCGACATCGCAACAACCGGCAACACGTCGGCCGCGTCCGTCCCGCTCGCGCTCGCGAGCCTCGTCAACGCAGGCACGGTGGCGAGCGGCGAACTTGCGCTGCTGCTCGCTTTCGGCGCCGGCCTCACCTACGCCGGACAAGTCGTCCGCGTCCCGTAACAACCCAAGGAGAGAGCACCAAATGTCTCAGGAAGAAATCCTCGCCGAGCTCGCTCAGATCGTGAACGAGATTGCCGGCGTTCCGGTGGGCGACATCACCCCGGAGAAGTCCTTCCTCGACGACCTCGACGTCGACTCACTGTCGATGGTCGAGATCGCCACGGCTGCTGAGGACAAGTGGGGCATCCGCATCCCCGACGACGACCTGAAGAACCTCAAGACTGTCGGCGACGCGGTCAACTACATCGCCAAGGCCGGCGTCGCGGCGTGACCCGAGTTCTCGTCACCGGGCTGGGGGCGACCACCCCGCTGGGCGGCGACGTCCCCAGCACGTGGGACGGGCTGCTCGAAGGTCGATCCGGCGTACGCCGGTTGACCTATGACTGGGTCGCCGATCTGCCCGTGCAGATCGGCGCTCCCGCGGCGGTCGAGCCGACGGACGTGCTGGACCGGGTCGAGGCGCGCACGCTCGACCGCAGCCAGCAGTTCGCACTCGTCGCCGCTCGGGAAGCGTGGAGCGACGCTGGCTTCGGCGACGATGTCACCGTCGAGCCGGAGCGACTGGCAGTCGTGGTCGCGAGTGGCATCGGCGGCGTGCTGACGTTGCTGGCGCAGTACGACGTGCTGCGCGAGAAGGGCGCCCGCCGAGTTTCACCGCACACCGTGCCGATGCTCATGCCCAACGGCCCGGCGGCAGCGGTTGGCCTCGCACTGACCGCTCGCGCCGGCGTGCACACGCCGGTGTCGGCCTGTGCCAGTGGTGCGGAAGCGATCGGGCTCGGTCTCGACCTGCTTCGTGCCGGCCGAGCCGACGTCGTCGTGGCCGGTGGCACCGAGGCAGCGATCGCGCCGCTGCCGATCGCAGGTTTCGCCGCGATGCGCGCACTGTCGATGCGCGACGTCGAACCGCAAGAAGCCTCCCGTCCCTACGACAAAGCACGTGACGGCTTCGTGCTCGGCGAAGGCGCATCGGTGCTCGTGTTGGAAACCGAAGAGCATGCGCGCAAACGTGGTGCGCGCGTCTACGCCGAGCTCGCCGGTGCCGGCATGAGCGCGGACGCCTACCACGTCGCGGCGCCGGAGCCGACCGGTGCGGGTGCGGCACGCGCCTTGGCGCTCGCGATTCGCGACGCCGGCCTGTCCCCCGCTGACGTCGTGCACGTCAACGCGCACGCCACTTCGACTCCGCTCGGAGATGTGGCGGAGGCCGCCGCGCTGCGCACGGCTCTCGGCGACGCGGTCAACAAGGTCAACGTCACCGCAACGAAGTCCTGCACCGGTCACCTGCTCGGCGCCGCCGGCGCCTTGGAAGCAGCCGTCACCGTGCTGTCTCTGCACAACCGCGTGGTGCCCGCCACCCGCAACCTCGACGATCCCGACGACGAGGTCGGTCTCGACGTCGTACGGATGTCACCGCGGGAGCTCCCCGCTAAAGCCGCAGCACTGTCGAACTCGTTCGGGTTCGGCGGACACAACGTCACCCTCGCCTTCCGGAGTCATGCGTGACGATCCTTGAACAACGTCCTGAGCTACGAGTCGCCCGGCCCCGCGACCCGCGCGATCCGCACGAGCGCATCGAAACGCTGTGCGACATCAGCACTGTCGAGGTCCTGACTGCACATGCCGGCAGTGGCATGGTGACCGCACGCGGTCGCGTCGACGGCGTCGACGTGGTCGTGTTTGCGGCGGATCCGTCGGTGCAGGGCGGTGCGCTCGGTCACGAGGGCTGTGCCGATGTGGCGGCTGCGTACGACGTTGCCCTGCGGGCGAAGTCGCCGATCATCGGCATCTGGCACTCCGGCGGCGCGCGTCTTGCCGAAGGCGTGGCGTCGCTGGACGGCGTCGGTCAGATATTCGCCGCGATGACGCGGGCGTCCGGCCGCGTGCCGCAGATCTCCGTGGTGCTCGGCCCGGCGGCGGGAGGCGCGGCCTACGGGCCGGCGTTGACCGACATCGTCATCCTCGGGCCGCAAGGCCGGGTGTTCGTCACGGGGCCCGACGTCGTTCGCAGCGTCACCGGTGAGGACGTCGACATGCTGCGGCTCGGTGGTCCGGAGCCGCACGGGCGCCGCAGCGGTGTGGTGCATGTCGTGACCGAGTCGGACAACGACGCGCTGCATCACGCACGACAGGTCGCGTCGCTGCTCGGCGGTGGTGGAGTCGTCGAGACGGTTGAAGACCGGGCTCTCGGCGATTTGCTGCCGGACAACCCACGACGCGCCTACGACGTGCGGCCGCTCGTCGACGAAGTGTTGGACGGTCCGGGCGTCGAGCTGCACCCGCGCTGGGCGCCCAACATCGTGACGACCCTCGGTCGGTTCGGCGGCCGTCCCGTCGGTGTGATCGCCAACAACCCGATGCGGCTCGGCGGTTGTCTTGACGCTGCAGCCGCCGAGAAGGCGGCGCGTTTCGTGCGCATGTGCGATGCGTTCGGACTGCCCTTGATCGTGCTCGTGGATGTGCCCGGCTACCTGCCCGGTGTGGGCCAGGAGTGGGAGGGCGTCGTACGACGGGGAGCGAAGCTGCTGCATGCCTTCGCCGAAGCCGTCGTCCCGCGTGTGACGGTCATCACGCGCAAGGCTTACGGCGGCGCCTACATCGCGATGAACTCCAAGTCGCTCGGCGCGACAAAGGTGGTCGCGTGGCCGCAGGCCGAGGTCGCAGTGATGGGATCGGTTGCGGCCGTGCGGATCCTGCACCGGCGCAAGCTGGCCGAGGCACCTGCGGAAGCAGTGCCCGAGCTCGAGCAGCAGCTCGCCGCCGAGCACGAGCAGCTGTCCGGCGGACTTGCCCGCGCCGTCGACATCGGAGTGGTCGATGCGGTCATCAACCCGAAGCGGACCCGCGCGATGATCGCCGACGCGCTGCGTGAGGCCGCCGCCGGGTCACCCGCACGTGGCGGGCATGGCAACATCCCCCTGTGATTGAAACCCGGTGGCTCGACCGCGACGGTGTCCGGATCGCCTACGAGGTGCATCCCGGGCCGCCCAGCGCGGTGCCGCTGTTGCTGAGCCACGGCTACAGCGCATCGA
>DASSEQ010000238.1:0-38841 GCA_035695245.1 Mycobacteriales bacterium | reverse complement strand
GGGTGTCGCGACCGTCCAGTTGTCCTCGCCTGAAAGCGCGAGGTAGCGCTCGATGCGGCCCGAGGAGTGGTCAGGCCCCTGTCCCTCGTAGCCATGCGGGAGCAGCAGCGTCAGCGACGATCCCTGGCCCCACTTCGCCTCACCGGCCGAGATGAACTCGTCGATGATGCTCTGCGCCCCGTTGGCGAAGTCGCCGAACTGTGCCTCCCACAGCACCAACGCTTCCTGCCGTGCTACCGAGTAGCCGTACTCGAAGCCCATCGCTGCGTATTCGGACAACAGCGAGTCGTAGACGTAGAACGTCGCTTGGTCGTCTGACAGGTGTGACAGAGGGGTGTACTCCTCCGCCGTACGGCGGTCGACGAGCACGGCGTGCCGCTGACCGAAAGTGCCACGCCGCGAGTCCTGCCCGGCGAGCCGGATCGGAGTGCCTTCCAGCAGCAGCGAGCCGAACGCGATCGTTTCGCCCATGGCCCAGTCGATGCCGCCCTCACTCACCATCTGGGCGCGCTTCTGCAACTGCGGCAGCAGGCGGGGATGCACAGTGAATCCATCCGGCACGGTGATCTGCGACTCGCCGATCCGCTTCAGCACCTCGGCACTGATGGCCGTTTCCTGCCCGGACGGTCGGCTGCCTGCGGACGTGTTGGTGTCAGCGCTGTCGTCCGGCACGTTGGAGACGTCGCGGGTCTCGGCGAACACCCGTTCCAACTGTTCCTGGTAGTCACGGAGCGCTTGCTCGGCTTCCTCGACGGTGATGTCACCGCGGCCGATCAACGCTTCGGTGTAGATCTTGCGCACGCTGCGCTTCGCGTCGATCAGGTCATACATGACCGGCTGCGTGAATGACGGCTCGTCGACCTCGCTGTGACCGCGCCGGCGGTAGCAGAGCATGTCGATGACGACGTCCTTCTTGAACGCCTGCCGGAACTCGTAGGCGAGCTCGGCCACGCGTACGACGGCCTCCGGGTCATCGCCGTTCACATGGAAGATCGGGGCCTGGATCATGCGCGCGACGTCGGTCGAGTAGACCGAGGAGCGCGCAGAAGTCGGCGACGTCGTGAAGCCGACCTGGTTGTTGATGACGACATGCACGGTGCCGCCGGTGCGGTAGCCGCGCAGCTGCGAGAGGTTCAGGGTCTCGGCGACGACGCCCTGGCCGGCGAACGCCGCGTCGCCGTGGATGAGGATCGGCAGCACGGTGAAACCGGTGGCACCGCGGTTGATGACGTCCTGCTTTGCCCGGGCGATGCCTTCCAGCACGGGGTCGACCGCCTCGAGATGAGAGGGGTTCGACGTCAGTGACACCTTGATCTTCTCGCCGTCGAGCGCGGTGTAGGTGCCGGCGGCTCCGAGGTGGTACTTCACGTCACCGGAGCCGTGGGCGGTGCGCGGGTCGAGGTTGCCCTCGAACTCGCGGAAGATCTGCCCGTAGGACTTGCCCACGATGTTGGTGAGCACGTTGAGCCGGCCGCGGTGCGCCATGCCGATGACGACTTCGTCCATGTCGTCGTGCGCTGCCTCGGAGACGACTGCATCGAGCAACGGGATGACGGACTCGCCGCCCTCCAGGCTGAACCGTTTCTGCCCGACGTACTTGGTTTGCAGGAAGGTCTCGAACGCCTCGGCCTGGTTGAGCTTGCCGAGGATGCGCAGCTGCTCCTCCGGCGGCGGCGACGCATGATGCTGCTCCACCCGGTCCTGGATCCAGGTGCGCTGCTCCGGGTCCTGGATGTGCATGTACTCGATGCCGACACTGCGGCAATAAGAGTCGCGAAGCACGCCGAGGATCTCGCGGAGCTTCATCAACGGCTTGTTGCCGAAGCCGCCGGTCGGGAACTCGCGGTCGAGGTCCCACAACGTCAGGCCGTGCGACACGACGTCGAGGTCGGGGTGGCGACGCAGCTCGAACTCGAGCGGGTTGGTGTCCGCCATCAGGTGACCGCGCACACGGTAGGCATGGATCAGCTCGATGACGCGGGCCGGCTTGCCCAAGTCTTCGTCGTGACTGACCGAGATGTCGGTGACCCATCGGACGGGTTCGTACGGAATGCGCAACGAGCGGAAGATCTCGTCGTAGAAGTCGTCCTCGCCCAGCAGCAGCTGGTGCATGCGACGCAGGAAGTCGCCGGACTCGGCGCCCTGGATGATGCGATGGTCGTAGGTCGACGTCAGCGTCATCACTTTGCTGACCGCGAGCCGGGCAAGCGTCTCTTCGGACGCCCCCTGGTATTCGGCCGGATACTCCATCGCGCCGACGCCGACGATCGCGCCTTGCCCGCTCATCAGCCGGGGCACAGAGTGAACCGTGCCGATGGTGCCCGGATTGGTGAGCGAGATGGTCGAGCCGGCGAAGTCGTCGGCGGTGAGCTTGTTGCTCCGCGCGCGCCGGATGATGTCCTCGTACGCCGCCCAGAACCGTCCGAAGTCCAGTGTCTCGGCGTTCCTGATGTTCGGTACGACGAGAGTGCGGCTGCCGTCGTCTTTCTGCAGGTCGATGGCGAGGCCGAGGTTGACGTGCTCCGGCTCGACCACCGCTGGCCTGCCGTCGATCTCGGTGAAGGCGCGGTTCATCACCGGGAACTCCGCGAGCGCCTTGACCAGCGCGAAGCCGATGAGATGCGTGAACGACACCTTGCCGCCGCGGCCGCGACGCAGATGGTTGTTGATGACGACGCGGTTGTCGATCAAGAGCTTGGCCGGGATCGCGCGGACGCTGGTCGCCGTCGGGACTGCGAGCGATGCCTCCATGTTGGCGACGACGCGAGCGGCCGCGCCCTTGAGTGGCTTGGTCTCGGGCTGGGCAACAGCCGGCTTCGCGGCGGCCTCTTCCTTGGGTTGCTCTTTGGCGGCCGCCGGGGCGGAGGCTGCCGGGGCGGGCGGCGGCGCAGCGGGAGCGGTCTTGGGCGCAGCGGCCGGCTTCGGGTCGGCCTGGACGGTGGCTGTCGGTGCGCGCTCCGGCGTCAGCTCGGGGGCTTCGACCTTGGCCGCCCCGTTGGTCGCCGCGCCCTCGGCCTGGCGGCCGTCGGGCGAGTAGTCGGCGAAGAAGTCCCACCAGGCCTTGTCGACCGACTCCGGGTCCTTCAAGTACTGCTGGTACATCTCGTAGACCAGCCACTCGTTGGGACCGAATCCGGCGAACTGGTCGGCTTGTTCTGTCTTCTCCGCCACGAGATCTCAGGCTACGCCCAGGTCCGCCATCACCTCGCGAGCCGCGTTGTGCCCGGCCGCGCCGATGACGGAGCCGGCTGGATGGCAGCCGGCGCTGCCGGCATAGAGGCCGTCGATGCCGGTGCGGTAGGGCATCCGACGGTCGAACGCGATGGCGTTGTCGACGTGATGGATGTGTCCGTGCCGGATGCCGAAATGGCTCTCGATGCCGGGCGGCGGAAGGGCAAACGTGTCGGCGACCAGGTCGCTCGTGCCGGGCGCAAAACGGTCGCAGATGCCCAGCAGGTGCTCGACGTAGGCCGGCAGCTCTTCTGCCCACGTGCTGCCCGCGATGTCATAGGGGACCGACTGGACGAAAAGAGCGCTGGAGTGGTGCCGCGCCTCGTCCTGAAGCGACGGGTCGGCGGTCGTGTGGAGATACCACTCGATGGTCGGGAAGTCCGGCAACTTGCCGGCTTGCACGTCGGCCCACATGCGTCGTACGGCGTCGAGCGGCTCGTCTTGCGGCAGCAGGTGGATCGTCGACCCGAACGGAGAGGGTGCGTCGTCGGGCAGGCAGGTGAAACGGGGAAGGTCGCGAAGGGCGAGGTTGACCTTCATCGTCGTGCCCGGTCGACGGATCTCGGTCAGTCGTTGTGTCAACGGCTGGGGGAGCGCGACCAGGTCGGCGAGGGTGAACGGGTCACAGGCGGCGACGACTGCGCGGCTCTCGATCCGTCGGCCGTCGGCGAGCGTCACCCCGGATGCCGCACCGCCGGTGACGTCGACGGCGCCGACGGCCGCGTCGACGAGGATTTCCCCGCCCGCTGCCCGCAGCCGGTCGGCGAGTGTCCGCGTGACCGTGCCCATGCCGCCGCGCACGATCATCCAGGTGCCGTCCGCGGCTGGTAGCCGGCACATGTTGTGCACGAGGAAGTTGTGGCCGGATCCCGGGGTGTCGGGGCCCGCCGTCAGGCCGGACAGGCCGTCCGTGACTGCATACATCGCGACGACGAGCTCAGTAGCGAATCCGAACCGATCCAGGTAGTCCGCGACGCTGCCGTTGACCAGATCGACGAAGACCTCGCGCAACCGTGGCCGGATGTAGCGGTCGGCGGTCTCGGCAACGGACAGAGGCGCGGCCAGCCACGCAGGCGCAAGGTCTTCACGCAACATGCCCAGCTCGGCCTGCAGCCGGTCGTCGGCATCCCGGTCGGCCGGGGTGAAGAACTTCTCGAACTGCTCCCTCGTCGCCGCCCGGTCGGAACCCATCAGCAAGTAGCGGTCGGATGTCGTCGGAAGGAAGTAGTGCGGGTCGCGCCGCACCAGCGGCAGTTTCAAGTCGAGCAGCTGCTCCAGCTCCGGAGGCATCAGGCCGAGCAGGTAGGACCCGGTCGACTGCTGCAACCCGGGCACTCTGGCAAATGGCCGCTCGGTGCGCGCAGCACCGCCGATGACGGTGTCCCGCTCGACGACGAGCACCGACAACCCTGCCCGAGCCAACAACGTTGCCGCGACGAGTCCGTTGTGGCCGGCGCCGACGACGACGACGTCTGCCTTCACCGGTCGCGCACCCTGCGAACGAACTTCAGACCCGACCAGGTCTCGTCGATCGCGGCAACCTTGACGTCGACCAACCCGCCGGCGAGACCGTGGTCCCGCACGACGTTCTCGTCCAGATCCGTCTTGACGCCGCTCGCCCGCTTGGGCCAGGCGATCCAAAGTGCGCCCGCAGTGGTCAGCCGTTCCGCCATCGGCGCGAACCGCTTCTCCAGTCGCGCAAAGTCCGGACAGAAGGCAAGGATCACGTCGTACGCCGTCGTGCCGGGTCGGGACTGGACCGTCGCGGTAGGAGGGACGTCCGGGATCGCAAAGCCGACGGGCGCAGCCGCGACGAGCACGCGACTGTCGTGCTTGATGCCGAGCTTTCGTGCCAGCGGCGTGCCGCTGTAGCCGGACGTCACCGTCGCCGCAGCAGTGGTAGGACGACCTCGTCGACGATCTCCACGACCGCGTCGTCGGTCAGCTGCCCGCGATGCAGCAGCTCACCGTGCAGCAGGGTCGGGCCCAGCTCGGCAATGCGGGCGCTGATGGCATCGGCCCGCACCTCGCCGCGCGCCACTCCGCGCCGCAGGATCTCGAGCATTGCAGCCTTGCGCGGTGCGAGCAGTCGCTCTCGCACCGCGTCTGCCAGCTCCCGGTCTGCGCCGGGGGAGAAGCAGGCCCGCACCGCGTCCCCGCTGGGGCTACGCATGACCGAAGCAATGCGCTCCATCACGATCAGCACGTCGTCGCGCGTGCTGCCGGTGTCAGGCAGCTCGTCCAGCTGTGGGAGCGTGTGATCAATGGTGTCGAGCGCCAGCTCGAGCCTCGATGGCCAGCGCCGGTAGATGCTGGCCTTGCCGGTCTGGGCGCGTTCGGCGACGCGCTCGATCGAAAGCCCCGCATAGCCGCTCTCGGCAAGCTCATCGAGCACGGCGGCGTAGATCGCACCGACAAGCACGTCGCCGCGACGGCGCGTCTGCCCGACGACCATGCCCGAAGGATAAAGAACGCTCGCGTTCCTTACAATGGGCCTATGTCCACGGCGACCTCGCCGGATCTGTCCCGCGGCTCCGGCACCCACGACCACGTGCATCCCAGCCTCGCGCTCGCGGTCATTGCGACCGCCCAGCTCATGGTCGTGCTCGACGCGACCATCGTGAACATCGCGCTGCCGCACATCAAGACGGCGTTGCACTTCTCCCCGACGGGACTGTCATGGGTGCTCAATGCCTACACGTTGGTCTTCGGTGGCCTGCTGCTCCTCGGCGGCCGGGCCGGTGACCTGTTCGGTCGGCGAAGGATGTTCGTCGCCGGCGTCCTCATCTTTGCGCTGGCGAGCCTCGCCGGCGGATTCGCGTGGAACGCCGGTTGGCTGTTGGCGATGCGCGCTCTTCAAGGCATCGGCGGTGCGATCGCCTCGCCGACCGCGCTGGCATTGATCACGACGACGTTCGAGGAGGGACCCGCCCGCAACAAGGCGTTCGGCGTCTATGCCGCGGTTTCCGGCGCCGGAGCCGCGATCGGCCTGATCCTCGGCGGCGTCCTCACGTCCGAGCTCTCCTGGCGGTGGGTGCTCTTCGTCAACGCTCCGATCGGTGTGGCGCTTGCCATCGTCACACCGATGGTCATCGGTGAGTCGGAGCGGACCCCGGGACGGTTTGCTCTGCCCGATGCCGTGACGTCGACAGGCGGGATGGCAGCGCTGGTCTACGGCTTCATCAACGCAGCCGACCCTTCGCACGGTTGGGGCGACACCACAACCGTCGTGTCGTTCGCGATCGCGGCGGTCCTGCTGCTGTCGTTCCTCGTCATCGAGTCGCGGAGCGCGCAGCCGCTGTTGCCGCTTCGCCTGTTCGAGAACCGCACCCGCAACGGTGCTTATCTCGTGATGCTCATCACGGGTGCGGCGGTCTTCGCGATGTTCTACTTCCTGACGCAGTTCGTGCAGAACGTCATCGGCTTCAGCCCGCTCACCGCCGGCTTCGCCTTCTTGCCGGTGAGCGCGACCATCGTCGTCGTCGCCCAGATCGTGAGCCGGCTCGTCGGCCGCATCGAGACGCGGTTCCTCATCGGTGGTGGCGCCATCTTTGCCGGCTGCGGTCTCTACGAGTTGTCGTCGCTGACCGTGCACTCCGGCTACGCCACGAAGGTGCTGCCGGGCATCATGCTCATCGCCGTCGGCATGGGACTGATCTTCGTGCCGATCACGTTGGCCGCGGTGTCGGGTGTCGCCTCGCAGGACTCGGGGATCGCATCGGCGATGCTCAACGTCGGCCAGCAGGTCGGAGGCACCATCGGACTGTCGGCGTTGGTCACGATCTTCGGCCATGCCGCGGGATCGCAAGCGGCAAAGCTCCATCAGAACCCGTACATGCCGGTTCCGTTCACGCACGGTGCGGACGCGGCGTTGACGGCGGGCGCAGTCTTCATGGCAGTCGCACTTGTCGTCGCTGTCGTGCTCATCCGGGTCCAACCCCAGGACACGCCGAACGTCCCCGCCGTCACAGGTTGAGCACAGGACTGACTCAGAAAGTTTTAAGGTGCTGCCGCCACTGTCGCGAGGCCGATAGAGGGGGCGAAAAGTGCCGGTTTCCTTCGCACTGCGCTACACCGCGAACGAGTTGCGGAGACGGCGCGGCCGCGCACTGCTGACTGCCCTCGGTCTGTCCGCCGGTGTGGGCTTGCTCATCGCCCTTGTCGGGGTCTCGCAGGGTTTGTCCTCGGCGCAGGCCAAGGTGTTGTCGCCGCTGTCGAGTGTGGGTGCGGATGTGCTGGTCACGCGAGTCGCCGGCGCGACGACCACCACCGGCACCGGCGCCTCACCAAGCCCCACGCCGAGCAGTGGCGCCGGCGGCCAGCGCGGTGGCTTCGGCGGCGGTGGCGGTGGCGGCTTCGGCGGCGGCGGTGGGGGATTCTTCGCCGGCGGCGCCGGCGGCGGGGCGGGCGCGCTCAACCAGGCCGATGTGCAGGCACTGCTGCAGGACAACGCCTCGCTCGTCACCGACCTGGCCAAGCTGGGCAAGCCCGGCACCAAGTTCACCCGGGACTTCTTCCTGCCGGCGACGCTGCTGACGTTCCCGCAGCAGGCAGTGAGTGACGTGTCGAAGCTCCCGCACGTCACCTCGGCGGTGGGCGCGCTCTCGCTGCTGGCGACGCATCAGACCGGCACCGTGCCGACCATCGTCGCGTCGCTGCAGACCGGTGGCCAGACGATCACCAAGACCCAGCAGCCGGCGCCGCTTTCGGCATCCGAGCGGCAAGCGTTCCAAGCCTGCATCGCCAAGAACTCCGGCGGCTCATCGAGCAGTGGACGCAGCAGCGCGAGCCCGGCACCGCGTCGCACTGGTGGTGGCGGTGGCGGTGGCGGTGGCGGGTTCGGCGGTGGCGGTGGCGGCTTCGGTGGCGGGGGATTCGGCCGGGGCGAGGTCGAGGCCTGCCTGCCGGCGCGGTTCCGGGAGTTCCGTGCGTCGTTCACGGTGCCGCTTCAGACCATCCGGCAGGTCCTCAACCCGCCGCAGACCGACATCACGTCGACGACATACACGGCGGCCGGTGTCGACCCCGCGCATCCCGACCAGGGTCCGGTGACGACGGCGCAGCTGGTCGGCGGCAGCTTCCTTTCCGCGACCGCGACCGATGACGTGCTCGTCAACATCGCCTACGCCAACAGCCACTCGCTGAAGGTCGGGTCGACTCTGCCGGTCAACGGCACCAACTACCGCGTCGTCGGCCTGGTGAACCCGACTCTGTCCGGCAACACCGCGGACCTCTACTTCCCACTGGCGACGATGCAGAAGCTGTCCAGCCAGTCGCAACGCATCAACATGGTGCTGGTCCGCGCCGACAACGCCAACGACGTCGCGGCCGTCGCGAAAGAGGTGCAAGCAGCGCTTCCCGGCGCGCAGGTCGTGACGACCAAGGCACTCGCCGACCAGGTGTCCGGCAGCCTTTCCGATGCCAAGAAGCTCACCGACCGCTTCGGAGGTGCCCTGGTCGCGATCGTGCTGCTCGCCGCCTTCGCCATCGCCGTCCTGCTGACACTCGGCGCGGTGGCGAAGCGCGTGCGGGAGATCGGCACGCTACGTGCGATCGGGTGGGGCCGCCGCCGCGTGGTCGGACAGCTGCTCGCGGAAACCACCGGCATCGGTGTCGTCGGCGCGGCCCTGGGTGTGGCCCTCGGCGCGGTGATCGCGGTCGCCGTCGAGCACTGGGCGCCGGCGTTGACGGCAAACAAGCCGACCGTCCCCGGCCAGGGTTCGTCGACGCTCTCCCGGCTCCTCGACGTGCCCGGCACGTCCGCCGGAACGACTCACGTGCCGCTCTCGGTGCCCCTGCACCCGACGACGCTGCTCATCGGGGTGGCGCTCGCGCTGCTCGGCGGTTTGCTCGCCGGCGCGGTCGGCGGGTGGCGCGCCGCCCGGCTCGCCCCGGCCGTTGCCCTTCGGGATCTGGGATGACGGGAGACCTCGGATGAGCGGCCTTTACGTTCTCGAAGACGTACGCCGGAGCTTCCGCCGCGGGTCGGTCGAGGTGCGCGCCGTCGACGGGGTGAACCTCGACATCGCGTCGGGTGAGTTCATCGCGATCGAAGGGCCGAGCGGCTCGGGCAAGTCGACGTTGCTGCAGCTGCTCGGCGGGCTCGAACGGCCGAGCAGCGGACACGTCCTCTTCGACGGTGCCGACTTGTCCACCCGCGACGACGCGGGACTCACCCGGTTTCGCGCGCGTGACGTCGGCTTCGTCTTCCAGCACTTCAACCTCATCCCGACGCTGACGGCCGCCGAGAACGTGCAGGCGGCGCTCGCCGTCAGCGACGTACCTCGGGCGCAGCGCACCGCGCGGGCGGACGAGTTGCTCGCGTCAGTCGGGTTGGAGGACCGTGCGCGGCACCTCCCGGTGAACCTCTCCGGCGGTGAGCAGCAGCGCGTCGCGATTGCTCGGGCGCTGGCCAACAGCCCAAGGGTGGTGCTCGCGGACGAGCCAACGGGAAACCTCGACTCCACGACGAGCGGCGAGATCATCGCTCTGCTCGAGCGGCTCACCGACGACGGCGTCGCCGTCGTCGTCGTCACCCATGCCGACCACGTCGCCGCCCGGGCGCGACGCCGGCTGAACATGCGCGACGGCAAGCTCGCCGCCGCCTGAGGCAAGGCGCCTTCAGGCGGTCGCTGGGCGCCGCTCTACGGTTGTCGGTCATGGCGGACGACGGCTTCGAGCGGCTGCGCGAAGAGGTACGGCTGCTCGGCGCCCTGCTGGGCGAGGTCATCGCCGAGTCAGGCGGCCGCGACCTGTTCGCCGACGTCGAGCGGCTGCGCCGCTCGGTGCGTGACGCGCGTCGCGGCGGTGACGTGCAGGACCCGCGTCGCATCGTCGACCAGTTCTCCCTCGATCGCGCCGAGGACGTCGCGCGTGCCTTCACCGCCCTGTTCCACCTGGTCAACCTGGCCGAGGAACGGCACCGGGTCAGGGTGCTGCGGACGCGCGACCGCGACGATGCGCCGCCCTCAGACGATTCGCTGGCAGCAGCTGCCGCCGCCATGACGAAGGACGCGCTTCGCGAGGCGCTGGCCGACGTCGAGGTGCACCCGGTGCTGACCGCACACCCGACCGAGGCCCGTCGAC
Organism: Mycobacteriales bacterium; assembly: GCA_035695245.1. Classification (GTDB taxonomy): domain Bacteria; phylum Actinomycetota; class Actinomycetes; order JAFAQI01; family JAFAQI01; genus DASSEQ01. The sequence continues at coordinate 28,524 of DASSEQ010000238.1, read as the reverse complement.
GCGCTGTCGTCACCGCGCTCGGACGGATCGCCGGTGAGATGGAGCGTTGGGACGACCCCCGCCTCGGTGACAGCGAGCGCGACGACGTGCGCCGGCGGATGCTCGAGGAGATCACAGTGCTATGGCGCACTGCGCTCTTGCGGCACAACCGGCTCGATCCGCTCGACGAGGTGCGCACGACCATGGCGGTGTTCGACGAGACGTTGTTTCGACTGGCGCCCGCGCTTTATCGGGCCACCGAAACGGTTGCGGGTGCGCGGGTCCCGGCGTACCTCCGACTTGGCAGTTGGGTCGGCGGCGACCGGGACGGCAACCCGCATGTGACTGCTGACATCACCCGCGAGGCCTGCGACATCGCTGCCGAGCACGCGTTGCGGGCGCTCGAGAACGCCGCGACGCGAATCGGTCGCACGTTGACGCTGGACGATGAAGCGGCCCCGCCCTCGCCCGCACTGCAGCGCGCCTTGGAGTCGGACCGGCTCGCACATCCGCAGCGGTTCGAGCGCATTGCGCGTTCTGCGGACCGGCAGCCGCATCGGCAGAAGCTCGTGCTCACGGCCGAGCGCATCGCCGCGACCCGCGAGCGGAATGCCGACCTCGGCTACCGCAACCCGGACGACCTTTTGCACGATCTGCGGTTGCTTCAGGACTCGCTTCGCAGTGCGGGCGCCGCGCGGGTTGCGGACGGTGAAGTGCAGCATCTCGTCTGGCAGGTCGAGACGTTCGGCTTCCACCTTGCCGAGCTCGAGGTGCGGCAACACAGTTCGGTGCACGCCGCCGCGCTGCAGGACCTCGGCCTGCCCCTCGATGCCGTTGCACTGGACCGGGTCGCCACTGAAGGCACCGAACGCACCGATGGCGGCTCCGAGCCGATGACGCAAGAGGTGCTCGCGACGCTGCAGGTCATGGCATTGCTGCAAGACCGATGGGGGCCGCGCGCGTGCTCGCGTTACGTCGTCAGCTTCTGTTCGTCCGCCGCCGACATCGCAGCCGTTCGCGCGCTCGCGCGGGTGGCACTGGGTGAGCGGGACATCCGGCTCAGCGTGGTGCCGTTGTTCGAGACCGGCGAGGACCTGCGCAACTGCACCAACGTGCTCGACGACTGGATCGCGCTGCCCGGAGCGCAGCAACATCTCGAGCGCAACGGGCGCCAGCTCGAGGTCATGCTGGGCTACTCCGACTCCGCGAAGGACATCGGACCGCTCGCGGCGACGTTGCAGCTGTACGACGCACAAGCGGCGCTGGCCGACTGGGCGGACAGACACGAAGTGCGCCTGACGTTGTTCCATGGTCGCGGCGGCTCGCTCGGCCGCGGCGGCGGTCCGGTCAACCGCGCGATCCTCGCGCAGCCGCCAGGATCCGTGCGGCACCGCTTCAAGGTCACCGAGCAGGGCGAGGTCATCTTCGCCAGGTATGGCAACCCGCGCATCGCAGTGCGCCACCTCGAGCAGGTCACCGCAGCGGTCTTGCTGGCGGACACGCGCTCTGTAGCCGAGCGCAACGCGACCGCCGCCGACCGCTATGCCGATCTCGCCGAGACGATGGCGGAGGCGTCGCGGTCGGCCTACCGCTCGCTCGTCGAAACCGAAGGCTTCGCCGACTTCTTCGCGCGGGTCAGCCCACTCGAGGAGCTCTCCGACCTCTCGCTCGGCTCGCGGCCGGCGCGGCGCTCCGCGACCACTCGATCGCTCGCCGACCTTCGCGCAATTCCGTGGGTCTTCGCCTGGTCGCAGACGCGCTGCAACCTCACCGGCTGGTATGGCCTCGGCAGCGGACTGGAGAAAGTCGGCGATGTCGAGGAGCTGCGCACCGCCTATCGCGAATGGCCACTGTTCACGGCACTACTGGACAACGCGGAGATGAGCCTCGCCAAGACCGACCGAGGAGTGGCCGAGGGTTATCTCGCGCTCGGCGACCGGCCCGACCTCTCCGATCGCATCCTCGACGAACTGGACCGTGCAACCAGCTGGGTGCTCTCCGTGCTCGACCAGGACAGACTGCTGCAACGCCGTCGCATCCTCGGCGCAGCAGTGGACCTTCGCAACCCGTACGTCGATGCGCTGTCGCACCTCCAGCTCCGCGCGTTGACCGCGCTGCGCACCGGCGAGGCCGAGGGACCCGATGCCGAACGGCTTCGTCGGCTGCTGTTGTTGACCGTCAACGGTGTGGCCGCCGGCCTACAGAACACTGGCTGACGCAATGGTGCACACGTGAGCGAACGCGTCTACCCGCCGGTCATCCGCACGGCGCTCACCATCTTCCGCCTGCTCGATGTGCGGTTCGACCTCCGCGGCATCGACAACGTTCCGGCCGAGGGCGGCGCCGTGCTGGCGTCGAACCACGTGTCCTACCTCGACTTCATGTTCGTTGGCTACGTCGGTGTGCAACGCGACGAGCGGCTCGTCCGCTTCCTGGCCAAGAAGTCGGTGTTCGACTCCAAGGTCAGCGGGCCGCTCATGCGCGGCATGCATCACATCGCGGTAGACCGCGCGGCCGGAGCGGGTGCGTACCGAAACGCGGTCGATGCCCTCAAACGGGACGAGCTCGTCGGCATCTTTCCGGAGCAGACCATCTCGCGGTCATTCGTCCCGCGGCCGCTGAAGGCCGGGGCGGCGCGCATGGCGTTGGCGGCCGGTGTGCCGTTGCTTCCGGTCGTCACCTGGGGCGGGCAACGCATCTGGACTACCGGACGGCGACCGCGTCCGCAGCGGCACGTGCCGGTGTCGATCTGGGTCGATCCGCCACTGCCGGTAGGGCCGGACGACGACGCGACCAGCGTCACCGACCGGCTTGCTGCGCGGTTGCGTGCAATGGTCGACGAGGCGGTCGCCGGTTATCCGCTTCCGGCTGCTCCGCAGAGCTTGTGGTGGTTGCCGGCGCACGCCGGCGGCGCCGCGCCGACACCGGCCGAGGCCGCTGCCGCGGAGCTGCTCTCCATCAGGGGCCGGCGCAAGTGACGAGCGCCGCGACCGGGCCGTCGTACGTCGTGCGGCCGAGTCGTGGACAGACGCGAGCGGTCGCCCTCGTGCTGCCCGGTGGTCGTGCCGACAGCTTCGACGCCACACATCCGCGTCATCTCTCGGGTGTGCGGATGATCCCGTTCGCGCGGATGCTGCATCGCCGTGGCGCCGACGCCGGGCTCGCGGTGTGGTCGGTGCGTTATCGCGTGCGCGGCTGGAATGGCGAGGAGATGTCGCCGGTCGCTGACGTGCGCTGGGCGCTCGCCGAAGTGCGGAAGAAGCACGGCGAGGTCCCGGTCGTGCTCGTCGGTCACTCGATGGGTGGCCGCACTGCGGTGCGAGTGGCGGACGATGCCAACGTCGTGGGAGTCGTGGCGTTGGCGCCCTGGCTGCCGAAGTCGGAGCCGGTGGACCAACTCCGGGGTCGTCGGCTGCTGATCGCTCACGGCACATTCGACCGCGTGACCAGTCCCCGGGCTTCGCAGCGCTTCGCTGCCCGCGCCGAGGGTGTCGCCGCCGAGGTCGCGTTCCTCGCCGTGCGCGGTGAGACGCACGCGATGATGCTCCGACCGGCCTTGTGGCACCGCCTGGCCACCGAACACGCACTGGCGGACCTCGGCCTGCAGCGATGAACTTCGGTGCGCACCGACGTCCACACTTGCAGGCGGACGGAAAGGAACCGGGATCATGCGCAGGTTGATCGTTACCGAGTTTGTGTCCTTGGACGGTGTGATGGAGGCCCCGGGCGGCGAGGCCGACTACCCGCACGCCGGCTGGGTCGGCGGTTACTTCAGCGACGAGCTCGGCATCTACAAAGGTGAAGAGCAGGACGCGGCGGAAGTGTTGCTGTTGGGCCGGCGGACCTACGACAGCTTCTACGGCGCGTGGCCGCACCGCGAAGGCCCGATGGCCGACAAGATCAACTCGATGCGCAAGCTGGTCGCGTCGACGACGCTCGGGTCGTCCGACTGGCACGACACGACGGTCATCGCCTCCGACCTGGTCGGCGCCGTACGCGTTGTCAAGGACGAAGACGGGGGACCGATCCTGGTCGCCGGTAGTCGATCGGTGGTGCATGCCCTTCTCGACGCAGGCCTCGTGGACGAGATTCACCTACAGGTGTTCCCGGTCGTGCTGGGCAGCGGCATACGGGTCTATCCGGACACGGCCGAGCCGTTGCGACTAGCGCTTGTGTCGTCACGGCAGCTGGACAGCGGCGTGCTGCTGCAGAGCTACGACGTGCAGCACTAGGCGACTCGCCCGGAGTAGCGTCAGCCAGGTGATGTTCGCACTCGTCATCGCCATCATCGGGCTGCTCATGCTCGTTGCGCCGGCCCCGTTCGTCTACGTCGCCGTCCGCGGCGGTGCAGCTCTCAACAGCGAGCGGTCACCGCGCCGCCGCGAAGGTGGCCACGGCGACGCGATCGTGCGCGTGTTGGGAACACTCGCGCTGATCGCGGCGTTCTTGCTTGCGCTCGCAAACGGCTAGTCAAGGAGCGGCGAACATGTCCATCACGCGCCTCAACCACGCGGTGCTTTACGTCCGTGACGTCAAACGGAGCGTTGACTTCTATTCCCGAGTGCTGGGGTTCCACGTCGTGTCCGACATGGCCTCGCTGCCCGGCGCTGCGTTCTTGCAGGCCAGCGGATCGAGCAACGACCACGACCTTGGGCTCTTCGAGGTCGGCGCCGGCGCCGGGCCGTCGCTCGCCGGCAAGCAAACGGTCGGCCTCTACCACCTGGCGTGGGAGGTCGACACCCTCGCCGAGCTGCAGCGGATGGAAACCGCGCTCGCGGATGCAGGTGCTCTCGTCGGTGCCTCAGACCACGCAACCACCAAGGCCTTGTACGGCGCCGATCCGGACGGCATCGAGTTCGAAGTGTCGTGGCTCGTCCCGGCCGACCTCATCACCGACGTAACTCGGTCCGGGCGCACTCGTATCCGCCCGCTCGACATCGCGGCCGAGATCGACCGCTACGGCGCCGACACCCGCGGCGGCGTCGGCATTTCCCACGCCGCCCTGACCTGAAGGTCCGACGACTCGTCCTCTCTACATCGAGATCGACGATCGCGGCCAGCCCCGTCACGTGATCTCGTGCCAGTGGCTCACTGTGACCGGCCGGTCGAAGCTGAGGTTGCCGAGTTGAGTGTCGTAGTGCACGTCCAGACCTAGTGGCGCCGAGACCGAATTGCAAACGAGGAGACCGTAGACGTCGACATGATCGCCATTGGTCTGGCAGTTTGCGTCCGGCGCGTAGATGACCGCCGAGATCGACGTCTCGCTCGTCGTTCCGTCGCCAAAGGTTACGACCGGCGTGGTGCCAGCACCTGCGGTGCTGATGAGCAGCAGCGTCGACGGTGGACGCGGTACGACGTTCGTCGCGCCGGAGATCGAGTTGGGGTCGGTGATCACCAACGACGACGAATTGAGGGCCGCGTTGATGGGCACGGTCGAGCCGATCGTGAGACTCCCGTTGAAGCAGATGACGATCTGCGACCCGGACACATTGCCGAGATTGGCGATCGCTGTCGCTCCGAGGGTGACGTTGGTGAAGTTGTAGACGGCGTTGGTGGCCAGCGCCGTCGATCCGTCGTAGGCCGTGACGCCCCCGCCGATGCCATTGGCGCATAGCGTGGCTTCAGGAAAGGTCGCCAAGCCTGTGTGCTGGTAAACCGTGCTTCCGATCTGGCTGCAGTCCACCTTCTGCCCATCAGAGTCCAAGCAAGAGCCGGTGGCCTTGTTGTCGGTGTAGCCGGTAACCGGAGTGTTGTAGATGTCGACCTCGGACATGTTGTTCAGCTGGTCGGAGCGCAGGGTCAGCGGCCCGTCCGTCACCGCCATTTCTTTGCCCAGCCCGGCGCACATCCTCGTGTCCGCCGCTCCCATCGGCACGGCACCGCCAGACGAGTTGCAGACGCTGGAGTTGGCCGACGAGTCGTAGCTGTCGATCGCGGACTTGCTGTTGCCACTCGTGCCGAGATTGAGCAAGGTCCGTCCGAACAGCGGGGGCACCGTGCCCACCGTGACGGTTGCCTGGATGTGCCGGGACACGGTCCGCCCTCCGGAGGTGCTCGTGCCGATCGAGTCGACCGTCCAGCTCCCGATACCGGTCGAAGTGGCGGTCGCCGTGTACTGATCTTGGCTGTTCGAGTTGACGACAGGGCTAAAGGATCCAGCTGTCGGGTTGGCCTTGACCTCGGCGACAAGCTCGTCGAGTCCTTGCTCGGCGCTGGCCAGCGCGGTCTCGAAGGCGGCGTCGTGCCGGGCGGCGAGATGGGAGCGCACGACGGTGGCAAGGCCCATCGTCACGATGCCGGTCATCACCAGGATGGCCAGCAACGCCATGACGACGTTGCCCTGGTCACCGCGTCGGCACATGGCAGCTCTCACGGCGTGTTCCGAAGCTGGGCGGTGTCGCTGATGTCGATGTCACAAGCGGATGCCGAGACCCCGGTGGGGCACATGTCGGTGTGCGTGTTGGCATTGATCGGAATGACCATCAGGCGCACGTTGATCGCCCCGGCGCACTGCTGTTCGTACGTCGTTGGGTCCGCTGTTTCCGAGCAATCCGCAGAGTTGAGCCCGGTGAAATCTTGGTAGTTGGCTGCGGGGTACGGGACGGAGAACACGTCCGTGGTCGCAAGGTTGGTCGCGACGACGTAGTGCTGGGCATTCGCGTCCGTGCACGTCTTGTTCACCGGCGACACGACGCGGACCAGCTCGTTGACGCCGTTCGTCGCTGTGGCGCTATAGCAAATCCGGGTGACGCCGCCGGAGTCGGTCAGGGTCATGTCCAGCTCAGATGTTGTGATCGCGAGCAGCGGGAAGTCGGCCTCGCGGATCTCGCGAACAGTCCGCTGCAACGCCGTGCGCACTTGTTCGATCGCGATGGCGCGTCCGTCGATCTCAGCTTGCCGATGGAAGCCGTTGATGACGACGCTCGTGGTCACGAGGCCCATGACGCCGAGCAGCAGGATGACGACGGTGAGCTCGATCAACGTGAAGCCTTGGTCCCGTCTCATGCGAGCGCCACCGACGACGACTGGCTCTTGGTGTAGCCATCGCTCTGCCGCGTCAGCGTGAACGTGAAGCTCTCGGTGCTTCCGGTGGCGGCCATCGACGTGCCGGCGGGCAACGTCGCGGTCCACGTGGAGCCGTCGCTGCTGCTCAGCGTGGCGGTCGCGGTGCTGCTGCCGGAGGCGTACGTCGCTTGCATGTGGTCGGAGCTCGACAGACCGACCGTGTTGCAGGTGATCACCTCGGGAAGTGTCGTCTTGCGCAAGAGCGTCACGATCGGGTTGGCCAGCACGCTGCACGACCCGTTGAAGTCGGGCTGCGGGACCGCCGTCAGTGATGCCGTGACGGGCGCGTTGACACCGGGAATGGTGGCGGAGAACACGACCGTCTTCGAACCGGCGGTCACCTTGCGCGTGATCATTGACTTCGACACAGTTGCCGACCATGTCTTGCCGTCGCTGCTCGTCATCGAGGTCTGATGCGCGCCGTTGTCATCGGTCCACGTCAGGGCGACCGAGGTGCCCTGACTGACGCCGACGATGGCCAACGTCGCCGTGACGTCGCTGCCTGGCGTCCCCGAAGAGTCAACCGAGACGCTCGATGGTGAGAGTGACAGCGACCCGACGGTGACCGTTGCGCCATTGGTGCCGGTGGCGTTCGTGATCAGGCTGCCGGTGTCGCTCGACAGCGCGCGGGCCGAGGTGTCAGTAGTTGCCGAGTTGAGGCTGATCTGGTGCGGGCCGTGCCCATCCGTCCAGTTCACGGTCACCACGAGACGCGACACGCTCGGGTCGGTCTCCGGAGTCAGTTTGGTGGTCGTGGTGTAGCTGATCCCGTTGCTCGTCGTGCAGTGCACCGGCCCCGGGACGTGCGCCCCGGCCGACGTGGCCCGGGCATCCTCGAGCGTTGTCGTGGCGCAGCGGAGTGCGGTCGCGTGGGCGCGCTGAGTCGACTGCTCTTTGATGTAGGAGACGACCTCGGAGAGCATGCCGAGGAGGCCCACGGTGACTATGGCCATCGCGATGACGATCTCGATGAGGGTCATCCCCTCGTCGCGGTCGCCGCGTTGCACGTTCGGCACTCCCTTGACTACTGGTCCCCTTGGGCGGGGGGACACGTAGTCATTCGGCGATCATGAAGGGGGTGTTTACCGCCGTGAAGGACTATCTCCTGAGTAGTCCGACGGGACTACCCCACATGGCGTAATCGAGATCAGGACATGCCCGACATGCAGGCGTGCATGTAGTCGGTGTACTCCGGACCGGAGGTGGCGTGCGCAGGCAGGACGGCCGGCGATGTGGCCGCGTCGGCGTCGTACGACGCCGCGCAACCGAAGCTCGTCACCGCTCGCCCGCCGGCGCCGAGACGCTGCGCCGCCGCCCGGCCGAGAGCCGCGGCGGGCGACGTCGGGGGAGCGGCGTGCGCCGGCGCGACTGACGCGCGCGCCGCCCGGGCGGGATGGTGACCGGACATCACGAACCATCCGCCGGCGACCAGCGCTGCTACCGCTACGCCGCCGGCAACAAGCCGATGCCACCTCTGGCCGGAACCGCTGGGAGCGACCTCGTTGTCGGCGCCGAGGTCGCCGGCGCCGTCGACGCGCTCGTGTCGCTCGTCGACCTGCTCGGCGATCGCGAGTGCGAGCGCGGCAAGTTCGGCGCGGCCGTCGGCTGCCACGTGTCCGCTGTCGGCATCTGCAATCGGCACCTTGATCCATGTGATCGCAACCGAGAGACATTTACTACTGTTGCCGACTGTGTTTTGTGTGCATGCGGTGGTAAGTCGCCCGACATGACTCGAACCGTCGTGCGCGTGTCGGCTATCCATGGCCGAGGTTTGTTCGCCGAGGAGGATGTCGCTTGCGGCGAGCACATCATGGAGTACGGCGGCCGGTTGTCGTCATGGGACGAGGTGCTGGAGGGCTACGACCCTGCCGCTGCCGACCGTGGCCACACCTTCTTCTTCGATGTCGGCGACGGTCTTGTTATCGACGGTGGCCGTGACGGCAACGACGCGCGATTCATCAACCACAGCTGCGAGCCCAACTGCGTCGCGGAGCGCGACGGTTACGTCGTCGCGATCAGGGCCGGCCGAGACATCGCCGCCGGCGAGGAGCTGTCGCTCGACTACCAGCTGATGCTCGAGGACCCCGACGAAGCGGAGCGCCGGCACTACGCCTGCGGCTGCGGCGCAACCGGATGCCGCACCACCATGCTCGCCACTGGCTAGCTCGTGCTTGCGGGACCGTAGGCAAAGAGACGCAACAGGTTGTCGGTGACGCGCTGCACGACTGCCGAGGTCTGCGGGGTAGCACACGTCTGCCCCAGGGCGCAGACCCACGACAGCGTGCCGCTGTCGAAGACTCCTGCGCCGCTGCTCGCCGTGTAGTAAGTCGTGTCTGCATCGACGTACAGGCCGGACGGAGGGCATGGGAACGGCGAGTGCATCAGCACATCAACAGTGGCCGGCGGGTCCGGGGCGCCGAGGAAACGATCGGTTTCCGGTCCGATCAGGCCGGGCAGATGGGTGCCCGCGACGACGCCGGTGCCGCGGAACAGCGGCGAGGTGGGGTCGACGACGACACCATCGGTGCGGACCCGGTTGAAGCAGTTGTACGACGCACCAATGACGTCGCTCTCCGGTTCGGGATCCGGATAGTCCGGCCAGTCGCTCGTGACGGCGGTTGGATCGACGTAGAGCAACGGGTCCTCACTGGCGACCTTGTAGTCGATCTCGAGTCGGTCTGGGCCCACCGCCGTCGCGTCGAACCGGATTCGTCGAAACATCGCGTTCGCACCGAGGAATGCGAGGTTGGTGCCGGCGTCGCGGGCAGTCGTCACTGCTGCGCGCATCGCCGGTGACCAGTATTCGTCGTGTCCCATCGAGATCACTGCCGTTGCACCGTCGAGCAGTTGCGGATCTTGCTCGAGGTCGATGCTGGTCACGTAGTCGAGCCGCAGATGAAGCCGCTCGGCTTCGGCGAGCACAGGGAGCTCCCGGTCGAGAAACTCGCCGGCACCGTTCTCGGCTTGGTAGGGCCGATCGAAGGACACCGCGCGTGATCGTGTCGCAAAGGTGCCGTTGCCGCCGGCGTAGAGATTGCAACAACCCCACCGGTTGTAGGCCTGCCATGTCGTCACCGGACTGACCAGAACGACCCGGCCGCGTGCAGTGGCGCCCCGCACCGTCAGTGGCACATAGCTCTGCGAGCCGTCCGACGCGTCGAGCCGCAGCAGGTAGTCGCCCGGCGGCCAAGAGCCCGTATGCAGTGTCAGGCTCGGCAACCACGGCGCCGTCACCGTGTTGGTGGGTGCCTCGATGACGGCCGCCGGCTGGAGGACGCCGACGGTCGCCCGCGTGCGGGTGACCAAGCGGCCTTGCGCCCCGTCGTACCACCCCATGCGAAACACCGCGACGCGAAACGTTGCCGCCGAGGTCGAGACGTAAAGGCTGACCGGATCACCGGGCGCAACGCTGGTCGTGCTCGCATAGCCGGAGATGCCGGCACCGCGGGTCTTGTGCAGGCGCCAGGGAATGTCGGGCGGCAGGGCGACGACCGGTCGCGGCCGCGACACGATGTGCACAGGAGCGGGTGTTGTCGCGGCGGTGTGATGCGGAACGCAACCACTGGCCACCAGCAGCGACGTCCAGGCGACGACGACCCCGAGCCGACGCATCGAATTGACGGTACGGCGCAACACGCCGACAAACGGGCAAAAGCCGAATTGCCGGTTTTCGGGCGCGTTGCAGCGAGCGAGGGAGACTAGGGAGCCAGCGAGCTAGGCGTCGCGTCGCAACACGGTGACGGCGCCGAGGACGAGACATGCGGCGACGTACATGCAGAAGACGCCGAAGCCGGTCCAAGGCGCGAACGTCGACGGATCCGCGCGCACCGCGAAGACGGCCTGCCCGGCGCCGCTGGGGAGCCACTTGTTGACGTCGCTGTCCCAGGGCGACGGGAGCACGTGGGCGAGCAGCGGCAGGATCAGCAGCACGCCGAAGAGCGTGGAGATCGCGCCGGCCGTGTGGCGAAGCAGCCAGCCGAGGGCGACACCGAAGAGGCCGACGACGGCGAGGTAGAGCGCGGCGCCGATGACGGCGCGAGTGACGCCGGGCGCAGACAGAGTCGTCTGGATGTGTTTGCTGCTCAACATGTGCTGACCGAGTGCAAACGCGGCAAAGGCAGTCGGCACCAGCGCGATCAGGCTGAGCGCGGCAAACAGCAGGGGCTTGGCGAGGTAGACGGCGAGACGACGGGGCGCTGCGGTGAACGTGGCCCGGATGGTTCCGGTGCTGTATTCCGCCGTGACCACGAGCACGCCGAGGACGCCGACGGCGAGCTGCGCAAGAAAGACGCCCGCGAGGCTGATGCGCGTCGGATCGAACGTCAGCAGCTCGCCGGGGTCGCGCGGTGGCCACCGACTTGCTCGCGCCGCGGTGAACAAGGTGCCGAGCCCGATGACCAGAAGCATCGTGATCGCGAGCGTGAGCCAGCTTGAACGCACCGAGCGAAACTTGATCCACTCCGAGTGCAAAACCCGGTCGAACGACACTCGTCGTGCCGGTCTTGTCGTCGAGTGGACGGCGGTCGCGGTCACCGGCTCTCTCCCGTCGACGTCGTGTATTCCACTTCGTCCGCGGTCAGCGCCATGTAGGCCTCCTCGAGGGTGGCGGCTTGTGCGCTGAGCTCGTGGACCGGCACGTGATGGGCAAACGCGAGTTCACCGATCTCGGCTGCCGTCGCGCCGAGCACCTCCAACCCGTCCGAGTCGACGACCGTTGCGGACCAGCCCGCTGCGGTCACCGCATCTCGGAGCGCATCACGCATCGGGGTGCGGACGAGCACGTGTGCACCGGATGCGGCGGCGACGAGATCACGCATCGGTGCGTCGGCGATCAGCCGTCCGCGCCCGATGACGATGACGTGTTCCGCGGTCTGCGCCATCTCGCTCATCAGGTGCGACGACACGAAGATGGTCCGGCCATCGTCGGCGAGTGATCGCAGCAGCTGACGGATCCACCTGATCCCCTCCGGGTCGAGCCCGTTGACCGGCTCGTCGAGGAGGAGCACCTCTGGGTCGCCGAGCAACGCGGTGGCGACCCCCAGCCGCTGCCCCATCCCCAAGGAGAAGGTGCCGACGCGACGGTCGGCGACGTCGTCCAACCCCACGAGATGCAACATCTCGTCGACGCGAGCTCGGCCGATGCCGTGAGTCGCGGCGAGCATGCGCAGGTGGTTGCGGGCGGTGCGACCCGGATGCACGGACCGTGCCTCCAGCAGCGCGCCCACCTCCTGCAACGGGGCTGGTATGTCGTGGTAGCTCCGGCCGTTGACGCTGATCTGCCCCGCCGTCGGGCGGTCGAGGCCGAGGATGCAACGGAAGGTGGTCGACTTCCCCGCTCCGTTCGGACCGAGGAAGCCGGTCACGATTCCCGGCTGTACGACGAAGGACAAGCGATCAACGGCGCGCTTTCCGCCGTACGTCTTGGAGAGCTCGACCGCCTCGATCACGGCGCCATCGTCACACGCGATCCTGAGAAGTTCCCGTTAAGGTTTGCGCCCGCCAGCTGTCCAAGATCCACGGCTCGCGGCTGTATTGCAGCCGCAGCTGCCCGGGCTCGGCATCGATGATCTGTCCGAAGACCGTGGCGAACACGAACCCTCGGCGCTCGTGCCGCACGACGAGTGCCGCCGGGTCGTCACTCGGTGGTCCGGCGCCGACAAGTGCTTGCCACTGCGCCGGCGAGTGATGCGCCTCGAACTCCTCGAGGTAGCGCACGGCCTTGCCGTCCTCGGCGCCGCCGGACGTGAACATATGGGTGCCAGGCTCGTGCTGATGCCGCTCCAGCTGCGATCCGTCGAAGGTCCACGACTCGACGCCTGTCGGCGTGACCAGCACGACCATGAAGCTCGCCATGCCGGCCACGTCCAGGTGCGACGTCCAGTCAGACTCGTGCTCGACCCCGAGCAGCGGAAGGACGCCGCGGCTGGGCGCACCTGGGTCGGCGACCCGCTTCTGCGGCCGGTTGAGCACGAGGGCCGTGGCACCCGTGCTGATGCGGGTAGCGCACCAAGTGCCCCCAGCGGTGCGGTCACGACCGCCGACGACGTCCGGCTGCTCCGGCCACCACCGGTCCGGGTCGTCGAACGCCCGCGTCGCGAGCTCGTCCCGTAGCGCCAGGATCTGCGGATGCCCATCCGGCGCCCATCGGACGACGACGGTGCACACGACCGACATGCTCCCAGTGCGGCGCGGGCGAGCCCGGTCGGGCTATGGATCCGTGCTTGCACCGGGTCGACATTGGGTGGTGCGACCGCCATCCTCCCCCGTGGGTGGTGGTCGCATCAGCGAGTGAGGAAACGCCTGACGAACAGCCAGATGCCGGCGGTGATCAAGCCGTAGACAGCGGCGAATCCCCACTCCCCGTCGAGCAGGCAGACGAGGGTGGCAAGCGCGAACAACCCCGCAAAGGCGAGCGTCAACAGACGCGAGGCGCTCAGTCGTTTGGGGTCTTCGCGCAGATAGCTGCCGACAGCGGAACCGACACGTTCATCGAGGTTGAGCATGTCCTGATATCCCATGCGCTCGACGTCGTGGTCGGGTTCCACCGTAGCGGTTGTTAGGTTGACGCCACCGCGCGAAGGGATGGTCGGCCGTGGCCGGATGGAATTTTGCTGAGCTCTGGGAATCGGTCGCGGACGCGTTGCCGGACGCACCTGCGCTGATGCACGGCGAGCGGCTGGTCACGTGGGGCGAGATGGATGCGCGCGCCGACGGCGTCGCGAAGTGGCTGATCGACCTCGGCGTCCAGGAGCAGGACAAGGTCGCGCAATATCTCTACAACGGCATTGAATACATGGAGTCCGTGTTCGCCGCCTTCAAGGCGGGGCTCGCGCCGGTCAACACCAACTACCGCTACCACGACGACGAGCTGCTCTATCTGTGGGACAACGCCGATGCCGTCGCCGTTATCTTCAGCGCCAGCTTCACCGATCGTGTCGCCAAGCTCCGCGACCAGTTGCCCAAGGTCAAGGGCTGGCTGTGGGTCGACGACGGTTCGGGTCCCTCGCGCCCGGAGTGGGCGACGTCGTACGACGAGGTCGCGGCGACCAGACCAGGACGGCAGAGCGGACCCTGGGGTCGCGACGGCGATCACCTGCTGATGCTCTACACCGGCGGCACTACCGGCATGCCGAAGGGCGTCATGTGGCGCCAGGACGACTTGCTCGTGATGATGAGCCAGCAGTTCCCGCAACCGTTCGGCGAAGAGACCGACTACGCGGCGTTTCGGGCGGCGCGCGTTGCTCCCGGACCGGTGTCGATGCCGGCCTGCCCGCTCATGCACGGCACCGGCTGCTTCGTCGCGCTCATCGCGATGAGCCAAGGCGGGTCGGTCGTGACGCTCACCGGCCGCAGCTTCGATGCGGTCGAGCTGCTGGACGCGATCCAGTGGCGCAAGGTGAACCTCATCGCGATCGTCGGCGACGCCTTCGCCAAACCGATTCTTCGCGCGCTTGATGCCGATGCCGGTCACTGGGACTTGTCGTCGCTGCTCGCGATCATGTCCTCCGGCGTCATGTGGAGCGAGGAGACCAAACGCGGCCTGCTCGGCCATCACGGTGCGATGGTGCTGATGGACGTGTTCTCCTCGTCTGAGGCGCTCGGCATGGGCTCGTCCGTCTCGGGGGGCGGCCTCGCTGCCGAGACCGCGACCTTCCAGCTCGGTCCCAACGCTGCTGTCATCACCGAGGACGGACGCATCGTCGAGCCCGGCTCGGGTGAGATCGGGCTGGTCGGTGTTGCGGGGCGCGGACCAGTCGGCTACTACAAGGACGAGGAGAAGTCGGCTCGCACCTTCCGGATCATCAACGGTCAGCGCTACTCCATCCCTGGCGACTTCGCGACGGTGGAGGCGGACGGCTCGATCCGCCTGCTCGGTCGCGGTTCGGTGTGCATCAACACCGGCGGCGAGAAGGTGTTTCCGGAGGAAGTCGAAGAGGCGGTCAAGACCTTTCCGGGGGTGCGTGACGCTGTCGTGGTCGGCGTGCCTGACGACGTATGGGGCGAGGCGATCACTGCGCTCGTCGAGGCAGACGCGCAGGCCGACGTCGACGACGCGGCGCTTGTCGCCTACGTCAAGGAGCGGCTGGCGCCGTACAAGGCTCCCAAGACGGTGCTGTTCGTCGACACCGTGGGACGCGCCCCGAATGGCAAGGTCGACTACAAGACATGTCGGGAACAGGCGATCGCGAGGTTGGCCTGATTGGTGCGGCGGCCGCGAGCGCGACTCGTCGGGGGGTAGCCGGGTCGCGGCCCGCCGCAACAACAAGTCTCACCGCGCCTCGCCGGGCGATCACCGCCAACGGCATGACGGTTTCGTGACAATTCCCAGAGCGAGAAATCCCCAGGGCGGTAGCGTCAGCATCGCCGTGGACGTGTTCGATGACCTAGCCGCCGAGCAAGACCGCCTCGCCGGTCTCCTGGGCAGTCTCGATGACCAGCAGTGGTCATCGTCGTCCGGCGCTACCGGATGGTCGATCGCCGACGTGGTGCTGCACTTGGCGCAGACGGAGGAGGCGGCCGTCGCCGCCGTCGGCCATGCAGGCACACCGCAGATGTGGCGTCGCAGTGAGGAGTCGGTCGACGACGCGGCCGACGCCGCCGTTCGCAGTCAACGCATGGCCGGTGCTGCGGTTTTTGAACGCTGGCAGGCGGCGCGGCGCGCTTCGGTCGTGGCGTTGCGCTCCGCGGACCCGAGTGTGCGGGTTCCATGGGTGGCCTCGACGCTCACTCCGGCAACCCTTGCGACCACTCGCCTCGCCGAACACTGGGCGCACGGCCTGGACATCACCGATCCGCTGAGGTTGCCGTTTCCCGACACCGACCGGCTGCGCCACATCGCCTGGCTCGGCCACCGGACGCTGCCATACGCATGCCAGGTCGCGGGGATCGAGGCGCACGAGGTCTATTGCGAGCTGACGGCACCGGGCGGTGACACCTGGCGCTTCGGACCGGAGTCGGCTGAGTCGCGGATCAGCGGGTCGGCGGGCGAATTCTGCCGAGTCGGCGCCCGCCGGCTTGCCCCCGAGCAGACCTCGCTGATCACGACCGGCCCGCACGCCGCTGACGCGTTACGTGTTCTTCGCAATTACGCGGCCTGACCGAAACGGTGCCAGCATGGGGGCATGGCCGACGCGGTGTTGATCGTCGAGGACGACGACAGGATCAGGGCGTCGTTGCGGCTCGCACTGGAGGACAACGGCTACCGTCCGATCGAGGCTGCCGACGGCGAAACCGCCCTGGAGTTGATGGACGAGGGCCCGCCCGATGTCGTGCTCCTCGATCTGATGTTGCCCGGGATCGATGGCTACGAGACGTGTCGCCGGATCCGGCGTACGTCTGACGTCCCGATCCTGATCGTGAGCGCGCGCGTTGACAGCCACGATGTCGTCGAGGGGCTCGAAGCCGGAGCCGATGACTACATCCGCAAGCCGTTCGACGTGCCCGAGCTCACGGCTCGGCTGCGCGCATTGCGACGACGGTTGCGACCGGCCAAGGACGATGACGCCGACGAGCTGACAGCAGCCGGCATCACGCTGTCCGCGGATCGTGGCGAGGTCAGCGTCGACGGTCGAGAGTTGCACCTGACGAAGACCGAGTTCAGGTTGCTGCACGAGTTCATGCGCCATCCCGGTCGGGTGTTCAGCCGGGAGATGCTGCTCGAGCGAGTCTGGGAGTACGGCTACTTCGGCGACCCGCGAATCGTCGACGTGCACATCGGTCGGCTACGCGCGAAGATCGAGGCGGACACCGCTGATCCCAAGCGGCTGGTGACCGTCCGCGGTTTCGGCTACAAGCTCGACGCGTGATCGGTCGTGACATGCGCGCGCCGCGACTCACCGTCCGCATCACGTTGTCATTTGCGGCGGGTGCGCTCGTCGTGTCGGGCGTGCTCGCCACCGCGACCTATTTCCTGACCGAGCGCTTTCTCGTTGCCCAGCAGGAGCACAACGTCCTGCACCAGTCCTACTTCAACGCTTTGGTGATCCGTGACGGCCTGCTGTCCCACACTCCGGACGTCCCGGGCCTGCTCGACACGTTGCCGACGGGGGGCGACACGAACGCGGTGGTCGAACATCGCGGCCGCTGGTATTCGAGCTCGCTCTCGATCTCTCGCGATGCGTTGCCCACCGCCGTGCGGACCCGTGTGTTGAAAGGACAGGTCATCCGCGCCTGGGGCAACGTCAGCCATCAACCCGTGCTGATCGTGGGTGTGCCGCTGCCGGGTGTCTCGGGCGCCTATTTCCAGGTCGCCGACGAGTCCGGACTGGCGCGCACTCTCGCGACTCTCCGCGACGTCTTGCTCGGCACCGCTGCCGGAGTGACCATCCTCGGTGCCGGCGCCGGCGTGTGGGCCAGCCGGCGGTTGACGGCGCCGATCCGGGCGGTTGCCCGAGCAGCTCATCGCATCTCGGGGGGCGATCTCACCACCCGTCTGCCGGCGGAGAGCGACGCCGAGCTGGCGGGTCTGGTCGACAGCTTCAACGCGATGGTTGACTCGCTTTACGAACGCATCCAACGAGACGCGCGTTTTGCTGCTGACGTCAGCCACGAGCTTCGCTCGCCGCTCACGACGCTGAGCACCTCACTGTCGGTGCTCAAAGGACGCCGGGACGAGCTGTCGTCGCGCGGTCGTGATGCACTCGATCTGCTGGCCGAGGAGGTCACCCGCTTCCAGCGCTTGGTGGAGGACCTGCTCGAGATCTCCCGGGCCGATGCGATCAACGACGGAGTGGCGCGCGTCCCGGTGCGGATCGGCGAGTTCGTCTCGCAACTGCTGGCGGACCCGCACTACTCGAACGTCTCGGCTGATCTCGATCCGGCGATGCGCGACGCCGTCGTCGTCGGTGACAAGCGTCGGCTCGAGCTGGTGCTCCGCAACCTGCTGGACAACGCGGAGAGCTACGCCGGCGGCGCGACCTGCGTCACCGTGCAGCCGTCGTCGACCGGAGTCGCCATCTTCGTCGACGACGACGGGCCCGGTGTGCCGCCGGCCGACCGCAACCGAATCTTCGAACGGTTCACCCGGGGCGAGAGCAACCGGCGGCGCGCGTCCAGCGGCGGCACCGGCCTCGGCCTGGCGCTTGTTCGGGAACACGTTCGTGCTTTCGGTGGTGAGGTGTCCGTGCAGGACCGACCGGGCGGCGGCGCGCGGTTCGTTGTCGAACTGCCGTTGGGGCGCGCGGCGTGAGGCGCCTGCTGGCAACGGTGGTGGCGCTTGCGGCGCTGGCGGCTCTGGCCGGATGCGGGCTCCCGTCGGGTTCGCTGCACCAAGTCGATCCGGCCAAGGTGCCGCCGGGACTGGTCAAGGCCAACTCCTCATCGGCACCGTCGGTCGTCGGCCCGCCGGCGCGCGTGTACTTCGTCGCCGGCGCTCGCCTGGTGCCCGAGGTCCGGCGGGTCGTCGGGCTCAACGTCCCCTCCGAGTCGCTGCGGGCGTTGCTGTTGGGCCCGACACCCGCTGAGAGTGCCGCCGGTGTCGCGTCCGAGATCCCACCGCAGACGCGCCTCATCTCACTCGATCTGCGCGGGAAGGTGGCCCTCGTCGACCTCGGCAGCGACTTCGGGTCGGCCGGTGGCAGCCAACAGGTGTTGGCGGTGGCCCAGATCGTCTACACGCTGACCGCGTCGCGCGTGATCACCGCGGTCGAGTTCTCGATCGACGGGCGGCGGATCGAGGTGCCCGACGGATCCGGCTCGCTGTCAACGGCACCGCGCACCCGCGGCGACTACCGCGACCAGGCGCCGCAACGCCCGTGAGCCAGCATGGCAATTGTGTAACGACGCCGGGTGTCTGCCCGATCGGGTGATTTGGGCATGGCATGCTGCGTCCGGTGCTCCGCTTGTCCCCGGCCCCGTTGCTCGCCGCCGTCGTCGTGACTGCCGTCGCGTTGCCGTCCGGCGCGGCACGGCAGCCAGATGGCCCGTCGATGCAGGTGATCCGGTACGACGGAGTCAGCGTGCAGGTCCCGGCCGGCTGGCCGGTCTACGACCTTGCGCGTGACCCGCATCGCTGCGTCCGCCTCGACGAGCACGCCGTCTACCTGGGCACGCCCGGCCCGGAGCAGGACTGCCCGGCCCACCTCGTCGGCCGGTCCGAAGCCGTGATCATCAGCGACCAAGCCGGCGACACGAGCGCTGCCCCCGCATCAACCCGCGGCGAGCTCACCCGCGGGCTTCGCGGCGGTCGCGTGCACGTCACCGCGACATTCGCGCACGACGAGCAACTCGCCAAGCAGATCACCGCGTCGGCGACGACGGACTCGTCGTCAGCCACCTCGGTGCCGTCGCCGTCCATCACCCCCGCGGCGTACGTGACCGCACCGCAGGCAGGTGCGGTCGCCCGGCCGGGCGTCTTCATCGGCAACGCGTTCGACACCTGCTCCGCACCCTCGCTTGACGTCATGACCGCGTGGATCAACAGCTCGCCCTATCGCGCCGCCAACATCTACATCGGCGGCGCAGCGCGGGCCTGCGGTGACGGCAACTTGTCCGCGAGCTGGGTCTCGTCGGTGCGCAGCCTCGGCTGGCGGTTGATACCGACGTACGTCGGGTTGCAAGCACCGTGCACCTCGTTCAGCCAGACGATGAGCTCCGACCCCGCGACGGCGACGACGCAGGGCGTCCAGGCGGCCGACGATGCCGTGCAGCGGGCACAGTTCTTCGGCCTGCCGACCAACACGCCCGTCTACGCCGACATCGAGAACTACGACACGACCGCGCCCGGCTGCAGCAACGCTGTCCTCGCCTTCCTGTCCGGTTGGACGCAGGAGCTGCACGTCAAGGGCTTCACGTCGGGCGTCTATGGCAGCGGTGCGTCGCTGTGCAAGGACCTGGTCGCGGCTGCCGGCACCGGTTACACCGAACCCGACGACCTGTGGTTTGCGGACTGGAACAACCTCGACAGCATTTACGGCGATCCGTACGTGCCGGACACCATGTGGACCCAGCACCAGCGCATCCACCAGTGGCACGGCGGCAAGACCGAAAGTTATGGCGGGTTCGCGGTCAATCTCGACGGCGACGCCACCGACGGTGCTGTCGTCGGACCACCGGGTGGCACCTGCGTGCACTATCCGGCCAACACGATCGGGCCGGACGGTTGCGGCGGCGGCGTCAGCTACCAGGGGCCGTTGCAGTACTGGCGGCTGGGCTCCCCGAACGGCCTCGAAGGCTCGATGAGGTGGACCTACGGCAACGGTGCGAGCGAGGTCAACGGCGCGACCTGGACGCCCGCACTTGCCGCCGGCAGCTACCACGTCTCGGCGTACGTCCCGTCGGCGGACGCGACCGCGACCGCGGACTACACGGTCACCGACGCGACGGGTGCTCATGTCGTCACCGTTGACCAGTCCGCTCATCCGGGCAGCTGGGTGTCGCTGGGCACTTTTGCGACGGCTCCGTCGACCGCGCAGCCGGCCGGCATCACTGTGCACGTCGGCGACACGGGATCGACGACGTCGATCATCGGCGTCGACGCGATGCGTTTCGTTCGGGTCGCCAACCCGGTCGACGACTTCAACGGCGATGGCCGCACCGACATCACCGTCTTCCGTCCCAGCACCGGCACGTGGTGGATCCATTCGGTGACGCGGGTGCGTTGGGGCCAGCGCGGCGACATTCCCGTGCCGGGTGACTTCAACGGTGACGGCCGCACCGACATCGCGGTGTTCCGCCCGTCGACAGGCCAGTGGTGGTTGCGCGGCATCACCCGCTTCCAATGGGGGCAACAGGGCGACGTGCCGATAGTCGGCGACTTCAACGGCGACGGTCGCGACGACGCCGCGGTGTTCCGGCCGTCGACGAGCGTCTGGTGGCTCAAGGGCGCCGGCCACTTCCAGTGGGGCCAGCGCGGTGACATCCCCGTGTTGGGCGACTTTGATGGCGAGGGCCGCACCGACGTGGCAGTCTTCCGGCCCTCCAACGGCACCTGGTACATCCGCGGGATCGGCCGAATCCAGTGGGGTCAGCGCGGCGACATTCCTGTCGCCGGTGACTTCAACGGCGATGGCATCACCGATCTCGCGGTGTTCCGCCCCTCGACCGGGACCTGGTGGGTGCGCGGCATCGCCCGGGTGCAGTGGGGTCAGAACGGCGACATCCCGATCGCCGGTGACTTCAACGGCAACGGCCGGACTGACCTGACCGTCTATCGGCCGTCCACCGGCACCTGGTATGTCCACGGCCTGCCACGCATGCGCTTCGGCGAACCGGGGGACGTCCCCGTCTAGCAGGACTAGATCTCCCACCGTGGGGGATGAAGCATCGCACAACGAGGCTTCATTCCTGCGAGCGAGTGAGGAGCATGGGTGTCGGAGCTCACGGCGAGCAGTGACCGCCGCTACCACCCCCATCCGACGGCGGAGACCGTGGACGTCAAGGCGCTCGAGCGCGAGCTGCGCAAGCACGTGCGCGGCGAGGTGCGCTTCGATGCGGGGGCGCGCGCCGTCTGGTCGACCGACGCGTCGAACTTCCGGATGCCGCCGCTCGGCGTCGTGCAACCGCTCGACATCGACGACGTCATCGCGGCAGTGACAGCGTGTCACGCGCATCGCGCACCGATCACCAACCGTGGCGGCGGCACCAGCCTGTCCGGCGAGACGACGAACGTCGCGGTGATCCTCGACACCTCTAAATACGTCACCAACATCCATGAGCTCGACGTGGAGCAGCGCTTCGCCTGGGTCGAACCAGGCTGCATCAACGACACGCTTCGCGACCGGGCGCAGGAGCACCAGCTCGACTTCGGTCCCGATCCCTCGACACATGACCGTTGCACCATTGGCGGCAACATCGGCAACAACTCGTGTGGCGTGCACTCGGTGATGGCCGGTCGCACCTCTGACAACACTCTCGCCCTGGACGTCGTGCTCTACGACGGCACGCGGCTCGAGCTGAAGTCGTCGTACGACGACTCCGAGATCTCC
This sequence comes from Mycobacteriales bacterium, assembly GCA_035695245.1. GTDB lineage: Bacteria > Actinomycetota > Actinomycetes > JAFAQI01 > JAFAQI01 > DASSEQ01. The sequence continues at coordinate 6,556 of DASSEQ010000238.1, read as the reverse complement.
TCGATCATTCGCGCCGGCGGCCGGCAGGGCGAGATCTTCGGCAAGCTGCTCGCCATCCGCGACCGCTATGGCGACGAGATCCGCAAGCGCTACCCGCAGATCCCGCGGCGGGTGTCCGGCTACAACCTCGACGACCTGTTGCCGGAAAAGGGATTCAACGTTGCCGCGTCACTCGTCGGCACCGAAGGCACATGCGCGACCGTGCTCAAGGCCAAGCTGCGGCTCGTGCCGTGGCCACGGCATCGAAGCCTCCTGGTGCTCGGTTACCACGACATCGCCGAAGCTGCTGACCACGGTCCGGAGATTCTCAACTACGGCCCGATCGGGCTCGAGGCCATCGACGACGTCCTCATCGGCTACATGAGGCGGCTCGGCAAGAACGCACATGAGCTGACCGCGCTGCCCGAGGGCCGCAACTTCCTGCTCGTCGAGTTCGGCGGCGACGACAAGGAGGAAGCGGATGCGAAGGCGCGCGAGTGCATGGCCCGGCTCGAGGCCGATCTCGACACGCCGCACATGAAGTTGTTCGACGACCCGAGCCAGGAGCGCGTGCTGTGGGAGGTCCGTGAGGGCGGGCTCGGCGCCGAGGCGCAGGTGCCTGGGCGAGGGCTCGCATGGCCCGGGTGGGAGGACTCCGCCGTTGCGCCGGACAAGCTCGGCGACTACCTGCGCGACCTCAAGAAGCTCTACAAGGAGCATGGCTACGACGCGGCGATGTACGGCCACTTCGGTGACGGCTGCATTCACAGCACGATCCCGTTCGACCTGACGACGGCCGAGGGTCTGCGCGACTACCGGAAGTTCCTCGAGGAGGCGTCGGACCTCGTCGTCTCCTATGGCGGGTCGCTCTCCGGCGAGCACGGCGACGGCCAGCAGCGAGCCGAGTTCCTGGACAAGATGTACGGCGCCGACCTGGTCCGGGCGATGCGGGAGTTCAAGGCGGTCTGGGACCCGGACGGCCTGATGAACCCCGGCAAGGTTGTCGACCCGATCCGCGTCTTCAAGGCCGACGAGAACATGCGCCTCGGTCTCGACTACAAGCCCGCGTCGCCGAGCACCTACTTCGCCTTTCCCAACGACGGGGGATCGCTGGAGCGGGCCACGTTGCGTTGTGTCGGCGTCGGCAAGTGCCGCACGCTCGGTGGGCAGACGATGTGCCCGTCGTACCAGACGCTGCGCGAGGAGGAACACTCCACGCGCGGCCGCGCGCGCATCCTCTTCGAGATGTTGCAGGGCGACGTCATCACCGACGGCTGGAAGTCACAAGAGGTCTTCGACGCTCTCGATCTGTGCCTGTCCTGCAAGGGCTGCAAGAACGACTGCCCGATGACGGTCGACATGGCGACCTACAAGTCTGAGTTCCTCGCGCACTACTACGAGGGCAAGGTGCGGCCGCGCCACGCCTACGCGATGGGGCTGATCATGTATGCCGCCCGCATCGGCGCGCACGTGCCGCGGCTGGCCAACTTCGCGTTGCACGCGCCGCTGGTCAGTCGCCTCTTGAAGCACGCCGGGGGAGTGCACCCCAAGCGCAAGGCGCCCTACTTCGCCGAACAGACGTTCCGCGAGTGGTTCGCGAAGCGGTCTCGGGTCAACGTCGGCAAGCCGCGGGTGATGCTGTTCCCGGACACTTTCAGCAACCACTTCCACACCGACGTGGCAAAGGCGGTGTGCGAGGTGATCGAGGCGGCCGGCTTCGAGGTGATCATCCCGCCGAAGGTGTTGTGCTGCGGTCGGCCACTCTTCGACTACGGCATGCTCGGCCGGGCGCGCAAGATGTTCGAGGACGTGCTCGAAACCCTCGACGAGGAGATCGCTCGGGGCACCCCGATGGTGGTGCCCGAGCCGTCATGCGGTGCGTCGTTCCGGGACGAGCTGATCGAGATGCTGCCGCACGACCGGCAGGCTCAGCGGCTGTCCAAGCAGACCTACACGTTGGCCGAGTTCCTCGACAAGTTCGCGCCCGACTTCGAGATCCCCCAGGTGGATCGAAAGATCCTCGTGCAGCGGCACTGCCACCACCAGTCCGTGATGGGCTTCGACAGCGAGAAGAAGGTGCTGGAAGAGACCGGGGCCGATGTCGAGATCCCGGACAGCGGTTGCTGTGGTCTGGCCGGCTCCTGGGGCTTCGAGAAGGAGAAGTACGACATCTCGATGGACTGCGGCGAGCGCGTCATCTTCCCGAAGGTGCGCGACGCGGCTCCGGGCGACGTCATCCTCGCCGACGGCTTCTCCTGCCGCACCCAGATCGAGCAGGGGACCGGCCGCCGGGCGATCCACCTGGCCCAGTTGATCCAAGCGGCACTGCCGGGCGGCCGCGAACTTCCACCTGAGCGTCCTGAGCGCGCGTTCGAAGGCGAACCCCGCGGCACCTCGACGGTCAAGCAGGGCGCCCTGCTCGCGGCCTTCGCGACCGGCGCCGCAGTTGCCGCGAGTGCGGCGGTCAAGCGGCGGGCACATCACTGACGGCAGCAATTTCAAGGAGAGGACTGACGATGCAGGTTGCGGAATGGATCCTTTACCGACTCAAGGAGTGGGGCATCCACCGCGTCTACGGCTACCCCGGTGATGGCATCAACCCGTTCCTCGGCGCGTTCGCCCGGGTCGAGAACCACGACCCGTTCTTCACGCAGACCAGGCATGAGGAGATGGCCGCGTTCATGGCGTGCGCGCACGCCAAGTTCACCGGCGAGATCGGCGTCTGCATGGCCACGAGCGGCCCGGGTGCCATCCACCTGCTCAACGGCCTGTACGACGCAAAGCTCGACCATCAGCCGGTCCTCGCGATCGTCGGCCAGCAGAAGCGTCAGTCGGTCGGTGCGCACTACCAACAGGAAGTTGACCTCAACACACTGTTCAAGGACGTTGCCGGATTCGTGTCGACGGTGATGGATCAGCACTCGCCGCGGCACATCATCGATCGCGCGATCAAGTCGGCGTACGAAGAGCGGCGACCTGCGGTCGTCATCATCCCCGAAGACGTCGGCGAGATGGACTACAGCGACCCGCCGCGCGAGCACGGCTCGGTCTTCACCAGCGTCGGGTGGAACCGCCCGCACGCTGTGCCCGATGACACACTGCTGCGCCAGGCCGCCGACATCCTCAACGCCGGTGAGAAGGTTGCCATCCTCATCGGCGCGGGCGCCCGTGGCGCGTCGCGCGAGGTGATCGAGGCCGCGGACGTGCTCGGCGCCGGCATCGCCAAGGCGCTGCTCGGCAAGGACTCCGTGCCCGACAACCTCCCGTTCGTCACCGGCGGCATCGGTCTGCTCGGCACCGAAGCGAGCCACAAGATGGTCATGAACTGCGACACGCTCTTCATGATCGGGACGTCGTTCCCCTACGCCGAGTGGCTGCCGCCAGAAGGCCAGGCGAAGTGCGTCGAGATCGACATCGACGGGTCGCTCATCGGCGTCCGCTACCCGAACGACGTGTCGCTCGTCGGCGACGCCAAAGACACGCTCCAGGCGCTGCTGCCGTTGCTCAAGCGCAAAGCGGATCGCTCCTGGCAGGAGCACATCATCGACGAACGCAAGATCTGGGACCGCGTGCTCGAGGACCGCGCCGGGCAGAAGGGCGACCCGGTCAACCCGGAGCTCGTCTTCTGGGAGCTCAACAAGCGGCTGCCTGACGACGTTATCCTCACCTCGGACAGCGGCTCGGCGACCAACTGGTACGCGCGCCATTGCATGCTGCGCGAAGGTATGCGCGGTTCGCTGTCCGGGACGCTCGCGACGATGTGCCCGGGCGTGCCCTACGCGATCAGCGCGAAGTTCGCGCACCCCGATCGTCCCGTCATCGGCTTCACGGGCGACGGCGCATTCCAGATGCTCGGGATGAACGAGCTCCTGACGGTCAATCGCTACCTGCCGCAGCTGATGGCGGAAAACAAGACGCTGATCTTCGTCGTACTGTCCAACGAGGACCTGAACCAGGTCTCGATGGAGCAGCGGGTCCTCGGTGCTGATCCCAAGAATCCGGAGACGCAGACGCTGCCTTATCTGCCGGCTGCGGAGTACGCACGTCTGCTGGGCTTCGAAGGCATCAAGGTGGACAAGCCGAAGGACGTGGGTCCGGCCTGGGACCGCGCCTTCGCTGCGGGCAAGCCGGTCCTGCTCGAGTTCATGACGGACCCGCAGATCGCAGCGCTGCCGCCGCACGTCAAGCCGGCGATGTTCAAGAAGGTGGCCAAGGCGCTGGCCAAGGGCGACGAGGACGCGGTCGGCATCGCCGAGAAGGGTTTCCGCGGCAAGCTCAGCGAAGTCACCGAGCACGTCAAGGACAAGTTCTCGGGCGAATGAGGGTATGCCACCGGCGTGGTCGACTCGTGGTTGCGACGGCTCGACGACCTCGTCGGTGGTCGGGCGCGCCGCCACGTCCTGCTGCTGCTCGCCTCGGTGCTCGGTCTGGCAAGTGCCGACCAGGCGACGATCGGCGCGAACGCGACCCAGCTGCGCAGCGCGCTGCACCTGAGCCACGCAGACCTCGGGCTCATAGCAGCCGTCTCGGGGCTCGTGGGCGCGGCGGCCACGGTCCCGCTCGGATCGCTGGTGGACCGGGTGAACCGCACGCGCCTGCTGGCAGTCGGACTCGTCACCTGGGCCGTCGTCATGGCGGTGTCCGCCGGCACGTCGTCATTCGGGCAGCTGGTCGGTGTGCGGTGCCTGCTCGGTGGCGTCGTGGCCGTGGCGTTCCCCGCGGCGGCGAGCCTGATCGGTGACGTCTTCGAGCCTGCCGAGCGAGGCCGCATCTGGGGTTACGTGCTGACCGGTGAGCTCATCGGCTCCGGTTTCGGCTTCGCGGTGGCCGGCAGCCTCGCGTCGATCAGCTGGCGAGCGTCGTTCATCGCGCTCGCGCTGCCTGCACTCGGGCTCGCAGTGTTGATGTGGCGCCTTCCGGAACCGCGCCGACGCGGCGGCAGTGACCAGCCGGCGGACCTGACGTTGAGTGCGGCACAGGAGCAGGCACGCGACAGCACCGCCGAGCCGTACGAGGACCTGATCCTCGACGAGGACCCGCAGCGCTGGCCGTTGCCGCGCGCCGTGAAGTACGTGCTGCGCATCCGGACGAACGTTGTTCTCTTCGTGGCCGGCGCAGCCGGCTACTTCTTCTTCGCGGGGGTTCGCGCCTTCGGGGTGGAGTTCGTCAAAGGGCAGTACGGCATCGGGCAGTCCTTCGCGAGCAGTCTCGCGCTGATCCTCGGCCTCTTCGCGATCGCAGGCGTTCTGCTCAGCGGGTGGCTGAGTGACCGCCTGAGCGGCGGCACGCGGCTGGTGAATCGCGTCTACATCGGTGCTGCCGCACTCGGTGCGGCGACGCTTCTGTTCGTGCCGGCACTTCTCGTCTCACGTGTGGCGTTCGGTGTCCTCGCGCTCGGCGGTGCTGCGTTCTTCCTCGCCGCGATCAATCCACCGCTGGACGCAGGCCGGCTCGACATCATGCACCCGAGCCTCTGGGGCCGGGCAGAGGCAGTGCGCACGATGTTGCGACAGCCGGCAGAGGCAGTTGCTCCGATCCTCTTCGGGCTGCTCGCCGACAACTTGTTCGGCGGCGGTCACACTGGGCTACGCGCGACCTTCCTGCTGATGCTCATCCCGCTGGCCATCTCCGTGCCGGTGCTGCTGCATGCACGCCGCACCTATCCCCGCGACGTGGCGACCGCGGCCATGTCGATCGAGCAGACCCGGCGGCAGCCCTATCCGGCCAGTGTGGCGGCGGACTCCAGCAGCAGGGCGTGGACGAACGCCTGAGGCAGGTTGCCCCGAAGCTGCCGCTGGTCGACGTCGAACTCCTCGCTGAAGAGTCCAGGGGTCCCGCACGCCGCTCGGTTGCGCTCGAAGAACCGTGCAGCCGTGACGTGATCCTCCTGCTGATGCTGGGCGAGCGCCATCATGAAGCCGCACAGGATGAAGGCGCCCTCGGCTTGCGCCAGCGGCCCCGGCTCCTGCCGGAAGCGGTAGACGAAGTGGTCCTCGCACAGCTCGTCGACCACGGCCGCGATGGTGGCCCTCGTCCGCGGGTCGTCAGCCGGCACGGCTCCCCGGATCGACGCGAGCAGCAGCGAGGCGTCGACCTTCTCGTCGTCCGGTGATCGCTGCCACCTGCCCGATGGGTGGACGCATTCTCCGGCGGTGGCGCTGAGGATCGTGTCGGCGAGCGTGGTCCACTCCGCGGCCTCGCTCTTGCCGGCGTACTTCGCCACGTCCTTGAGCCCGGCCACACACATGAGCCGCGAATGTGCCCATCTCTCGTTGTCCAGCTCCCAGATCCCGGCGTCCGGCTCCTGCCAGCGGCGGCGCACCGCGTCGACCGCGACCTCGACGGCTTGCCAGTGCTCGCCGTCGAGCCGGTCGTGCCGGGCGGCCGACGCGAGCAGCAGCAACGCCTCGCCGAACGCGTCGAGCTGGAACTGGTCGCTCACATGGTTGCCGACCTTGTCGGCGCCGCCGGGATAGCCCGCCAGATCAGGTAGCCGTCGTTCATCCGGGATCGTGCCACCGTCGATCGTGTAGGCCGGTTTCAGCCGCGGGCCGTCGCTGAGCAGGCGCTCGGAGAC
>DASSEQ010000237.1:0-5698 GCA_035695245.1 Mycobacteriales bacterium | reverse complement strand
TGGATCTGTGGACATCCTGTGGCACAACCTGTGGAGGAAACTACACCGGTGTAACACAAGATGTTGGGGCCAGAACGTAAGCGCTGGACGAGCCGAATGCAAGCGAAACGCCGGATCTCCCGAGGGTTTTCCTCAGCGCGGGAGGCGCAGTTGCTGGCCGACGAGGACCTTGCCGTCGCCGATCCCGTTGAGCTGCTCGATCTGGGCGACGAGCGCCCGCCGGTCGGCGCTCGGAGCGACGCGGGCGGCAATCTGCCACAGCGTCTCGCCGGGCTTCACGGTGACCGTGGGCAACGGACGGCTCGGGCCTGCGGCCTGGCTGGACACCCGGCCCAGCGTGAAGCCGGCCAGCACCAGCAGCAGGAGCGTCGCGAGCACCACGACCAGCCGGCCCCTGCGAGTCAGCCGGGCCGGACGGTGCCCAGAGGGAGCCACTACATCGAATGCCTGTTCGATCGAACGCATGTTTGAGTTGTACCACGCGTCGCCGACAAAATCACGACACGTTCGAACAGATGTTTGAACTCCTCGCCCGCAGCGGTTACCGTCAGCCCATGGCAGCAGACAGCGACGCCTCGAGCCCCCGCCGCAAGGGCACCGTGCGAGAGATTCCTGACGGACCGCCGGACGCCGCGGGGCTCACCCCGCGACAGCGCCGCGTCCTCGAGGTCATCCGCGACTCGGTCGAGCGACGCGGCTACCCGCCGTCGATGCGAGAGATCGGCGAAGCGGTCGGGCTCACCAGCACGAGCAGCGTCGCCCATCAGCTGTCGACGCTGGAGAAGAAAGGGTTCCTGCGCCGCGATCCCAACCGGCCCCGAGCGGTCGAGGTCAAGGTGCCCCCGAGCGAGCGCGCGATCTACGACGAGACCGGCGAGGGCGACGCGCGCCCGGCACCGGCCTACGTCCCGGTCGTGGGGCGGATCGCCGCCGGCGGACCGATCCTGGCCGAGCAGGTCGTCGAGGACGTCTTCCCGCTCCCTCGCCAGCTCGTCGGCGACGGGCAGCTGTTCCTGTTGCAGGTCAAGGGCGACTCGATGATCGACGCCGCGATCGCCGACGGCGACTGGGTCGTCGTACGCCAACAGCCGGCAGCCGACAACGGCGACATCGTCGCCGCCATGCTCGACGGCGAGGCGACCGTGAAGACGTTCCGTCGCCGCGACGGGCACGTGTGGCTGATGCCGGCCAATGCCGCCTACTCCCCCATCGACGGCGACGCCGCGACGATCCTCGGCCGCGTCACCGCAGTGCTGCGCCGCGTCTAACTCGGGACGCTAGCCGCCTGCCACCAGGTCGTACGACGACCGCGACGCAGCCGCGCTTGCCGTCTCCCCTGCCAGCAACATCGACAGACCGCTGCCGGGCAACGGACGGCTGAACAAGTAGCCCTGCCCGTAGTCGCAGCCCATCGTCAGCAGAGCCTGTCGTTGGGCGGGCGTCTCGATGCCTTCGGCGATGGTCGCGAGCCGCAGTGACCGACCGAGATGCACGATCGTGCGGGCCAGCTCGGCGCGTTCCCCGGCACGATCGGAGTCGGCGATGAAGTGCTTGTCGATCTTGAGAACGTCGACCGGGAAGCGCGACAGGTAGGACAGTGACGAGAACCCGGTGCCGAAGTCGTCGATGGCGATCCGCACACCGAGCCGCTTCAACGCGCGAAGCACCTCGACCGCCTCGTCGGTGCGGCCGAGCAGCACACTCTCCGTCATCTCGAGCAACAGCGCAGAGGGTGTGAGGCCGGACTCCGCCAGTGCGCCCGCAACGACATCGACAAGCTTTGGTGTCACTTGGCGTGCGGAGATGTTGACGCCGACACTGAAGACGCTTCCCGGCCGCGCATGCTGCTGCCAAGCCACGGCTTGCCGGCAAGCCTCGAAGAGCGCCCACTGACCCATGGCGTCGATGAAGCCGCTGTCCTCGGCGACGCTGATGAACTCGTGCGGCGACACGATGCCTTGGCCTGGCCGATACCAGCGCATCAGCGCTTCGGCACCAACGGGGATGCCGGAAGCGAGCTCGACTGTCGGCTGGTAGTGCAGCACGAGTTGTCCCTCGCCGATTGCCTTGCGCAGGTCGTCCTCGACTTGCAGCCGGGCAAGAAGAGCGTCGTGCATCTCCGGCTCGAAGACGACGATCGCTGCGTGACGGTCTGCCTTCGCGCGATACATGGCCAGATCTGCGTTGCGTAGCAACACATCCACCGACTCCGCGGCATCGTCCGCGACGGCGATGCCGACGCTGACACCGACACGCACCTCGCGATCGGCCAAGGAGAATGGTGACCGCAACGACACCTCGATGCGCTCGGCCACTTCCCGCGCAGCTGCTTCGGCAGCAACGTCTTGCACGAGTACGGCGAACTCGTCACCGCCGAAACGGGCCACGACATCGCCGTCGCGGACGCAACGCCGCAACCGGTCCGACACGAGCTGAAGCAACGCGTCTCCGACGTCGTGTCCTTGCGAGTCGTTGACAGCCTTGAAGCCATCGAGGTCGCAGAACAACACGGCAACGCGCGACGCCGACTGTTCGCTCAGTGCCGTGCCAAGACGCTGCTGGAAGAGCGAGCGGTTCGCGAGGCCGGTGAGGCCGTCATGGAAGGCCTGATGGGTGAGCCGCTCCTGCAGCTGCTTGCGTTCGGTCACGTCGCGGATGTTGAGCACGATGCCGCGGACGTCAGGAACGTCGACGAGGCTCGTGATGACCGTTTCGGTCTCGCGCCAGGTGCCATCGGCGTGCACCATCGCGAGTTCCAAGAGGAACGACGCCCCGGGCGAACCGACGGCGCGATCGACGGCGGCCCTCATTCGCCGCGCGTCGCTGGGCGGCACGAGGTTGGTCATGACGCCCCCGACCAGCCCGGCAGCATCGACGCCGAAGAGTCGCTGCGCCGCCGGCGAGGCGTAACGCACGACGCCGGACACGTCGACGACCGTGACGACGTCGGAGGAGTGCTGTACGAGTGAGCGGAACCATTGCTCGCGGGTCACCAGCTCGAGCGTCCGTTTGGCAACCTGTGACTCCAACGTGCGCGAGAGCACCAGGTTGTCGAGCAGCGCGACGATGAGTCGGGCCAGCAACAAGGTCGCGAGGGCGAGCACACCGCCGACCATGAGCGTCGGCATCCTGCCGGCCGAGGTCTCGTAGCCACCGAGCGCGAGCGCCGCGATGACGACCGGCCCCACTGCTGCGCACACTGCGATCCGCTCGCGCCGAGCCATCGATGCGGGTTCGTCTGCCACGCTCGGCCCGGTTGCGGCGAGTGCCATCAACAGGAAGGCACCGATGACGAAGAAGTCTGCGGCTGAGTGCTGAGCCGACTCGCCGGAAAGCCAGGCGCCGGTGACGCCGGCGTCGCCGGTCGCCAGTGCAGCGAGCCCGGCACACAGCGGCAGCAGGGTGCGCAGGTTGACCCCACCGGGGTGGCGGGCACGGGACAACGCCAGCAGCGCAACGACGGCCAGGAGCGCATCGGCGGCCGCCACCGACGTGAGCCCGACAAGAGCCGGCGTCGAGACCGCGACTCCCGCAGCCGCGCTCAAGAGGGTGTCGCTGAGCGTCACGCCGACAGCGACCACCATCGTTGCCGCGTCCAGCCGGCTTCGCCGCGCGGCCGCCCGGTCGAGGCAGGGAGCCCGCAAGAGCACGACCGCGGCTGCGGCCATCGCAGCCGCGACGAGGTGCAGACCGGGGCCCGCTGATACCCAGCTAAGACGTGCCGGTCCGCCGGGCAGGCTCCAGGTCGACCAGCGCTGGGCCAGTTCGACCACTCCAGCGGCGCCAAGGAGGATCCAGGGGACCCGGCCGGTTCCGGTGGTCGCAGCGCCTCGCAGGCAGCAGGCGGCAACGGCGAGGCAGCCGGCGGCCAGCAGGGCCGCCAGCCTGGCCAGACTGACCGGGTCGAGAGCGCCATGACGGGCCAACGTCGCCGCGGTGGCGACCCCGACGGCCGCCAACACCGCAGGAACGGCGTGTTTGTGGCGATTCAGGGGCTTCCTGCGGTCGACGGCCACCTGGATTGTGTCGGCGTACATCGGCCGAGCCTTCGTAGTCGTTCTCGGCCGTTTCCCGGCGCCCGGTCGGCGCCGAACGGATCAGCCCGAACGGAGTAACGCGGCGTCTGTCTCGGCGGCTGGTCCACTGCCCGCCTCGGCCCAGCGCCGGTGCATCGTCCAGTGGCCGCCGTGGACGGCAAGGATTCCGCCGATGCTGCCGTCGCTCCAGGGGGCGCCGGGGATGATCACCCCGAGCTGATCGGGCTCCAGCTCGGCCAGCAGGCTGAGCGTGTCCGCTCTCGTCGCCAGGCCGATCCGCACGAGGTCGTCGACGGACTTGCCGTCCTGCTTGACCTTCCACGACTCGGTCAGTTCGTGCACATAACGCATGATGTCCTCGCGCGGACGCAGTGCCCGCCCGCTCTCGTCGACGATCCCGGCGTCCATCCCCTGCTCGCCGCGGATCTGGCGCCGGACCATGGCGTTGAAGTTGCGCTCGATCAGCGTCGTGTGGATGAAGTGGTCGGCGTAGGACCACCACGAGTCAGGGTCGTGCTCGCTGCGGGTGCGCGGTGCTCGAAGCTCGTCCTCGTCGAGAGCGACGATGAACTCCAGTGCCTCGATCCGGCTGCGGTTGAGCTCGATCTCGATATCGATCCGGTTCACCAGCCCACCGTAAGCACGAACCGGGCCGCCTGTCGCCCGGGGTTGGCGCCGGCCGGCTAGCCCGCCGGTGCCGAAACCGGCGTCTCCTCGGTGGTGTCCTCGGGCGAGGTTGCCGGTGAGGGCACGACCCGGGGAAGCACGACGGTGAAACGCGTGCCCTTGCCGGGCGCCGAGTCCACCTCGATGTTGCCGCCCATCGCCTCGACCAGCCCTTGGCAGATCGACAGCCCGAGGCCCACGCCATGGTCACGACGCGTGTCGCCGAGGTCGGCCTGGGTGAACGGCTCGAACAGGTGCGGCATGAACTGCGGGTCGATGCCAGGACCCTGGTCGGTCACCGACATCTCCACGCCGCGAGCTGAGGTCGCGACCGCGATGACGATCTCGGAGCCGACAGGTGAGTACTTGCGTGCGTTGTCGATCAGGTTGCCCAGCACCTGCTCGAGCCGCGTGGCGTCGGCGATGACGAGCGGCGCGGTGGGCGAGACGTCGACGGTCAGCTGGTGCACGCTGTCCGGCACCGAGCCGACCACCCGGTCGACGACCTCAGCGATGCGCACGGGCGAGTTCGACACGCGCAGCGAACGCCGATCGAGGTGCGCTTCATCGAGAAGGTCCTCGACCAGTCGGTGCAGGCGACGGGCCTGCGTCTCGATGCGCTCGAGCAAGCGGGCGCGTTCCTCGTCGCCGAGGCTCGTCCCGCGTCCTTGAAGGGTCCGGGCGAAACCGATGACGGCGGTGAGTGGCGTGCGCAGCTCGTGCGACACGTTGGCGAGGAAGCTCGACTTCATCCGGTTGAGCTCGGCCATGCGCTCGACGGTCGCGCGCTCGCGTTCGGAGCGGCGGGCGTTTTCGACGCCGACCGCGATCTGAGCCGCCAACGCGACGAGAAAGGCGTCGGCCTCCTGCTCGGTGCGCTCGAGCAGCAACGCGCCGATGGTGACGCCGTCCGACATGAGCGCTGCCAGCACGCACTCGTGCTCATCGACCTCCGAGCGCCGCACCCGCTCGTTGAACATGGGCAACACTTGCGG
>DASSEQ010000236.1:0-30345 GCA_035695245.1 Mycobacteriales bacterium | reverse complement strand
AGCAGCGGCTCGGTGTTGGACGGGCGAAGGTTGAACCACGAGCCGGCGCCCAGATCAACCGTCAACCCGTCCAGATGATCAACAGTGACGCCGTCCCGACGCTGGAACGCCTGCTCGACGGCTCGCATCCGCCCGTTCTGGTCGTCGACCTCGGAGTTGATCTCCCCGGACGCCGAATACCGCGAATAGCCGGCGAGCAACGCCGACAGCGGCTCGCTAGCCGCACCCAGGGCGGCAAGTGTGTGCAACGCCGCGAGCATCCCCGAGTCGGCGCGCCAGAAGTCGCGGAAGTAGAAGTGCCCGGAATGTTCACCGCCGAAGATCGCTCCGGTCTCGGCCATCGTCGCCTTGATGAACGAGTGACCCACCCGCGTCCGCACCGGTTTCCCGCCGAGCTCCTGCACGATCTCCGGCACGGCATGCGAGGTGATCAGGTTGTGGATGATGGTGCCGCCGGGCTCCTTGGCCAGCTCACGTTCGGCGATGAGCGCGGTCAGCACGGACGGCGAGACGATCTCCCCTCGCTCGTCGACGACGAAGCAGCGGTCAGCATCACCGTCGAAGGCGAGACCGATGTCGGCGCCGGTCTCGCGAACCTTTGCCTGCAGGTCGCGGAGGTTCTCCGGCTCGATGGGGTTGGCCTCGTGGTTCGGAAAGTTGCCGTCCAGCTCGAAGTACAGGGCGGTCAGGTCGACCGGCAGTCCGTCGAACACGACCGGCACGGTGAGTCCGCCCATGCCGTTGCCCGCATCGACGACGACCGACAGCCGGCGCATCGTCTCGATTCCCGGCACGAGCTTTTTCAGGTAGCTCGCGTAGTCACCCAGCAGGTCCCGCCGCGAGATGCTTCCTGGCTTCCCGCCGTACGACGAAATCCCGGACTCCACCGACGCACGGATATCGGCCAGACCGCTGTCCTGACCGATCGGCGCTGCGCCGGCACGACACAGCTTGATGCCGTTGTAGCGCGCCGGGTTGTGGCTGGCGGTGAACATCGCGCCGGGCATGTCCAGCGAGCCGGCGGCGTAATACAGCAAGTCGGTGGAGGCGAGCCCGGCGTCGATCACGTCCGCGCCCTGCGAGGTTGCCCCTGCGGCGAACGCGCGGGCAAGTCCGGGCGAGCTCTCCCGCATGTCATGTGCGATCACGATCGCCTTGGCGTCGACGAGGCGGACGAATGCCGCTCCGAAGTCCTGCGCTAAGGACTCGTCGAGCTGGTCGGGGACGACGCCCCGAATGTCGTAGGCCTTGACGATCTGCGACAAATCTCGACGGCGCGCATCAGACACGCCGACGACCCTAACGAGGGCGCAGGTCAGACCTTCTGCTTGGTCGTGCGTGCGATGACGTCCGCGAACTGCAGCTCCTCGCCCCGGTGGCTCCAGGTGCGGTGCTCACAGGTGTGGCACGAGGTGAACTGCACCGGCGTGCCATCGGTCAACGTCATGACGAGCGACGTGAGCCGGGCGCTGCCGCACGACGGACAGCTGGCGGTGCGGGGGCCGGTTTGGGTCAGCGAAGCCGGCGAGGTGGACGCGGTCGCGGCGCGAGCGGCGCGCTGCGCAGGGATGACTGTCATGGAATCTCCCGGGTGGGCGGCGGGACCTCTACGGTCTCGGCACCGATTCCGATTTCCTTGAGCGTCGGGAGATTTCAGGTCAAAACGGACGCTCTTAGCCGGCGCTAGGAGTCTGACCGCAAGACGCGGAGATGCCCGCGCCGACCCGTGCCGGTCGGCGGCGGTGGGGGCGGCGCCGGCCGGGCTGCTTCCCGTACGGCGTTCGCCAACGCCTCGAGGTCGTCGACGCTCGGGGCGGCCGCTGCCGCGTCGACGTCGAGACGGACCACCTCCCAGCCGCGAGGGGCGGTCAGCTTGGCCGCGTGCTCCTCGCAGAGGTCGTAGGAGTGTGGCTCGGCGTAAGTCGCCAGTGGGCCGACGACCGCCGTCGAGTCGGCGTAGATGTAGGTGAGCGTGGCCACGGCGGCGCGCCCGCACGCGGTGCGTGAGCAGCGGCGCAAAGGACTCACGGCGGCGAAGGTACCTGGCAACAAGCCGCTGAGCCAGATCGACACGCCTACGCTGCCTGTCGTGGGCGCCGCCGGACGACGACACCGCGACCGTCATGGTCGCGGCGCGCGCGGGCCGCTCATGCCGCCGCACGTGCCGCTCCGGCAGACCCCGACCGAGCGCTTCGACGAGATCGTGCTGGACGCGGTCGAGCATGTGGAACGCCGATGGCGCGAGCGGCTCGGCAGCCTCGACTTCGCCGTCGAGGAGGTGCCCCCCGCCGAGGTGGGCGGCCCGTTCGAGGACGAGATCGCCTCTGCCGGCGTGCCCCTCGCGCGGCTGTTCCCGCCGGCGGCGGGCCGCCGGGCTCGGGTCGTCATCTACCGGCGCCCGCTGGAGCTTCGGGCCATCGACCGCGAGGACCTCGAGGACCTGGTGCACGACATCGTGGTCGAGGAAGTCGCGCACTTCCTCGGGATGGACCCGCACGACGTCGACCCGGAAGGGTTCCCGCCGGACGAGTGAGCAGCGCTAGCGCGTGCCAGCGGACAGGTCGGCCTCGACCGCCGGAAGGGTGATCGGCAGCGGGAACACCGTGGGTGCCTCCGCGGTCAGCAGCGGTCCGTGCGCACCCAGCGCGTGCAGGATCCGTACGACGTAGACGGGGCCTCCGCGCAGCGGCGTGAGCAAGATCGCCCCGACGCCAGATGGTCCTGCGTGCAACAGCGACGTCAAGTCGGTCACGGCCAGCCGGCCGGCCGAGACGTGCACGTTGGCGCTCGCGCCGCCCGGCGTGCTGACCCGCACGTCTGCTGCACCGGATGGAGCGGCAAGCACCAGGCTGGACTGCTGGCCGAACGGCGGGGCGTTGGCGGCAATCCCGGCCGGCGAATGCAGCGGCACCTGCGCCGCGAGCCAGGCCAACTCGCTGAAGCCGGTTGTGGGGCGAAGCAGCGTCATGCCTTCGCTCACGATCGGTGCGTCGCTCGACGTCACGACCGCCGCGGTCTCACCGGCGATCGCGCCGGCGAGGTCGACGGTGACGGTGTGGCCGGCAGCCACGACCACCGACTGATGTCCGGCCGGCTGGAAGTTGCGCGTGGGCGTGACGACCCGCAGGGTCACGGTCGTGTCGCGGTCACCCGGATTCGTGAGCTCGAGCCAGTCGAGCGCGGCACCGGAGACGAACCCGGTCACCACCGAGGAGACAGCGGGCGACACCGTCGGCGGTATCCAGTCGACCCCGACGGGGTGGATGCCGCTGGTGTGCTGGTCGAGCAGCGCCGCGGCGATGCTGCCGCTGTTCGCGTGCACGTGGATGGTGATGCCCGGCACGTCCGGCGCGAGGTTCGCGACCTGACGCAGCTGTGCGGTGTGCGGCGGCACGATGATTCCGCTGGTGCCGGGCGGGTTGAGTGGTCCCCGGACCGACCACAGCGACAGCGCGACGTTGGCCGGCTGGTCCGTCGGGTTCGACAGCACGAGAACGTCGGTGACACCGACCCGTCCGTCGGCACCGGCAAACCACCAATCGGTGTTCGCGGGCGCGCACGCGAGGTCGGTCAGAGCACGGTGAATGCCGGTCGGCGTGAGTGCTTCCTGGGTGACTGCCAGCTCGCCGGCGCCGTCGCCGCTCGCCTGCACGGACACCGCGGCGTACGGCGTTGTCTGGTGCACGACGGCGCGCGGATTCACCGAGAGCGAGTGGGCACTGCCCTTTGTCGGGAGCAACGGCGAATAGCTCGCCCGCAGCCCCTTGCTCGGTCCCAAGGTGGCGACCGTCATGTCCGTGCTGCCCCCGCCCGAACCGCCGGTGACGCTGGGACACACGACCGCGGCTGAACGCACCGGCGCCACTCCGGCATGCGGCGGGCGAGCCGCCTTCGCAACAGGTTGCACCACGAGTGCGGCAGCGACAACGGCGCCGACGGCGCTGACGCCGAGCAGCAAACGCAGGAATGCTGCCCTCATCGCGAGCCTCCGCGCACCGGAATCGACAAGGCAATGGCCACGATGACGAGAACGAGTTGCGCGATCAGCAACGGGGTGCCGTCGCTGTCGGAACGCCGTACGACGAGCGAACCGTGCGAGCCGACCGGAAGCCGCCAGGCCTGGGCCCAGCCGTACGCCGTTGTCGCCGGCAGGCGTTGGCCGGAGAGCTGCGCATGCCAAGCCGAGGATGCGGGTTCGGCGAGCACGAGCAGGCGCTCTGTTGATGCCGCGGCGATGTTGGTGCGCGCGGAGCCGGGCGTGGCGGTCAGAGGCTTCGGGTGTGACGTGGTCGAGAGCGCGGCACCGTGCGTCGCGGATCTTGCATCCGCGCCCGACAAGACGATGAGCTCACCACTGTCGAGTGCAGCGCGATAGACGGTCGTCGTGGTGGCCGGCACCCGCGCCAGGCCGTCGACGGCAGCGACGTTGCGAAGCGCTCCGGCGTTGTCGTCGGGCACCACCACCAGACTGATGCCGAACTCAGCAAGCTCCCCCGCGGCGCGTGCGCGGCCAGCGGCGGCGTCCGCGACCGCGGCGGCCAGCAGTCGCCGGGCTCTGCGATGGTCGGTGCCGGATGCGGCGACGTCCGCGTCGCCGAGCGTGAGGCCGGAGGGCGAGCGGAGCAGTGCGTAGTGGACGACCGAGTTCTGCGACCGCAGCAGAAGGGTGCGCGGGGAGGTGGCCGCCGCAGCTTCGGCCTGGGCGAAGATCGGGAGGACTTGAGGGCTCGAGTCGGTCAGCGGTCGATCGGCGCCACGCACCAGCCAGGCAACCGCCATCGTGGCGGTGCCGGCGACCGCAGCCAGGACGATCAGGGCGACGCCGGCCTGGCGCCAGCCGAACGCGACGCGACGCAGCGCGTCCGGCGCCCTGTCCGCCGCTGCCGTCGCCGCCACCAGCGCCCCAGCGCCGGCGGCGATGAGAAGAGAGCCCACCCAGTAGCGGCTGTCGGCAACGACTCCGTGCGGGGTCAGTCGCGAGATGCCGAGTGCAGCGGCAAGCCCGACGACGCACACAACGACCCCGCCGCGGACCATGCGTCGTGATGTCGCCATGCCCACGATGGCGGCCAGCACGATCGGCGCCCAGACCCACAGTGGTGGCAGCGCAGGGCCACCAGGGTGCAGCAGCAGCAGTTGAGCCGCAGTCAACCCGCGCCGCGATGCGTTGGTGTCCGGAAGGCCGGCACCGACGAGCATCGCGCTCGGATGCGAGACCGCTCGCACCGTCAGCGGCAACAGCAGCACCACAGGAACCACCGCAACGACCACAGCGACCGGCACCCGACGCAGCAAACCCGACCGACCGAAGCACACGAACGCCGCGAGCAGCACAGTTGCAGCGGCCGCAAACCACAGCATCGGCACCGCGGCGACGGCGAGGGTGAGCAGCACTCCGGCACCGATCGCCCGGGTGAACGCGCCTGCTTCAGAAGAGCGCGCCAGCGACGCGGCTGCCACTCGCGCCGCGGGCGGCAGCAGGATCGCCGCCAGAGCGACGTCGATGCGCCCGCCGGCGACCGCGCCGGTCAAGGGTGGGAGCAGTGCGTAGCCAACGGATGCCCAGATGCGCAACGGAACGCGTCGGCTGAGACCACGGCTGGACAGATATGCACTGATGCCGGCAAGCGGGACCGCGCCGAGCAGCAGGATGTCGACGGCCAACCAGAGCTTGCCGAAACAGATGGTGGCAACCAACGCGAGCAGTGCAAGCACCGGTGGCGCCGAGGTGGTGCTGCCGAGCTCGACCGAGTGCCAGGTCGACACATACTGCGACCACAGGTCGCTTGCCCCGCCGCCGGCCGGCAACAAGCGCCCGCCGTGCAAAGTGCCGCCGAGCAGATGCCGCTCGGCAACGAGTGCATACGCGGTCAGCGCAAGAGCGAGAACGACACCGGGTCTGGTCACGAAACGAGCAAGCACGCCCAGGTCGTCAGTGGTCAGCGACTCTGCTTCGTCCGACACGGGACCGGTCTCGACCGGCGCGCGCCGGCGCTGGCGCTCGTCGACCGCCGCTCGGCCGCCGAACAAACCGGTGATCGCGTCGCCCGCGCGTCGCCAGCGCAAGCTCGCCGGCGCGAGCAACCCGTGGATGTCACGATGCCTTCGCTGCCGCGTTCGTGCGCGCTGTCGTCGTGCTGTCAGGAGTCGCGGAACGGCGGCAGCGAGGATGCCGAGGCCCACCAGCTCATCACGACTGCGCCGCGGGGAACGCAGCACGAGCAACGCGCCAAGCGCACGTAGCAAGGTCTCGACGGTGAGGCGCAACGCCAATGGCAGCACCAGCCACGGCGACGTGTTGGCGAGGACAACACCCATGCCATGACCGCGCGCTGCGGCGCCGTACGTCGCCACGATCGCGTCGGCTCGGCGCTGACCGGACTCCAACGCTCGTGCATGCCGGACAACTGCCTGCGAAGCGACGACAACGCGACCCCCGGAGGCGTTGACGCGCCACCCGAAGTCGACGTCGTCACCGGCGAGCGCCCACAAGCGATCGAGGCCGCCGAGGGACTCCCACACCGACCTGCGCACCAGCATCCCGGCCGTGCTGACGGCGAGAACGTCGCCGACGTGGTCGTGCTGTCCCTGGTCGAGCTCTCGTCGCTCCAAGCCCGTTTCCCGATGTCCGGACGAGTCGATGGTGACCCCGACCTCGCTCAGCACGCGTCGGTCCCAGCTGAGAACCTTCGGGCCGACGACGTCCACCGACGACGACTCGGCTGCCCGATCCAGCAGCTGCTCGAGAGCATTGCGGTCCGGGGCGCAGTCGTCGTGCAACAGCCACAACCACTCGGTGACATCGGGATCGGCATCCGCCGCCGCTGCCGCATCGCAGGCGAGTCCGGCGGCGACCGCTTCGCCGAAACTCGTGTCCCGCGGCTGGGTGATCACGCCGGCCTCGCCCAGCGAGTCGGTCAGCAGCTCGACCGAGTTGTCCCTGCTCCCGGTGTCCACCGCGACAACGCGATGCGGTGGTCGGGTCTGACCGGCGAGCGCCGCGAGGCAGTCGGGAAGCCACTTGGCGCCGTCGTGGCTGACGAGGACAGCCGTGACGGACTGTCGGGGCAGTCGGGGGCGACGATTCTTGGGGGGCATGACGGGGGCGACGCTGGGGGGTGATGCGGGGCGGCGACTGCCGCGCGAGTCGGGGCCGGTCGCAGCCCCGGAGGACGCGGGACAGACTACGACACCGGGGGGCTCAACCGTCCGGATGAGCCGCCCGGATCAGCCGGCCCGGCGCTTGAGCCGTCGCCGCTCGCGCTCGGAGAGCCCGCCCCAGATGCCGAAGCGCTCATCGTGCCCGAGGGCGTACTCGAGGCAGTCCGCACGCACAGCGCAGCGCCCGCACACGCGTTTCGCCTCCCGGGTCGAGCCGCCCTTCTCCGGGAAGAAGGCCTCCGGGTCGGTTTGCGCGCAGAGGGCTTCCTCCTGCCAGGGCAGGGTCTCCGGCGTGTCTTCGTCGAGCAAGAAGCTCTGCTCCGTCACGACGCCTCCTCGGTCGCGCGCACGCGTGTGCGCAAAGCGGGGTGGCCTGGCCACACGGTCGTGCAGCGCAGAGGGAAGCACACGCGTGAAATTACACGCGCGTCGTACCCTCGTCGTCAAGGGGTTCGGTGGTATTGAGCCCTTCCGGTGACATTGGGCGCTCGCCAACCGGAGGTTCCGGCGCCTGTTTGGCGGCGGTTTTGGCCGGACTGGTCGTCTTCTTCGCAACTGCCGGCTTCGTGGGGCTGACGGTGCCCTTCGTCGCGGGTGTCTTCTTTGCCGCAGACTTCGCTGCCGGTGCCTTCTTCCCGGGGGCTTTCTTCGCCGGCGTTGTCTTCGCGGCTGCCTTCTTCGCGGGGGCTTTCTTCGCCGGCGTCGTCTTCGTCGATGGTGCAACCGGGGCGGGCGGAGCCACGAGCGCGGCCAGGTCCGGCGGCGGCTCCGGTATCTCGAGCGGGGCTTCGCCGGAGTTCTGGCTGCGGTAGCGATCAGCGTCGCGGGCGTCACGGCGCCGGTCGAGTGCCTCGCCGACGCGCGCGGACAAGGAGCGGCGTTCCTTCGCCGACAGACCTTGGCCGAACTCGTCGAGCATCTCGTGCAGGACGCGGTCGCGCTCCTGCTCGAGTAGCTGGTCGCGCCGAGCAAGATAGGCAAGCAGGGCTTCGCCCGCGGCAACGAGACGCCCAGTCGCTCCTGTGATCACATCGCCCGACTCGTCGACCGATTCGGCACTGTCATGCACCGCGCGCTTGAGGTCAGAAACGAGATCGCGGATCTCCTGCCGGAACTCGTCAACCGCAGCATGCCCGGCGTTCGCCACGAGCTCTATCGCCGCGTCTGTGCGGCGCTCCCAGTCCGCATGCATCTCTGCGACAGTTGCGTCGAGACTCTGCAGCGTCGTGGCGAACTCGTTGACGCGCGAGACTGTTTGGTCACCGGCGCGCGATGCCGTCACGACACCACCGCGCAACTCGTCGAGACCCGTGCTCACCGTTGCGGTCGACTCCTCGACGCGGTCGAGAACGTCGCTACGAAGGCCACGCACGGTTTCGTCAAAGGTGGATCGTTGTTCGTCGACCGAGGCTGCGATTGCTTCCTGGGCTTTGGCGACCATCGTGCTGATGCGATCGCGCACCTCTTCCAGGGCGTCCGCCAAGTCGCTCCGCAGCGACGTGACTTCTTCCTCGACAAGGCGCGCGGAGGCACTGTTGGCCGTCTCGAGCGAGTGGATCGTGGAGCTCAGTTCCGTGACCAGCCCCTCTCGCGCCTCGCTCATGCCGTCGGCGAGCACTGCGCGCACTTCTTCGAGCCGTCGTTCGGTGTTGGTCTGGAATCCGTCGAGGAAGCCGCGCAGGTCGGCGACGGCGCCGGCATTCGAATCGCGGCTCACTGTCATTGCGCTCTGCAGGTCGGCGACGATCTGTTCGAGATGGCTGCGCTCCGCCTCCCGGCTGGACTGCACCGCGGTGGTCAACGACTCCCCCAGTGAGCCGAGGCTGCGGTCGAGTGCTCCGGCGACGTCCGCAAGCGCCGCACGGATATCGCTCGCCCATTGCTGTTGTGCTTCCGTCGCATCGGCGACGACGTGTTCGAGCTTTGCGTCGACCCGTGCGATTCGCTCCGTAGCCGCGCCGATGCTGTCGCGGGTCTGCGCTTCGAGGCCTTCCGCCAGCCCGTCCAACGTGTCCTCGACTGCGGCGAGCCGCTCCTCGAACGTCGCACGCACCTCGGTCCATGCAGTCTCGGCGGCGCGGCTGCCGGCGGAAGCCTGCGTCAGCCCGGCGGTCAGGGTGCGCCGAAGGTCGGCACTAAGCGTCTCGACCTTGTCGTCGACGTCTTCGGCCAACCTGGTCAGCGCCGACTGGACGGCGCCGGCGGCGCCGGGCTGCTCGGCGAGGACAACGCGCAGATCCGGCAGGAGACTGCGTACGTCGTCCATCGTGTCGGCGAGGTCTCCCACCTTCTCCCGCAGCTCGTCGTGGCGGCGGGCCAGGTCTTCGCTCTCGGACCGCGCGGCGCTGAGCGCACTCGTCAGCCGACCGTTGCTCGCGTCGACGCCGGAGCGCACCGCCGCGAGGTCGGCGCGCAGCGTGCCGATCTCGGCGCGCAAGCCCCCCAACTCTGCTCGCAGGCCCGTCAGCGCGGCCGCAAGCACCGGCCCTTCCGGCGGACCGGGCTCATCCTGCGCCGCTCGCGCCGCGAGTTCTTCGATCCGTCGCAGTAGCGCCGGCTCTCGTGCGTCGCCGTCCACAAGCTCCCCCTGCGTGTGAGGTTGTGCAGGCGGACCCTACGCCGGACTGGGCGCGCCGACCGGAATCTCGCCGTACAACGTCGTGCGTTGTCGCGCCGGCCGACCAGCTGCTGCGGCGATTGCCTGTAGCTCGTCGGGTGAGCGCCGTGAACCGTGGGCGCTGCCCGCCATCCGGCTGATCGTCTCTTCCATCAAGGTGCCGCCGAGATCGTTCGCGCCACCACGCAACATCAACGCGGTGCCCTCGGTGCCCAGCTTGACCCAGGAGCACTGGATGTTGTGGACGCGTCCGTGGAGAAGCAGGCGCGCCATTGCATGCACCACCCGGTTCTCCAGCAGCGTCGGTCCGGGACGGGCGAGTCCGGCAAGGTAGAGCGGCGCATTGAGGTGCACGAACGGCAGCGGCACGAACTCGGTGAACCCGCCGGACTCGTCCTGGATGTGCGCGAGCAGCCGCAGGTGCGCGAGCCAGTGCTCGGGCGTGTCCACGTGGCCGTACATCATCGTGGCCGTCGTCGGGATGCCAAGCCGGTGCGCCGTGGTGACGACTTCGATCCAGGTCGCGGTTGGCAGCTTGCCCTTGGTCAACAGCCACCGCACGTCATCGTCGAGGATCTCCGCCGCCGTCCCCGGCAGTGAGTCGACGCCGGACTCTTTGGCCGCGCTGAGCCAGTCCGCGACGGACAGGTTGCAACGCGCGGCACCGTTGACAACCTCCATCGGACTGAAGGCGTGCACGTGCATGCTGGGTTGGCGTCGCTTGACCTCTCGCGCGAGGTCGAAGTAGGCGGTGCCCGGGAGGTCGGGATGGATGCCGCCTTGCATGCACACCTCGGTCGCGCCGACTGATGCTGCTTCGTCGACCCGATCGCCGACCTGCTCGATCGACAACGTGTAGGCATCGGCGTCTGAGCGACGTTGGGCGAACGCGCAGAACCGGCAGCCGGTGTAACAGACGTTGGTGAAGTTGATGTTGCGGTTGATGACGTAGGTGACGTCGTCACCGACCGCGTCGCGACGAAGGTCGTCGGCGAGGCGGGCCAGTGCTTCCACCTCCGCGCCCGCAGCAGCGTCGAACAACGTCAGCGCGTCCGCATCGGTGAGCGAGCCCGGATCACGCTCCGCGCGCGACAACGCGCCGACGAACTCCGGACGCAGTCGCTGCGTCGGCACTGCGGCAGGTGCGGCGCTTCCGCGCGTGCGGGCCGCCTCGCTCACCTGCAGCGCCGACCAGTCGCCGTACGCGACGTCGAAATCCGAGCGCGCCGTCGTGCGGCGCCCTTCCTCGTCGATGGCGGCATGCAGGTCGGTGCGACCTGCATCGACCCAGCCTCCGTCCGGCTCCTGCCACGGTTGTCCTTGGACAAGGGCGTCCGGCCGGGCGAGCCCTCGCTCGTCGCGCAGGGCGGCGACGTGCGGACGCAGCCTCGGGTCGAGCCACGGCTCGTCGAGATACGGAGGATGGGCGGTCAGGCGCTCGGTGAGCGCGAAGCCGCACTCGGCCGAAACCTTGGCCAGGTCATCGAGATGCGGCCACGGGCGTTCCGGGTTCACATGATCCGGGGTCAGCGGCGAGACCCCACCCCAGTCGTCCACGCCGGCACCGAGCAGTCGGCGGCACTCGTCGAAGTCGACCAGGTTCGGTGGCGCCTGCACCCGCATCGCCGGTCCGAGGACCAACCTGGCGACTGCGACGGTGGCCAGGAACTCCTCGAAGTCGCAGTCCTCGACATTGCGCATCGCGGTGTCGGGCTTGGCGCGAAAGTTCTGGACGATGACTTCCTGGATGTGCCGGTATTGGCGGGCCAGGCCGCGCAGAGCGAAGAGCGATTCGACGCGATCAGCCGGTGTCTCCCCGATGCCGACGAGGATTCCGGTGGTGAACGCGATGTTGGACCGACCGGCGTCCTCCAGGCATCGCAACCGGACCGCCGGCACCTTGTCCGGGCTTCCGCGATGGGCGGCGACGTCAGCAGTCGTCTCGAGCATGAGACCCATCGACGGCGCGACCGGCTTGAGCCGTTGCAGCTCCTGCCAGGTCATGATCCCGGGGTTGAGATGCGGCAGCAGGCCGGTTTCTTCGAGCACGGTGATCGCGGCGGCACGGACGTAGCCGAGCGTCGAGTCGTAGCCGGCCTCCGTCAGCCAGTCCGCTGCCTGGGTCCAGCGCGCCTCCGGCCGGTCGCCGAGGGTGAACAGGGCCTCCTTGCAGCCCAGCGCGGCGCCCTTCCGGGCGATGGCCACGACCTCTTCGAGCGAGAGGTACGCCGCGTCGACCTGCCCCGGCGTCGTCGCAAACGTGCAGTAGTGGCAACGGTCTTGGCACAGCCGCGTCAGCGGGATAAAGACCTTGCGGCTGTAGGTGACGGTGCCCGGGCGCCCGGCGGCCGCGAGGCCGGCGTCGCGCACTCGGCCGGCAACTCCGCACAGGACCTCGAGGTCCTGGCCGCGGGCGCGCAGGAGCACCTCGGCCTCGCTGTGGTCGAGTGACTTGCCCGCGTCTGCGCGGGCAAGCGCACGACGCAGCGCACTGTCTGCCATGACATGCGACCCTACGTCCCGTGCGCGTCACAGTGCTGGCCGGAGGCATCGGGGGCTCCCGGTTCCTGCTCGGATTGCGTGCGCTCGGGCACGAGATCACCGTGATCGGCAACAACGGCGACGACATCACGATGTTCGGACTGCGGATCTGCCCTGACCTCGACACCGTGATGTACACGCTCGGCGGCGGCATCTCGGCCGAACGCGGGTGGGGTCGCGAGGAAGAGTCGTTCCGGGTCAAGCACGAGCTCAGTGCCTACGGCGTCGAACCAGCCTGGTTCGGACTCGGCGACCTCGACCTCGCGACCCACGTTCTTCGCACGATGCGCCTGCGTGAAGGCGCCACGTTGTTGCAGGTCACCGAAGAGCTGTGCGAGCGGTGGCAACCGGGCGTCACGTTGTTGCCGTCCACGGATGACGGTGTGGAGATGCATGTCGAGCTGGTGGACGGCCGCCGCGTGCACTTCCAGGAATGGTGGGTAGCGCTGCACGCCGGCGTGCCGGCACGGCGTTTCGACCTGGTCGGAGCGGATACAGCAAAGCCCTCCCTCGGAGTGATCGATGCGATCGACTCCTGCGACGTCGTGCTCTTCCCTCCGAGCAATCCCGTCGTCAGCATCGGCGCGATCCTGCGGATCCCGGCCATCGCCGACGCGGTTCGCAGCACTCGCGCACCGGTGGTCGGCGTTTCGCCGATCATCGGCGACGCCCCCGTGCGTGGGATGGCGGATGCATGTCTCGCGGCCATCGGGGTGGAGACATCGGCATACGCCGTCGCCGAGCATTACGGATCTCGACGGGACGGCGGCGTGCTCGACGGTTGGCTTGTCGACGAGGTCGATGCCGCCTCGGGCGAACGGGTCCGAGCGCTTGGCATCGACTGCCGTGCCGTGCCGCTATGGATGACGGATGTCGACGCGACGATGCGCATCGCGCAAGAAGCGCTCGATCTCGCGGGTGGGCTGCACCAGTGACCGCACGCTTCGAGGTCTGGGGAGTCGACGGCATCGGCGAGGTGCACGCGGACGACGACCTCGCCGAGCTCATCGCCACCGCCGAGCCGATGCTGCAAACCGGCGACATCGTCGTCGTCACAAGCAAGGTTGTGAGCAAGTCGGAAGGTCGGCTGATCGCGAGCGATCGCGAGCGCGCCATTGACGCAGAGTCCGTTCGGCTGGTCGCGCAACGCGGCGACACACGCATCGTGCAGACGCGGCACGGATTCGTGTTGGCGGCCGCGGGGATCGACGCGAGCAACGTGCCGGCGGGCCAGGTCGCCTTGCTGCCGGTCGATCCGGATGCCTCGGCGAAGTCCATCCGGGACGGCTTGCAGTCGCGGCTCGGTGTCGATGTCGGAGTGGTCGTGACCGACACGTTCGGTCGCCCCTGGCGCAACGGCCTCGTCGACGTCGCGATCGGCAGTGCAGGAGTGCGCGCCCTCGACGACTTCCGCGGCCGCGTCGACGAGCACGGCCACACCCTCGAGATGACGGTCACCGCGGTCGTCGACGAGATCGCCGCCGCGGCCGAGCTCGTCAAGGGCAAGCTCGATGGAGTGCCGGTCGCCGTCGTGCGCGGACTCGCGCACCACGTGCATGCCGATGCGCCGCCGGCATCGTCGATCGTCCGCGCTGCCGAGGAGGACATGTTCCGCCTGGGAACGCGTGAGGCCATGCGAGCCGGACTTTTCGCGTTGACCGGCATCGAGCCGAGCAACGACCCCGTCGCGGCGGCAATGGCGGGCGCGACTCCGGTCGAAGACCGGCCATGGCGGTTCGACGTCGAGGACGAACGCATCGTCGTCCGTCTCACCGGCGATCGCACCGATGCGGTCCTGCTCGGTGTCGGTGCTGCGATCGGCAACCTGTTGCTCGCGTTGGCGCAAAACGGCGTGGCAGCCCGCTGGCTCGGTGGTGACGGCGAGACCGTCGCGGTCATCGCACTCGACTGACCCGCCCCTCAGATGG
Source organism: Mycobacteriales bacterium (assembly GCA_035695245.1). GTDB lineage: Bacteria > Actinomycetota > Actinomycetes > JAFAQI01 > JAFAQI01 > DASSEQ01. The sequence goes on along the minus strand of DASSEQ010000236.1, from coordinate 16,098 downwards.
CGCGGATGTCCCCGACCGGCATGCGCGGGCCGAACGACGGCTTGCGCACGCCGGACATCTCGATGAGACGCACAGCGCGCTGACGGTGACCGGCGTACGGCGCCAACAGCTCGAGCATGCCGTCGTCATCGACGGGACGGCCGACGAGAGCCCAGCCGACAAGGGCAGGCAGGTGGTAGTCGCCGACCGAGACTTCGTCGGCATCGCCCCAGGCCCGCTGGGCGACCTCCGCGGCGGTCCATGCACCGACGCCCGGGATCGCGCGCAACCGGCGCAGTCGCACGTCGCGCGGAAGGGACAGCGACTCCTCCAGGCGGTGAGCGACCGCGGCGGCGGCGACGATCGTGCGCGAGCGGCCGGGGTCGACGTTGGCACGATGCCACTCCCACGAGGGGATCCGTCGCCACACCTGCGGCGCGGGCAGGATGCGCATTCCAGCCGGGGCGGGGCCTGGCGGCACCGCACCGAAGCGGCGCACCAGGTGCCGGAACGACGCGCGAGCCTCGTGTCCGGTCACCCGCTGCTCGATGACCGCGGGCACCAGCTGCTCGAAGACCAAGCCGGTGCCGCCGAGGCGCAGCTGCCGAAGCCGACGCCACACGGAACGCACGAGTTCGTGATGCGCAACGAAGCCGGTCGGGTCGTCGTCGGCACCGAGCAGCGTGGGGAGCTGGGCGAGCATCCACTCCGTTCCGTCGCCCCACGCAGTCGCCTTGATCCCTTCGCCTTCGGACACCAGGCGCAGGGTCGTGGCACCGGCCGGCGTCAAGGCGGTGCGCCACCAGGCGCCGTCGGCCGTGTGTCGAAGCGTTGGGTCGCCCGGTCCACGCTGCAGCGGCAACAGCGAAAGTGCCAGCGAAACCGGGGCTGCCGGATGGTAGGCGAGCTCCACCGGCGGCGACGTCACTCAGACATCATGCCGGGGCAATCAGGCCGGGAACCTAGACTCGGCGGGACCAATCGCCGACCGGGAGATCTTCCGTGCCGAAAAGCTCTGCGCGACGCAACGACGCGAGGCGGGCCAACAAGGACCGTCGCGCGCGGCTCGAGGAACTGCGCCGACAGCAGCGCGCCGCGGAGCGGCGCAAGAACTACTTGTTCATCGGCACCGGAATCGTCATCGCACTTGGCCTGATCGCGGGCGCGGTGATCCCGGCGTACGAGCACGACCAGGCGGCAAAACGAAAGAGCAAGGCCGGCTACCAGGCCGCACCCACGAAGGCAGAGCTCGCCGCCGGGTGCACGGGTGTGCACAACGACCCGGTCTCGGCTCAGGCGCTTCACGTCACCCAGCCGATCGACTACTCGAAGGAAAAGTACGGCGACACCCGCGGTGGCACACCGCCGATCCCGCCGAGCGGCGGGCGGCACAACCCGGTGACGCTCCCGGACACCTCACGCTTCTACCCGATTTCGCAGAAGCCGCGCCCGGAGCGCGCAGTGCACAACCTGGAACACGGCTACGTCGTCGTCTGGTACGACAGCAAGCTGCCGGCGAGCCAGGTCGCGCAGCTGCAGTCGATGACACAGCTGCCCAACTTCAGCCGGCTCTACGTCGTCGGCTGGTGGCAGGGCGATCTGCCGTCGAACAAGCATGTGGTGCTGACGTCATGGGGTCGCACGGACCGCTGCGACTCCGTGTCGCAGTCGGTGATCGGCACGTTCTACTCGCAGCATCTCAACGCGTCGATCGCCCCCGAAGCCGGCCTCGGCATGATCACGGGTGCTGACAACTACCCGGCTGAAGTGCTGCCGGCATCGAGCCCGGCGCCGTCGGCGTCGAGCAGCAGCAGCGGATCGCCGAGCCCGACGACCACGGGCACCAAGAAGTAGTCGTCAGGCGAGGTCTGGTGCCGTCTCCGCGACGGTTGCGTGCAGCTCCTTGACCCGCTGCGCCGCGTCGGCCGGCATCACCAGCACCGCCTGTGGAGTCGACACGACGACGAGGCCGTCCGCGCCCAGGACGGCGACCAGCCGGTCGTCGGTCGAGACCACGACACAGTTGTCGGCATCCATGGCGAGAGCGCGGCCGGAGATCGCGTTGCCATCCGTGTCGCGACCGAGGGCGTCACCGAGTGCCGGCCACGAGCCGACATCGAGCCATCGGCTGGACAGCGGGATTGCGGCGACCGTGAACTCGGCGGACGTCGACGCCGGCTCCATGACGGCATAGTCGACGCTGCGTTTCGGCAGCGGTGCCCACAGTCTCGCGGCTGCGGCCTCGAAATCGCTGGAGCCATAGGCCGCCCCGAGGGCGCGCAGCACCGGTGCCTCGTCGGCGCAGTAATGGTCAAGTGCCCGCAGAAACGTCTCCGCGGACCACACGAACATCCCGCTGTTCCACAGGTAGCGCTCCGCACCAGCGGCCACGAAGTCCGCGGCCGTCGTAGCGTCGGGCTTTTCGCGGAACCGCACAACGCGGCGCGCCCCGGCCGGCCCGAGCGCGTCCCCGAGCTCCAGATAGCCGAAGCCGGTCGCCGGGTGATCGGGTCGCACCCCGAACGTCACCAACACGTCCGGCGAAGCCTCGGCCAGATCGAACGCCTCGGCGAGCGACGCCGCGAAGCTCTCGACCGGGTCGATGACGTGGTCGGCGGTGAGGACGGCAATCGTCGCCTCAGGATCGGCGGCGGCAATGGTGGCGACGCCGAGGCCGATCGCGGCCAGCGTGTCGCGTCCCTCTGGTTCCACGATGACGCGCTCGACCGGGATGTCGGCCGGCAGCGCAGCGGCAACCCCCGGGCCGACGCCGAGCCACACCCGCGATTCGGCAACGCTGCTCCGCGCGCGGGCGATGGCGAGGTCCAGCAGGCTCTGCCCGGCGAGCACCCGTGTCAGCTGCTTGGGCTGTGCCACGGTCGACAGCGGCCACAGCCGGGTGCCGGACCCACCGGCGAGGATCAGCGCGTGCCGCATCGAAAACGAGATGCCGACGGTTGGCGGTCAGGCCTGCTGGGCCGCACGGGCGTATGCCGCAAGGTGCGCTTCGGCACTCGACGCCCAGGTGAACTCACGTGCGCGGGCGAGCGCCGCCGAGGCAAGCTGCTGGCGGCGCGCCGCGTCATCGAGCAGCCCGGACAGCGCCGCGGCAATGTCCTCGGCGCCGGGTTCGGTGTAGGCGACGGCGTCGCCACCGACCTCGGGCAGCGACAGGCGATGCGTCGTCAGCACCGGCGCCGCGCACGCCATCGCTTCGAGCACCGGCAGCCCGAAGCCTTCGCCGTGACTCGGGAACGCGACGACGGTCGCGCCACCGAGATAGCCCGGCAGGTCGGCGAACCGCAGATAGCCGGGGCGCACGACTCGCAGATGTGTCGGCACGTCGGCGATGGCTGCGTCGACCTCTTCGTCCCAGCCGCTTCCGCCTGCCAGCACGAGCGCCGGCGGGTCGTCGCGCCAATGCACGGCCGAGGCCCAGCCACGGATGAGGTTCGGAACGTTCTTGCGCGGCTCCAGCACGCCGAGGAAAGCGACGTACGGACCGCGAATGCCGAGCCGGGCGGCGACTCGCGCTTTGTCGGCTTCGGTGGGCACGTGGAAGATCTCCGGGTCGACGCCGTGGTAGGCCACGTCGATCTTGGTCGAATCGGCGTCGAGGACCCGCACCAGCTCGTCACGAGTGGCTTTGCTCGGCACCATGACCCGGGCTGCCCGACGCAGCGCTGTGCGCGTGGCAGACCGGAAGAACGTGCCCTTCACTGCGGTGTGCTGGTCGGGCTGGGTGAAGAACGTCGCGTCATGGATGGTGACGACGACCGGATGACCGACCCGAAGCGGCATCGTGTAGTGCGGCGAGTGCACGACTTCGGCCCGCACCTGCTGGGCAACCAGCGGCAACCCCGTCTGCTCCCAGGCGAGACGGGCCGGACGGTGCGCGATCGCGGCCGGCCCGGCGACGATCTCCACTTCCGGCGCCATCCGCTGGTAGCGCTCGGCATCCGCGCGCTGGCAGACGACAGCGAGGTCGGCACCGGCTTTGGAGAGCGCGGGGATCAACCCGTCGACGTAGCGCCCCACGCCACCCCGGTCGGCCGGGACGGCAGTCGCGTCAACCAGCACTCGGGGGGCCACAGTGCGTTCCCTTCCCGGTCAAGCAGACGCGGTCGCTACGAATTCGGACACTCGCAGACTACGCCCGTCAGCGCGCTGACCAAGCCAACACGTCGATGGCGACCCGCACGGACGAGGCCGCGGCGTTGCGAATGGTGATCTTGCCCGATCCGAGTGGCGTCGTGACCGTCGAAGCGACAGCTGTCCCGGCCAGGTGCAGCGACGCCGTCGAGGGCGCGCTGACGCCGGCGGCGTACACCGACAACGGTGCACCGATGCTGCCGGTGCCGGTCACGCTCAGAAGTGCTGCTGCCGCAGTCGATGGCAACCCGAGCGCGACCGTCACCGTCCCGTGCGCCGGAACAGTGGTCTTGAACACCCTCGTCGCCGGCGTGAGGAGCGATATGACCCCGGTCGACGGTGACGCGCTCGTGGTGAACCAACCGAGCAGGCTGACGACCAGATGCGTGGCGTAGACGGGCGAGACGGCCAGACCGCCCGCGCTCGTCAACGGGACGACCGCGGTCGTGTCCGTGTAGCGACCTGCCGGTGCGTACAAGTCGTAGACACCCGGTCGAGACGCCCCTGTCCCCCACGCGCGCACGTAGTCGCGCTGTTGCGGGTGGGCGGCCGTCAGCTGCAGGACGACTGCAGTGGCACCTGTCGGCACGCCGGCCCGCCCCACAACCGGGAACGTGACAGCGGTTCCCGCAGCGACCGGCTTGCCGGATGACCTGCTGTCGAAGAGCTTGTAGGACTTGACGGAGGTGAGCACGTCACCGGCGGCGTTGGCTGCGGTCCAGTAGCCCTGGACATCGACGAAGAGCTGCGTGGAGCCGCCGAGCACGCGCATGTCGACGAGGCCGCTGGACCCCACTTTCACCGGGACAAGCGCGTTGACCCGATCGCCTTGCTTCCAGATGAGCTGCGGGTCGGGCGGTCGGGGCCCACCGTGCGGATAGACGACGAGGCCGCTGGTCGCCGTGGAGTCGAGGGTGACGACATCGAGGGCGACGTCCACCACCCCGCTCGACGGCACGCCGGCGACGCCGGTCACGCGAACCGCGCGGGCGGTCCCGGCGTTGAGCGCCCCACCGCTGGAGCGGGTGTCGATGACGCGTCTCGGTGGCAACGGGTGGAAGACGACACGCGCCGACGGCGTGACGGGTGCGCTCGACGTCGCCGGCCCGGTCCCAGCGGTGTTGGAGGCAACCACCGAGAAGACGTACGCCGTGTCGTTGCGCAGCCCTGTGACGACAGTCGATCGCGCAGTGCCGGCGACGGTGATCGGCGTGATGGCCGGAGAAGCGGTGACGGTGTAGCCGCGAATGCCACCACCGCCGTCGCTCGCCGGAGGCGTCCACCGAACGGTCGCTTGCGCGTCGCCGGGTGTCGCCGCGACCGAGCCCGGGCCGGCGGGCTTTGTGACGACGATGGTGAACCAGGGGCTCATCAATCCGAGCGCCGAAGCAAAAGAGGCGCCCGTCGTGGTCACTGATCCGCCGCTGCCGGTCAACGTGAGCCCGGTGATGCGCCCGCCCCATTGCTCGTGCACCGTCGCGCCGTTCTGGTCGGTGCCGGACAGCGACTCCCGGCTGGTCACGGTGATGGACGACAAGGAGCCGACTCCGGGGTAAGCGGCCTGCACCTGCCCGGCGGTGAAGCTGTCGGTCCAGCTGTCGCTGCTCCACGACTCGGTCGGCACGCCGTCCCACGCATCAGGCCGGCTGGGCAGATAGCTCTGACTTCCCGACGTTTCGAAGCCGCCGTTGGAAGCGGAGTACTGCGCGAAGATCGGCTTGCCGTTGCTGTCGACCATGACCTGACCGGCGGTCGCGGCAACAGCGGCGGCTTCGGCTGAGGTCTTGGTGCCGTTGGAGTTGGTCCATGGGCAGGCGGTGAGCGCACTCTGCTCGGACGAGTAGCCGTGGTACGCCTGGTCGCTGGTGCTGTCGACGAGGTCGACCTGGGAGCTGCGCGGATGTTGCCGTCGCCAGGCGGCATAACTGCGGGCGGCAACGGCCTGCGCCTCGAGCGCGTCGAGTCGCTTGCTGCCGTTGACCGTCGGCGTCCAGCTGCACGGCATCTCCGACGAGACGACGCCGGCAAGGTAGTGCTCCAACGTGACGCGGTTGACGGTGATGCCGTTCGCGCCACTCGTCTGGTCGAGCTCCAGCGAGTCCCGATAGAGCTGGGTGCTCCCGCCGGCACGGACAAGAGTGAGAACACCGCCGCTGGCGGCGAAGCGCACCCAGCCGGTCCAGGTCGTGACGGTCGCGCCGGTGCCGGTCGGAGCGAGGCTCGTCCAGCCCGTCGACAGGTGCGCCTGGACCCGGAACGAGCCGTCCGCCAGCAAAACCGCGCGGTAGAGGTCGTACGCCGTGCCGGACGATGATTTCGTCGGCAGCACGAGGGTGTTTCCGGCCGAGTCCGTTGCGGTCAGCCCGGAAACCGGCTTCACCTCTGTGTCGTAGTGGCCGTCGGCGCCCTTGCCGTCGGAGGTGATCTGCACCTTGATGGTGCCGCCGGCGGTGCCGAGGGTCGGGCTCGCGTAATACCAGGCGAGGATCTGCTGGTAGGTCTTTCCGGACTCGGCCCCGCCGTACGCACCCCATTGCGACATGCCGTGCCCATGCCCGAACCCGTGGCCGGCGAGGTGGAACACGCCGTCTGCGGGGGGGTAGTAGGTCGGCGGGACAGCGGCGGCGGGGGCTGTCATCGACACCAGCGGAACGCCCGCAGCGGTTATCGCGACCGCGGCGGCGACACCGATGCGGCCGGAGAGCCAGCGCCTCACGAGTAGCGGATGCTGAAGACGGCGGAGACCTGTCCGTGCGAGCGCACCTGCACGTTCATGGGGTAGATCAGATGCCAGTGTCCGGCCCAGCGTCCGCTGCTCGCGGCGGTCACGGTGCCGACGTAGCGCCACGACGTCGTTCCGATCGGACGGCGATACACGGCGACCTTCTGGCCGGGGATGGCGTAACCCCATCCGTTGATGGTCGCGCCCTTCGTGGCCGTTGCCGGGACATGAAGCGTTGGACGCACCAGCGTGTTGCCCGACGCGGACGTGCCGCTTGGGGACGTGACGCGCCAGGAGGTGTCACCACGGAGGACGTACGACGAGGCCCACGTCCCGGCGCTGGTCGCCTTCGAGGTCGCCGTCCGATGCCAGGTGACGCCGCTGGTCGGCTTGGTCCAGAGGGTGACGGTGTCGCCCGGAACCGCCTTGCCCTTCACTGGAATCGAATGCAGGTAGTAGCCGGTCGCGGGACCCGCGACCGTCGGGGCGAACGTCGGGAGCACTGTTGCGCTGCCGTCGAGGCTGCCGAAGACCGTGCCCGCCCCGGTGGTCACGATGCGCCAGGCAATCGGCGTCGGCGCGGACACCGTCGGGAGCGTGGTCGTCACCGAGTACGCGCCCGACTTTGCTGCGGTGACGGTCTTGACCAAGCCGTAGCCGGTCGCGCCGGCCGGCTGCGTCCACACCTGCACCGCAACCGGCGCCGAACCGGCGTTGCCGGTGACGGTGAACGAGCGCGCGCTGTAGCCGCTTGACGGAGCGGAGGCCGACGGCGCGCCAACCGGGTAGACGTTGAGCGCCGGTGACGGCAATCCGCGCGAGTCGGTGACGACGAGCGTGGTTGCGGCCGTAGGCGTCAAGGTGAGCCCGGTCCACTGGCCGGTGGCGTCGACGACCGCCGTCTCCCCACCGGGGCCGGTCACGGTGGTGCCGGGCAAGGCGCTCCCCGACAGGCTGAGAGTGGTGCCAGGCACAACGAAGATGTTGGGTGCGACGGTGCCCGTCGGCGGTGTCACCAACGGCGCCACCCGCGTGGTGTGCGCAGCCGTCGTCCATCCTTGGCTGGTCGCCGTCCACGTGTAGTCGTTGTCGGCCGCGAACGTCGTCTGCCAAGCACCAGACGGACTTGCGGTCACGGTCTGGGTCAGCGGAGCAGCGCCAGGTGCCGCCGACTGGAGCGTGACAGTGACCGACGCATTGGGCGCGGCGGTGCCGGACAGCGGCGTCGCTGCGTCGTACGCCGTGGTCGCCGGACCGCTGATGGTGACCGGCGGCGTCACTGTCACGTGCGCGCTGTAGGGCAGCGCGGTCTTGCCGGCGCTGTTGGCACCGGTGAGCGTGATCGTGTAGACGCCCGGCGGCACCGGGAGCCCGTCGAGCCCGGTCGCGTCCCAGACCGAGGACAGCGGGGTCGTGGTGGACGCGTTGCCGTTCAGCGTCTTGACGACGACGCCGGCGGCGTTGGCGACGGTCGCGGTCCATGTCTGCGAGGCGACGACGGATGCGTCGATCGCGATCGTCTGGCCGGAGAGCATGCGAATGCTTGTCGGGCTCACCGTCGGCGCGACGAATCCCGCCCCCATCGCCGCGACGATCCCCGACCGGATCGACGAGAGCTTGGCGTAGGCGTCAGAGCCAGGGCAGGTTGTCGTGTCGGCGTCGCGATGCCCGGAGACGACGTTGAAGGTCACCGACGTGCCGGCGCGGTAACGCGAGCCGCTGAACGACGCCGCCACTGTTGTCGCCTTGGCGCGCGGGTTGCGGTAGTAGGGCGCAAGCTTCCAGGCGAACAGCTTCTCGACCGAGCCGAGCATCGCCGAGCTCGGTGTGGTCGAGGTGTAGTTGCCGATCAGCGAGACGCCGAAGGTGTCGGTGTTGAAGCCGCCGGTGTGCGCGCCGATCACGGGCTTGGTGATGCCGCCGTAGCGGCCTTCCCAGATGCGACCGAAGCGGTCGACGAGGAAGTTGTAGCCGATGTCGCACCAGCCGTTGCTCTCGACGTGGTAGGCGTAGATCGATCGGATGATCGACGGCACCGATGCCGACGAGTAGCCGTTGGCGGTGTCGGTGTGATGGATGAACCCGAGCTTGATCGTCGAGCCGTAGTCAGGGGTGCCACAACCGGGATTGCGACTTCGCAACCGCTCGTCGGCACCCCACTGCGCGCGTGTGTAGATCGTCGGCTGGGACGCCGCCGCCTCGGCGACGGCGCCGCCCAGCACCTGCGGTGCTCCGGGGCTCGCGTCCGCGCCGCTGCTGCCGCCGTCGACGAGCACGATCTTGAGGCCGCTCGGCGCATCCGCCGCCGTCCCGGCCGCGTTGATGACCCGCGCCTGCACGCCGTCCGCGCTGCCGACCCAGACGGGATCTGTGCTGGTCACATGTCGGGCGGCAGCGGCTCGGGCGTCGGGACTGCCGTCGTCAGGTCCGCCGTCGGGCATCGTCAGGTCGGTCCACGACGACCAGCGCGAGCCGGTCTTGGACCGAACCTGGATCTGGTCGCCCGGAGCCAGCTTTCCGCTGCTCCAGGTGGCGCCGACCAACCCGTAGTGCCCGGTGTGGGTCACGGTGACGCCGGCTGTGACGCCATGCGTCGCGGGCGTCGGAGCCAGTGCGTAGGCCGTGACGTGCGGCGCCACCGGGCGAGGCGCCGCGATCGACTTGGAGATGACCGGGACTGCGAGCAGGACGGGGACGGCGCTGACAACGCCAAGGGCAGACAGGACGCGGCGCAAGGGGCAAGCTCCGGTGGTTCGAAGAGCGGAATCTCACTACTGCAATCGGCTTCACGATGACGTCACTTCAGTCACATGCGCAACGAAATCGGAACATCGACAGGAAACTGTCACAGGAGTTAGACGGCTAGCCTGCGGACGTGACGCCCGCCGATCTACTCGCTGCGGCCATGCGTCGGGATCCGGCGCGGCCACTGCTGACGTGGTACGACGACGCGACCGGCGAGCGCGTCGAGCTCTCGGTCGCCACGACCGCGAACTGGGCGGCAAAGACCGCGAACTTCCTTGTCGAGGAAGACATCAGCGCAGTGCGGCTGAAGCCTGGCGAGCATTGGCTTGCCGCCATTGTCGCGCTCGGCGCGTGGACCGCAGGCACCGCGGTCGGCGACGCCGGCGAGGCCCTGCCGGGCACACCCGAGGCGTTCATGGCCGAGGTGTTGCCACAGCCGGATGCGCTGCTCGCACCGCCTCCCGACCCGGAAGCCGTCGCGCTGTCGCTCGAAGGTCGTTCCTGGACGCTGTCGTCACTCGGCGACGCCGCGCGGCATGCGGCCATCCACCATGACGTCGGCTCCGGCAGCCGCGTGCTGTCGACGCTGCCGCTCGACACGGTCGACGGACTCGACGCCGGGCTACTGATCCCGCTCGCCGTCGACGGTTCGGTCGTGCTCGTGGCCAACGCGGATGCGTCGAAGCTCGATCAGCACGCGGCTACCGAGCGCGTCAGCCGCCGCCTGTCTTGATCTGCCCGGCCATCTCCACGAAAACGTCCATCGCACTGGCGTTGAGCAAGGCGCCGTTGCTGACGGCGTTGTCGAGGGGCGTGCCGGCGAGGACGCGTTTGACCGGCACCTCGCACTTCTTGTTGTTGAGTGTGCGCGGCACTTCAGCAATGACGCGCACCTCGTCCGGCACGTGACGCGGCGAGAGCTGAGTCCGGATGCGTTGCTTCAGGTCCGCCGCGACTTCTGCCGCGTCGGCGTCCGCGGAAAGCACGACGAACAGCAGCAGCTTGCCCTCGACTCCCGCGGCGGACGTATCGATGACGAGCGAGTCGACAACGGCAGGCACGTCCTCCACGACGCGATAGAACTCGCTGGTGCCCATGCGCACGCCGCCACGGTTGAGCGTGGAGTCGCTTCGACCGTAAATGACGCAGGACCCGTCATCGTTGAACTTCACCCAGTCGCCGTGCCGCCATACGCCCGGGTAGGTGTCGAAGTAGGCGGCCCGGAGCCGTGAGCCATCAGCGTCGTTCCAGAAGCCGACCGGCATCGACGGCATGGGCGCGGTGATGACCAGCTCACCGACCTCGTCGATGACCGGCTTGCCTTCCTCGTCGAACGCCTCGACCCGGCAGCCCAGGAGGCGGGCCGGAATGACGCCGGCGCGCACGGGGAGCAACGGGGCGCCGCCGACGAACGCCGTGCAGACGTCGGTCCCGCCGGACAGCGAGGAGAGCATGACGTCGGCCTTGACCTCGGCATAGACCCAGGCAAAGCCCTCCGGTGGCAACGGCGCCCCAGTCGAGCCGACGGCGCGCATCGCAGACAGGTCCAGCTGCTTGCCGGGGTGCAGCTCCGACTTCATGCACGACTGGATGTAAGGCGCGGAAACGCCGAACGCCGTGATGCCAATCTCTTCGGCCAGGTTCCACAACGCCATCGGGTCAGGAAAGGCCGGGCTTCCGTCGTACAAGACCACGGCTGACCCGACCGCAAGTCCGGAAACGAGGAGGTTCCACATCATCCAACCGGTGGTGGAGAACCAGAAGAAGCGATCGCCGGGACCGACGTCGAGGTGGAGCGCCAGCTGCTTCGCGTGCTCGACGAGGATGCCGCCATGTCCATGCACGATCGGCTTCGGAAGTCCGGTCGTGCCGGAAGAGTAGAGCACGTACAACGGCTCGTCCGGCGACATCGAAGCGAACGACAGCTCCCCCGATGCTTGCAGGAGATCGGACCATGGAGTGGCGCCGCGGAGTGTCGACGTCGGGTCCAGGTAGGGCACCAGCACGGTCGCGCGCACTGACGGCAGCTGTTCACGCAGAGCGTCCACGGTCGTGGTGATGTCGAACCGCTTGCCGCCGTAGACGTAGCCGTCGACTGCGAGCAGCACTGTCGGCTCGATCTGGGTGAAGCGGTCGGCAACTCCGCGGGGGCCGAAATCGGGGGAGCACGACGACCACACTGCGCCGAGTGACGTTGCAGCAAGCATCGCCACGAGTGCTTCGGGCGCGTTGGGGAGGAGCGCCGCGATCCGGTCTCCCCGATCGACTCCTTGGTCGACGAACCACTGCCGGACCGACGCAACCTCCGCGCGCAGCTCCGCCCACGTCATCACACGACGAACGCCGTCCTCCCGGGCGAAGACAACGGCCACGTCGTCGTCAGCCACTTCTGCCGGTGGAAAGAGCAAATGCTCCGCGTAGTTGAGGCGACCACCGACGAACCACTCGGTGCCTGGCATGCGCAGGTCGGTGACGGTGGCGCTCGGATCCAGGTGCCACTTCACGCCGTACCACTCGGCGAAGGCGGACCAGAACTCCTCGACTTCGTCGAGCGACCAGGCCAACAGCTCGTCGTAGTCGTCGAGCGCTCGTCCGGTGCGCGCCTGTGCCCACTGCGCGAAGGAGCGCATCCGAGACGAGGCGCGGCGCTCCTCGCTGGGAGCCCAGAGCAGTTCCCCTTCGCGCGTCATGGCCGCAGGGTAGTCAGACGCGGCAGACTGCAGGGTCATGCGCATCGTCAATGTCGAGATGGCCGAGGCCTGGAACGGTGTCGAGGGCGAGCAATGGTCACGGAACGCCGCTCATTACGAAGGCTCCACGCGGTTGCTGTGGGCACGCTTTCTCGAGCTCGTCCCGGTGCCGCCGGAGACCCAGGCGCTGGACATCGGCTGCGGCAACGGCCGATCGGCCTGCGACGTCGCCGCGAGGGCAAGTGCGGGCGACGTGCTCGCGGTTGACCTCTCCGGCCCGATGCTCGCGCGTGCCCGGGAGCGCGCCGCGGCAGCGGGGCTGACCAACGTGCGCTTCGAGCGCGGCGACGCGCAGGTCCACCCCTTCGAAACGGCCAGCCGCGATCTCGCCATCAGCACCTTCGGCGTCATGTTCTTCTCCGACCCCGTCGCGGCTTTCGGCAACATCCGGTCCGCGCTTCGGCCCGGCGGTCGGCTCGCGGTGCTGGTGTGGCAGGGCCTTGCGCACAACCCGTGGATCCGGCTCGTGCGTGACGCCCTTGCCGCCGGGCGCGACCTCCCACTGCCGCCCGAACAGGGCCCGGGACCGCTCGGGCTGTCCAACACTGATCGCACACGGGCGATCCTGAGCGAGGCCGGCTTCGCTGACATCTCGTTCACCGGCATCGAGGAGCCGATGGACTACGGCACCGACGTCGACGATGCCTTCGAGTTTGCGAGCAACACCAGCGCCGCTCGAGCAATGTTGCAGGACCTCGACGACAGCGACCGAGCCGAGGCGTTGTCCCGGCTGCGATCGGCCCTGGAAGAGGCGCGGACACCTGACGGCGTCCGGTTCGGCTCGTCCGCCTGGTTGATCAGGGCGGCCAACGGTTGAACCCTGGGAGCACACGTGGTGCGATCTGTGCATGGATGACGCAGACATCCTCACCCAGGTGCGCGACTTGGTCGCGGAAGAACACGAGTTGCGGGCTCGCCGGCAAAGCGGCGACCTGAGCGAGGACGAGGAGCAGGAGCGCCTGCGCATCGTCGAAGAGTCGCTGGACCAGTGCTGGGACCTGCTGCGGCAGCGGCGCGCTCGCCGCGAGTTCGGCGACGATCCCGACCAAGCGCAGGCCCGTCCGGTGCAAGAGGTCGAGCACTACCTGCAATAGCCGAGGTCTGCCGTGACCAGCTGGTCAACGACGTTCACGGCCGCGGTCGAAGCCGCGTTGGCCGAGCGCGCCGACCCGACCCGGGCTGCACCGATGGCCGCCTACATGCGGGACCAGTTCCCCTTCCTCGGCGTGGACGCGGCCGGCCAGAAGGCGGCGCAGCGCTCCGCGTTGGCTGTCGCCGGGCGTCCGACCGCACAGGTCGATGTCGTCGCCGCCGTCGACGAGCTCTGGGCCGTGCCCGAGCGTGAGCACCGTTACATCGGCTGCGGCCTCGTCCGCTGGTGGGCACCACGAGCCGACGCGTCGTTCGTGTCGTCGATCGGGGGCTGGATCACCGACCACCCGTGGTGGGACACCTGCGACGCACTGGCACACCGAGGCGTTGGCGTCGTCGTACGCGCCCATCCGGACCTGCGCACGACGCTGGACGAGTGGCTGCACGGTGACGACATGTGGCTGACTCGGGCCGCGCTGTTGCACATGGGCCGGTGGCGCGGCGACATCGATCGCGACTGGGTGTTCGCCGCCTGTCTTGCCGTGGCTGATCGCGAAGAGTTCTTCATCCGCAAAGCGATCGGATGGATCCTGCGCGACCTGGCTTCTACTGACGTCGACGCCGTCCGGGACTTTGTCAACGGCCGCGGTTCGGTGCTGTCACCGCTGTCCCGCCGCGAGGCACTGAAACGGCGGTGAATGACTTGCACGGGCGGCGGATCTCGATCCATCGCCCAAACGACTACGACGCTCGAAGCAGCTCGTCGTCGGGTGGCGGCTCGGGTGGAAGCGGCACGTCGTCCGGTGGCGGATCCGGATCGAGTCCGAAACCGCCCGCGACCGCTTCGTCGGGGAGGAACTCCTCGTAACTTGCCGCGTCCAATTGCCATTCGAAGCCGAACGGACCCGCGAACGTCACGTTGCGCTCATCGTCGCGGTACAACGTGTAGATCTTCTTGGTCTTGACGCCGTGGTGGCGACGGCAAAGCAGGCCGCAGTTGTCACAAGTGGTCGGGCCTTCCGGCCACTCGAGGGCATGGTCGATGTCACAGAACGCCGCCGCCGTGGTGCACCCGCGAACTCGGCAGGTGCGGTCGACGGCTTCGAGATAGCGACGCATTGCGGCGGAAGGCCGGTAGGCGGTGACGCCGAGATCGACCGGCTTGCCCGTGACCGGATCGACCAGCAGCCGGCGGAAGTCGATGTCATCGGCGGCGATGCGCCGAGCGAGGTCTGCCGTGATTGGGCCGTAGCCAACGAGTCGAGCCGGCTGGTCGCCGCCGAGCAGCGTTTCCAGAGTCAGGATCAACAGTGCGGTCGCGCGCTTCGGCTGCCGCGGCGGAGGAGTGTCCGCGCAGCCATCGGCTTCCGTTCGCGCGAGCGGTGTCGGCGCGCCGAGCAGCGCACTCGCGAGTGCATCGACCTGCCGCTGGCCGAGGGTGCGGCTGTCGCCGTCTCGACCCAGTTGGTCGGCGCGACGGTTGATCTCGTCCATCATCTGCCGCGCCGTCCACGCGTCACTGCGCGCGCCGAGGACGGCCATCTGGTCTTCCTCGCTGCGCATCCAGACTGCGCTTTCGGTTTCCTTGGCGCGGCGGGCGCGTTGCTCGGCTCCGAGCGGGTCGATCGCGATGAGGGCGTGGCGAGCGGCGTCTTTGAGTTGCGCCGGCTGCCAGCCCTTCTCGATTGCTTTGGCGATCACCTTGGCTTGCACGGCGCGGGCCGGCGCGGCCTTTGCATGCTTGAGAACCTCGTCCATCGCGAGCAGGTGGCCAAAGGTGATCTGCCCGGCGTTGAGCGCTTCCCAGGTCTCGTCGTATTTCTCCGCGACGCGCTGCATCAACGTGAACTGGCGGGCGACGCTGTGCTCTGACTGGTTCGTCAGCTTGGCCGTATCGATGACGACGGCACGACGCAGATCGTCATCGGTCACGCTGATCGCGGCCGCCGCATGCGCTTCGATCGTCTGGGCCTCGACGAAGGACTTCACCTTCGTCCACAGTGCGCTGCGACGGATGGCGAGTGGCGTGTCGTAGAACAGCTCTTTCGACGCCATCAAGCCCTGGACGAGCTCCGGACCGACCGGCATCCGCTCCATCCGCTCGATCGCCGTGCGCGCGGCGGCAGTGGCCGAGCCAAGCGCATCCGCCCACTCGCGAGCGCCGTCGACGCCGAGAACGCGAACGTTCTCGAACTCATCGGCGGCCTCGAACTCCATCACCCGAACATATGTTCGATCAGTCGAAAAGTCAACAGTTGCAACCGTTTCTGCGGCAATCTGTGGACAACGCGGTCACCCAACCCCGGTTCTCACCGCCGTTTCAGTGCCTCGCGGCGGGACAGCGGTGACAGCACCGAACCGCGGCCGTTGACAAAGTCCCGGACGGCGTCGACGTCAGTCGAAGCCAGGTCGCGCAGGATCCATCCGATCGCTTTGCGGATGAAGAACTCTTCTCGATCAGCCACGGCAAGACAGGCGGCGAACACCCAGTCGCGATCGATGTCGCCGCGCCACCGGCCCATGTGCAACAGCGCGGCCCGGGTCAGCCACATGTCGTCACCGTGCAGCCACTCGTCCATCGTCGTGCGCAGGTCCGGATGGGCGCGTACGACGACGCCAACGCCTCGGTGTGCCAGTGCGTCGCAGGTGTCCCACCAC
>DASSEQ010000235.1:0-17106 GCA_035695245.1 Mycobacteriales bacterium | reverse complement strand
GCACTGGTGGTTGCCGGCATGGGTGGGTCCGGCATCAGTGGCGATGTCCTCGTCGCAGTCGCCGGGCCGCGCTGCCCCGTGCCGATCGTCGTGCACCGGGGCCATGGACTGCCCGGTTGGGTCGGAGCGGCCGACATCGTGTGCGCCGTTTCCTGCTCCGGCCGCACCGAGGAGACGCTCTCCGCGGCCGACGAGGCGGTGCGCCGCGGAGCCCCGCTGGTCGGGATCGGTGCGGCCGACTCGCCGCTCGCGGATAGGTGCCTCGCCGCCCGGGCGGCCTTCGTGCCGGTCGAGATGCGGGTGGGGCCTCGCGCGACCCTCTGGGGACTCGCCACGCCCCTCCTGGTGCTCGCGGGAGAGCTGCGGTTGCTCGATCTCGGCGCCGACGACGTTCATCTGGAACAGGCCGCGCGGCGGTTGGAGCAGGTCGCCGAGGCGTGCCGACCCGACCGGGAGGCGTTCGTCAACCCGGGCAAGGCGCTCGCCCTCGAGCTCGGGGGCACGCTGCCGCTCATCTGGGGAGCCGGCCAGGTCGGGCCGGTCGCGGCATATCGCGCCGCCTGCCAGCTGGCCGAGAACGCGAAGCTTCCCGCGCTGTCCGGAGCGCTGCCCGAAGCGCATCACAACCAGGTCGTCGTGCTGGATGGTGCGCTGGCCGGCGCCTCGACGGACGCCGACCTCTTTCGGGACCGCGTGGACGACGAGCCGCCGGTGCGCATCCGGTTGTTGCTGCTCGACGATGAACGCAACGACGACGAGCACCGAGCGACCGCGTCCGTGGAGCTCGCCGACGCGCGAGGTGTTGGCGTGACGCGCATTGGCTCGGAAGGCGCGGCGCCCTTCGAACGCCTGGCATCACTGGTCGGGCTGCTCGACTTCGCGAGCGTCTACCTCGCTCTCGGGCAGGGAATCGATCCGACTCCGGTCGACGCGATCGACGAGCTCAAGCAAAGGCTTGCCGTTCCCGTACGCTGACGGGCATGGATTTCAAGGTCGCGGACCTGTCACTGGCCGAGTTCGGCCGCAAAGAGATCACCCTTGCCGAGCACGAGATGCCAGGTCTGATGGCGATGCGGGCCGAATACTCCGCAGCGAAGCCGCTCAGCGGCGCCCGGATCACCGGTTCGCTGCACATGACCGTGCAGACCGCGGTGCTCATCGAGACGCTCGTGGCGCTCGGCGCTGAGGTGCGCTGGGCCTCCTGCAACATCTTTTCGACCCAGGACCACGCGGCGGCCGCGGTTGTCGTGGGTCCGCACGGCACCGTGGATGCACCCCAGGGTGTGCCCGTCTACGCCTGGAAGGGCGAGACGCTCGAGGAGTACTGGGACTGCACCGAGTCGGTGCTCCGCTGGCCCGACGGCGGTGGTCCCAACATGATCCTCGACGACGGCGGTGACGCGACGCTGCTCGTGCACAAGGGCGTCGAGTTCGAGAAGGCCGGCCAGGTGCCCGACCCGTCCACCACGGACAACGAAGAGTTCGCGGTGATTCTCGGCTTGCTGCAGCGCTCCCTTGCCGAAGACCCGACCCGGTGGACGAACATTGCCAACAGCATCAAGGGCGTCACCGAAGAGACAACCACCGGAGTGCACAGGCTCTACCAGATGCACGAACGCGGCGAGCTGTTGTTCCCGGCCATCAACGTCAACGACTCGGTCACGAAGTCGAAGTTCGACAACAAGTACGGCTGCCGGCACTCACTGGTCGACGGAATCAACCGCGCCACTGACGTCCTCATCGGCGGCAAGGTGGCAGTCGTCTGCGGATACGGCGATGTCGGCAAAGGCTGCGCCGAGTCGCTTCGCGGTCAGGGCGCGCGCGTCATCATCACCGAGATCGACCCGATCTGCGCACTGCAGGCAGCGATGGACGGCTTCCAGGTGACCACGCTCGACGAGGTCGTCGAGACGGCTGACATCTTCGTGACCGCTACCGGCAACTTCAACATCATCACCGCCGCGCACATGCAGCGGATGAAGCAAGGCGCCATCGTCGGCAACATCGGTCACTTCGACAACGAGATAGACATGGCCGGGCTCGCCAAGACTCCCGGCGTACAACGCAAGAACATCAAGCCACAGGTGGACGAGTGGCAGTTCCCTTCAACCGGCGGCAAGGCCGGGCACTCGATCCTGGTGCTGTCCGAAGGTCGGCTGCTCAACCTCGGCAATGCGACCGGTCACCCGTCGTTCGTCATGTCCAACAGCTTCACCAACCAGACGATCGCGCAGGTGGAGCTGTTCACGAAGACCGACGACTATCCGATCGGTGTCTACGTGCTGCCGAAGCACCTCGACGAGAAGGTGGCTCGCCTGCACCTCGACGCGCTCGGGGTCAAGCTGACCACGCTGTCCGAGGAGCAGGCCGACTACATCGGCGTGCCGGTCCAGGGACCGTTCAAGCCGGACAGCTACCGCTACTAGGCCGGCGGCACGAACCCGGTTGTCGGCGATGCCGGTGGTGGCGGCTGGGTTGCCGCCTCGGCCGGTGCGGTCGGCGCACTGACGCGCTCGAGCTCACGACGCCGTCGCTCGGCGAGTACGGCGGACAGGTATGCCCAGCCGGGTGCGCCGGGAGGTGGGGGCGACGTGCGCCCGGCGACCTCGGCAACGAGACGGTGCGCGAGCTGGTCGCGCACGCTGGGCGTCAGCTGCCCGGCCCGGGACAGGAACTGCCGCACCTCCCACGCAAGCTGATCGTCGATCCGGGTGAGGTCCAGCGTTGCGGCCCAACCTGCGAGCGCGGGCGGCATTTCGGTGGGCGTCGCGACGCGGGCCGGCACCCGTTCCTGCACGACGATGGTGCCTGCCGCGAGATCGCCGAGTCGTTTCGACCGGCTGTTGATCAGCATGCACAACAAGGCGGGCAGGAAGAAGAGCCCCGGACGCTCGACGACGACACCGACGAGCCCACGAACAAATGCGTGCCGGAAGCGAATCGGCCCGCCGTCGTCTCGTGTCACTCGGAGTCCTAGCGCCGCCTTGCCGGGTGTCCGTCCGCGCCACAGCGTCTCGAAGCCCACCGGATAGCCGAGGATGAGCAGGACGTAACTGACGAGAACGAAGGTCACCGCGCCGGCACTGTCCATCGACGTGCCGAGCCGGTCGACGAGCAGCACGAGCACAAACGCCAGGCCGAACTGCACAGCGAAGTCGATGACGACGGCGACAGCGCGTGATCCGATGCCAGCCGTGCGGATGTCCACGGCGACTGCCTCGCCGGTGACCAGCGGCTCGCCGTAGCGCGGGGCATTCGTCACGCCGTTAGTCTGCCAAGTCAGATGGACATCGATGCGTTCGTCACCCTCCACTCGGCCGAGTGGTCCCGCCTGGAACAGCTCACTCGCCGGGCGGGTCGTGCATCGCGCCTGACCGGCGCTGATGTCGATGAGCTGGTCGCGCTCTACCAGCGTACGGCGACGCACTTGTCGATCGTGCAGACGCGCTCACCCGACCCGGTGCTCGTCGCGCGCCTCTCCCGGCTGGTCGTGAACGCGCGCTCCGCCGTGGTCGGCGCGCATGCGCCGGCGTGGCAACAGGTGCTTCGGTTCTTCGCCGTCACCTTCCCGGCCGCGGTGTATCGCTCGCGGCGGTGGTGGGTGCCGACGGCGGTCGCGTCGTTGCTGGTCGCACTCGCGTTCGGCGTGTGGGTCGACACCCATCCGGGCGTGCAGCGTGCACTGCTGCCGCCGCAGGCGGTGCGCGATCTCGTGAACCATCAGTTCGCCGACTACTACCGGGCTCACCCCGCGCACGAGTTCGCCGGTCAGGTGTGGACCAACAACGTGTGGGTTTCCGCCGAGGTGCTCGTGGGCGGTCTCGCCCTCGGCCTGTTCACGTTGTTCGCGCTCTTGCAGAACGTCATCAACGTCGGCGTCATCGGCGGCTACATGGCTGCGGCCGGCAAGAGCAGTCTGTTCTTCGGTTTGATCATGCCGCACGGTGTCCTCGAGCTGACGGCCGTCTTCGTCGCGAGTGGCGCAGGTCTCCGACTCGGTTGGACGATCGTCGACCCGGGACCTCGCCGTCGGGCAGATGCGCTCGCGGAGGAAGGGCGCAGCACGATCGTGATCGCACTCGGTCTCGTCGTGGTGCTCGCGGTGTCCGGCGCGATCGAGGCGTTCGTCACACCCTCCGGGTTGCCGACTTGGCTTCGCGTGGCCATCGGGCTGCTCGCCGAGGCGGTGTTCCTGGCCTACGTCTTCATCTTTGGCCGTCGGGCAGCCGCGCAGGGCAACGCGGCCGACCTCGAGGAGTCGCTTCGCGGAGACACCGTGCCGGTCGACGGCTGACGCTTACAGTCGCCCGGCAGCTTTCAGCTCGAGGTAGGCGTCCGCGACATGCGAGGCGAACACCTCGGGTGGCGCTTCGGTGACGACAACACCTCTGCGCCGCAGACCGGACGCGACTGCTCTTCGCTGCGCATCGCCCCGCTCCGCAGCAGCGGCGGCGTAGACAGCTGCGGCGTCCTCGCGATCGTGCCGCAAGCGGGCAACAGCCGGATCGCTCACGGCGGCGACAAGCACGATGTGTCGACGCAGCAGCGGTGAGAGCGACGGAAGCAGTCCTTCGGTCACCGCCGGATCGATGGCAGTGAAGAGCACGACAAGCGAGCGCTTCGGTGCACGCCGCAGGACGTGAGCAATCACAGCCGGCATATCGGTCTCGACCAGTTGCGGCTCGATCGACGTCAACGCTCGTACGACGGTGTTGAGCGACGAGGTGGATTTACGCGCGTCGACGTCGACACGTAGTTGCCGGTCGTGGGCGATCACCTGCACCCGGTCACCGGCATGCCGGGCGAGGGCCGTCATCAGCAACGTGGCATCCAGTGCCGCGTCGAATCGAGGGGCGCCGCCGACGCGCGCGGCCGACGTGCGTCCGGCATCGAGCACAAGCACCAGCTGACGATCGCGTTCCGGCCGCCAGGTGCGAACAACGACGTCACTTCTGCGTGCAGTGGCGCGCCAGTCGATCGACCTGGGGTCGTCGCCGACGACATAGCCACGCAGCGAGTCGAACTCGCTTCCTTGTCCGCGCACCGGGGCGACAACGGCGCCGTCGAGCTGGCGCAGTCGGGCCAGCTTCTCGGGAAGGAAGCGACGGCTCGCGAAAGACGGCAACACCTGCAGCGTCCACGGCTGCTCGCGCGTGCGTTGCCGGGCAGCCAAGCCGAGCGGGCCGGTGTAGCGAAGCGTCACCGACGCGGCCCGACGCGCCCCGCGCCGCGTAGGTACGAGCGTCGTCGTCACGGTCGTGCGGGCGCCCGGCTCGATGGCTACCGGCTGTGCGCGGGGCGAGGCCGCTGCGCTCGGCGGCCAGGCGTCGCGGACCCAGCCGCGCGCCCGGCGTCGGGACTGGTTCGCCAGTGTGAGCGTGACGACGGCGGGTTCGCCCACCCTTGTCGTGCTCGCCCCTTTCCGGGCGATCGCGGTCGCTCGCGGCGATGCCGCGAGCATGACGTCGATGAGGCAGAGCATGACGATCGCCGCCGCGACATATCCGACCATCGCGCCGTGCTCGGGAGCGAGCAGCACCGCGAGCACACCGAGGCCCGCGAGAAAAGCCGCCCTGGCGGTCAGCGCCATCAGCTGCTACCGAGGCACCGGCGTCGTCGCGAGCACCGAGTCGAGCACGCCATCCGGCGTGACTCCGTCCAGCTCCGCCTCCGGACGCACCGAGATGCGATGACGCAATGTCGGACGCGCCAGCGCCTTCACGTCGTCAGGTGTGACGTAGTCGCGCCCCGACAGCCACGCCCAAGCCTTCGCGGTCGCCAGCAGCATCGTCGCGCCGCGCGGTGAGACACCGAGCGAAACTGACGGCGACGACCTCGTCGCGCGGCAGACGTCGACGACGTAGCCGACGACATCATCGGTGATGGTCAGACTGTCCAGCTCCGCACGCCCCGCGGCGAGGTCGGCGGCTGATGCAACCGGTGTCAGCCCGACCGTGGCCAGATTTCTCGGATCGAAACCCTCGTCGTGGCGCCGCAGGATCGCGATTTCGTCGTCGCGCTCTGGGAGGGGCACCGTGAGCTTGAGCAAAAAACGATCGAGCTGCGCCTCCGGTAGTGCGTAGGTGCCCTCGTACTCGACCGGGTTCTGGGTTGCGGCCACGATGAACGGGTCGGGCAATGCGCGGGGTTCACCCTCGACAGACACCTGGCGTTCCTCCATTGCTTCGAGCAGCGCTGCCTGCGTCTTCGGAGGGGTGCGATTGATCTCGTCCGCGAGCAGCAAGTTGGTGAAGACCGGGCCGGGACGGAACTCGAACCGCGCGGTTCGCGCGTCGTAAACGAGCGAACCGGTGACGTCGCTCGGCATGAGGTCCGGCGTGAACTGCACTCGCTTGGTCTCGACGTCGAGTGCAGCGGCGAGCGCGCGCACGAGCAGAGTCTTGGCGACGCCGGGCACTCCTTCGAGCAGCACATGCCCGCGGCAGAGCAACGCGATGACGAGTCCGGTGACCACGGCATCCTGGCCGACGACCGCCTTCCCCACCTCGTCTCGCAACGCGGTCAATGCCGACCGCGGATCCGCGGACGCGCGCGTGCTGGTGCGTCGTCGCGACGCCGTTGGGCTCACCAGGAGCTCCCCTCATCAGTCATGGATGTCGCACTGCACCTTCCAGGTCGTCGAGGCCGGTAGCCAGTGCGACCAGGGCCTTGTCATCGATCGGCGCGTCGCCATAAAGCATTTCCCTGACCTCGTCCGTCCTTCTCGCCGTGCGGACGGCAACGGCCTCGATCAGTGCGGCTGGAGGTGCTTCTGGACCGATCGCCAGCGACTCACACAACCGGGTCTTCGCTGCCTCGCGAAGGCTCTCGGCAGCGTCCCCTCGGGCTCGAGCGGCGCGCATCAGCCGGGCGCGGCCTTCGACCGTTTCGACGGCACGCACGACGACCGGCAGCGGCTCGGCGACGACAGGCCCGAGTCGACGTGCCCGCCAGAGTGCGACGACGACGATGCAGACGCCGAGCTGTGCAGTTGCCCAGAGCAACCGCGACGGCAGGAGATCGAGCAGTCCCTTCGATGTCGCGTCCGGTGCGCGTTCTGTGGGCGCCCTCGGCAGCAGCCAAACGAGACTCGGATGTTGCGTCAGCAGTCCGATCGCGAGGGCTGCGTCGCCGCGCTTGGCGAGCGCAGCGTTGGTGAATGTCGTCGACGAGCCGAAGACAATCACAATGCCGGCCGGTGAACGATGTGTGAGCAGCCCAGCGGCGTCTGCCGTCGGGTAACAGCTCGGATCTGACGGGTCGGAGTAGAGCTGGCCGTCGAAATCGATGTCGCCGGCCTGGCTGGCGGGCACGAAACCGCAGTTGGGTTCCAGGGTGGCGGTCAGGCCCGAGACATCCGGCTCTGCCGGGACCCGCAACGCACGCAGCGCTCGATCGTCCGCGCCGACGACGACGACGTCGCCGGCGTCGGCCAACCGGCTCAGATCGACCGCCGACACTGAACCGGGGTCCGGTATGAAAACCGTCGCGCCGGTCGTGTCCAGGCCTGCGGTCGACGCTGTGGCTGTGATGTCTGTTCCCTGCGCGCGGACAAGCCGGCTCAAGGCGAGCGCCCCGTGCGGCGATGCGTCTGCGGGATCGAGCGGTCGCTCTGCCGGGTTGTCCGCAAATATCGCGAGGACCACTGCGGCGCCGATCGCGACGAGCACGAGGATCACCGGAAAACGAAGTCGCCGCCAGAGCGCCCGGTAGTCCGGCGGCGCCTCGGCCGTGAGCGCCGTCATGCGTGCGCGACGGCTCGGCGTCGTTGCAGGGCGTCGTCTGCCGCCACCAGGATCTCGTACGACGAGCGGTCCGCGGACCGTTCGCCGTACACGGTGTCGTCAAACACGCGGATGGCGCGGTCGAGGGCATCGGCCAGCGCGGGCGCCTCCCGCGCGACCTCCCGCCCCAGCTCATCGGCGGTGCGACCAGGTAGTGGCTCGATCACCCCTCGTTGTTCCAGCTCGCGCGCGATCGCGCGCATACGTGCGATGACGGCGCCGGTCCAGTCGCCCACCTCCGCCTGCGCCTGCGCTTGTTCGCGGTAGTCGTGCGCGCTCAACGCCGATCGCAGTCGAAGCTCGCCGGCTTGACGGGCTGTGCGTTGCACCGGCCCCAACCGCCATCGTGCGAGCACGATGAGACCGAGGATCAGTGCGGTGATGGCGATCGCGCCGGCCGCGCCGCCAGGCGAATAGCGCGTGATGTCGTGGGTGATGCGGTCGAGGAGTCGGCCGACCCAGCGAAGGAACCGCACGATCAGCGGATCGTCGTAGCGGTGGTAGATCGACTTCGACAGCTCGTGCCGAGCCGCTGCCTGTGCTGCCTCCCGCGTGATCGGCGGGCCGATGACAGAAATCACGCCGACGGCGGCGCAGCCGCGCGCGTGAGGGTCACGTCGAGTGCTTCCGCGCGCATGCGGCGGTCGATGTAGAGGAGCGCGACGACGCCGGCGGTGATCGGCGCACTCACTGTCGAGGCAACGAGTGACGACAGTCGGACGGCGATCTCTGCACCGATGCTCAGGTGGATGTCGTTGCCGTTGGCGATGCTGTTGGTGAACGACGACACCGCGACGAGCAGACCAGGCAGCGACAAGATGGTGGCGATGACGGCGGCAATCAGGAAGGCGAGCAACCTGATGCCGAGCACGCGCCAGAACGCGGGCACCGCGAGCCGCCACGATCGCTTCAATGCCTGACCGATCGACAACCGCTCCAGCACGAGCGCCGGAGTAGTGAACGAAAGCGCCACCCACAAGAAGACGCCACCGACGATGAGCCCGATCAATCCGAGCCACGGCAGGACCGCGGCCAGGAAAGCCGCACCGATCAGCGGAAGCAGGAGTGGCCGCAGTCTTGACCAGACGTCGCCCAAGTCAACGTTTCGGCCGATCACGGCATCGCCGATCACCAGCGAGAGCATCCCGAGCAGGACGAATCCGAGCAGCGCGTTGATCACGGCGGTGAGGACTCCCGAGACGCTGCCCAGGGCGGAGAATCCAGCACCAGGGGCGGCGATGTTGTTGCTGGCGAGATCGATGAGGAGGTTGACCAGCTGCTGCACGGTCGCGACCGCCGCCGACAACCCGAGAGTGGCCCGCGGATAACGGCGCATCGCGGTGAACGCGCCGTCGAGCAGCTCCCCGACGCCGAGCGGCCGGAGCGGGATGATGCCGGGCCGTGGGGGCGGCGGAGCGGCGTACGGCGCGTGCCAACCGGGTGGCGGCGGCCCCCAGGCCTGCGCCGGCTCCGCCCAAGCCGCTCCAGCCCGCTCGGCGGGGGGCGGCTCGTTGCCGGGCGAGGTCCACTCGGTCACGCAGGCATCCTCGCAGAACCGTCTCGTATTGCGATTTCGGTGCAACCATGAAGACGTGACGAGAGGTCGGGTGTTGGTCGTCGACGACGACCCCGCGCTGGCGGAGATGCTCGGCATCGTGCTGCGCACGGAGGGATTCGAGCCATCTTTCGTCGCTGACGGCGATCGCGCCCTTGCCGCGTTCCGCGCGACGAAGCCCGATCTCGTCCTTCTCGATCTCATGTTGCCGGGCATCGACGGCATCGACGTCTGCCGCCAGATCCGGGCTGAGAGCGGCACGCCGATCGTGATGCTGACGGCGCGCGGCGACACCGTCGACGTCGTGCTCGGACTCGAGTCCGGTGCCGATGACTACATCGTCAAGCCGTTCAAGCCCAAGGAGCTGGTCGCCAGGATGCGGGCGCGGCTGCGCCACAACGAAGGACCTACCGGTGAGACCTTGACGGTCGGCGACCTCGCCATCGACGTGCCGGGGCATGTCGTTTCGCGCGGGCAGGAGCAAATTCCGCTCACGCCGCTCGAGTTCGACCTGTTGACGGCTCTGGCGCGAAAGCCCGGCCAGGTATTCACCCGCGAGCATCTGCTCGAGCAGGTCTGGGGCTATCGCCATGCCGCGGACACCCGATTGGTCAACGTGCACGTGCAACGACTCCGGGCAAAGATCGAGCGCGACCCCGAGCGGCCCGAGATCGTCCTCACCGTCCGTGGAGTGGGCTACAAAGCCGGTCCGACATGACGCAACCCGCGGTGGCATACGTGCGCCGTGGCGCGACGCGGGCGGTGCACACATGGCGAGCTTCCTTGCAAGTGCGAGTGGCTCTCACGACGTTGGTGGTGTCAGGCGTCGTGGTGTTGCTTCTCGGTGTCGTCGTGCTGGAGCAGGTGCGGTCCGGCCTGCTACAGGCAAAGACGCGCACCTCGTTGTCGCAGCTCGACTTCGGTTTGCAGCACGCGACGGAGCAGTTCAACGCCATCGGCGACTCACAGTCGGTCGAGAACACCGCGGGCCAGCTCGCGCAGCAGCTCGCTGGTCGAGGCGCCGATGCGCAGGCCTACGGCATCGCGTTGTTGCCAACCGGTGGCGGCGAGCTCGCATCCGGTGGCGACATCAATCCCAGAGCCAGCATCCCGTCTTCGTTGCAACAGGTCATCTCGCGAGAGGACCGGGAGGCGTGGACGTATGCGCGCATCACACACGCCGATGGGTCAACCGAGCCGGGCCTCGTGGTGGGCGGCCCGGTGCAGACAGAAGCTGCCGACTATCAGATCTACTACCTCTTCCCGTTGCGGCAAGAGAGCCAGACCCTGTCGCTCGTCGAGCGGACCATGCTGTTCTCCGGCATCGGCATCGTGCTCCTCCTGGTCGCCATCGCCGCATTGGTGACGCGTCAGGTGGTGCGCCCGGTGCGTCAGGCCGCCGCGACGGCGGAGCGACTCGCGGCCGGCCGCTTGCGCGATCGGATGGCTGTGCACGGAGAGGACGACTTGGCGAGCCTGGCGCAGTCGTTCAACCGGATGGCGGAGACGGTCGAGAAACAGATCTCGCAGCTGCGTGAGCTTTCTCGCGTCCAGCGGCGGTTCGTGGCGGACGTGTCACACGAGCTCCGAACGCCCATCACGACGATCCGCATGGCGGCAGACGTCTTGCATGATGCCCGGGAGGATCTGCCGCCGGAACTCGCCCGCTCCGCCGAGCTGTTGCAGAACCAGCTCGACCGGTTCGAGAGCCTGCTGGCCGATCTGCTCGAGATCAGCCGACACGATGCAGGCGCCGCGGTCCTGGAGGCCGAGCCGGTCGATCTCCGTTCGGTCGTCCTGCATGTCCTCGAGAGCGAAGCGCCGCTTGCCGCCAGGCACAGCTGTGTGCTCGATTCGAGCCTGCCGGACGAACCGGTCGTCGTCGAGGCGGATGCGCGGCGCATCCAGCGAGTCCTGCGCAACTTGGTCTCGAACGCGATCGAGCATGGTGAAGGTCAACCCGTCGAGATCCGGCTGCGGGCCGGAGACGGCGGCGTTGCCGTCACCGTGCGAGATCACGGTCGTGGGTTGCGCCCCGGCGAAGCTGCCCTCGTGTTCGGTCGCTTCTGGCGGGCCGACCCGGCCCGTGCCCGCACCTCCGGCGGTAGCGGTCTGGGCCTTTCGATCGCTCTCGAGGACGCGCGCTTGCACGGCGGTTATCTGCAGGCGTGGGGCGAGCCGGGACAGGGGTCGATGTTCCGACTGACGCTTCCCTGGCACGCGGGCGGCGCGATCGGAGAGCCACCACTCGCGCTCGAGCCTGACTCCGAGTCCAGCACGGCTGAAGGGGTCGCGGGTGCGTAAGCGGTTGGCGGCCGGTCTTGTCATGGCAGCTCTGCTGGTGGGCTGCGGTGGCGTGCCAGACGGTGGCACAGTGCATCTCGGTCGTGCGGTGCCGGCGCAAGGCGGCCTTGACGACTTCGGCGTTCGTGTCTTCCCGCCGTCCTGGCAGCCGGGGCTCTCGCCCAACGACGTCGTTGCCAACTTCCTGCACGCTTTGGTCAACAACGATGCGGACTACGCGATCGCGCGCACCTACCTCACTCCGGTGGCGACTACCAAGTGGCGGGCGGACACCGGGATCACGGCGTACGACGACTCTGCACTGCAACTGTCGGTGAACGGGTCGCGCGTCGTTCTGGATGCCCCGCGGGTCGGGACGATCGACCGACACGGTGCGTACCAGACGGGAAGCGGGCGGGTTGCCGCGACCTTCGTCTTGTCGCACGCAGGCGGCAACTGGCGCATCGACAAGCTTCCCGACGGTGTGTTGCTCTCGGAGTCGGACCTGCAGCGCACATTTCACCTGGCCTACCTCTACTACCTCAACGAGTCAGGCGACCTGCTCGTGCCAGATCCGGTGTTGTTGCGGGACACACAGCACGGACTCGCGACCGATCTCGTGAGCGCGTTGCTGGCGGGCCCGAGTGACTGGCTCGCTCCGGCAGTGCGCACCGCCCTGCCGGATGGCGTCGGGCTCATCGGCAACGTCCCGTTGCACGACGACGGCACTGTCGACGTCAACCTCAGCGCATCGATTCGCAACGCCTCGACGACGGACCTTGCCGCACTCTCTGCACAGCTGGTCTGGACGTTGCAGCAGGTGCAGGGCGTGACAGCTGTCCGCCTTCTCGCCGACGGTGCCCCTCTGTCGGTGCCTGGGCGGACGTCCCGCCAAAGCGTGAGCTCCTGGCCGTCCTTCAGCCCAGCCGGGCCCCCCGTTGCCAAGGGCTTGCTCTACGTGCACGGCGGACGGCTGGGAGCAACCGGAGACGACGCGGCCGTAACCGTTCGCAGTGTTCCGACTCACGTCTGGGCGGCGGCCCGGTCCGCGGACGGGTCGACCTTGGCCGTGGTGCAGCAGACGACCAGCGCCTTCCGTCTGCTCGTCGGGAAGCCGGGCAAGCACCTGACCGTCCGCCTGCATGCCGCGTCTATGACGCCGCCGACGTTCGATGCCGATGGAGACGTCGTCACCGTCGTGACCAGCGCCGCCGGCCGTCACGTCGTCGCCGTGAGTCCGGACGGGCACGCGCACCCGCTCTCGGTGGACTCGGCGTTGCTTCGCCAGCCGGTGACGAGTCTTCGCATCGCACCGGACGGCGCGCGGGTGGCCGCGATCGTGGGTGCGGGACGACTGCTGGTCGGACGGGTCAGCGGGCGTGGAGCCTCGTCGTCCTTGAGCGGATTCCATGCGATCGTCCCGTCGCTGCAGTTCGTCCGGGGCGTCTCGTGGTTTGGCTCAGACGCCCTCTTCGTGACCTGCTCGGGTGGGCCTGGACCACGCAGGGTGGTCGAGACGGACCTCGACGGCTATGCGGTGCAGCAGATCTCGCTGCCGTTCAGCGGCTCGCCGATCGACGTCGCCGCAGTGGCCGGTCAGCCGTTGACGGTCGCGACCGACGATGGGTCGCTCTGGCAGAACATCGGTGGCTGGCGTCGGCTGGCTGCGGGAGGGGTCCCGGTCTACAGCGGCTGACCACCCGGACGAATCCACCGTTTGGCTCGCGTTGGCGAAAGCGCGGGCGTGGCTGGCGCAGTCTCGGAAGATGCGCGCGCTCGTCGACCTTCTTGCTCCGGTCGTCTGCTTCGGATGCGGCCGGGCAGATGCCGTCGTGTGCGTGAACTGCCGGCAGCCACTGCTCGACGACGCGCGGTTGCGCATGCCGTCACCCTGTCCGGTCGGCCTGCCGAATGCATACTCGGTCGCTCCTTACGCGGACGTCGTCCGCACGTTGCTGCTGGCCTACAAGGAGCGCGATGCGGTCGGTCTGCGTGGCCCGCTCGCGGCGGCGTTGGCGACGGCGGTCGCGACCGCCGCACCGGGGCAGCCGTGGATCCTGGTGCCGGTGCCGTCGACGCGAGCCGCTTTGCGCCGCCGGGGCTTCGACCCGACATCTCGACTGGCGCAGCTGGCCGCGCGCCGGTTGCGGCGAGTGGGCGCGGATGCGGTCGTCGCACCACTGCTCACGCACGTGCGCGCCGTGGCCGACTCCGCCGGCCTCACCGCCGACCAACGTCAGACCAACCTGCACGGCGCCTTGCGGGCCACTCGCCCGTCGCCGGTGGCTCGCAACCGTTGCCTCGTCCTGGTCGATGACGTGCTGACGACCGGTGCAACCATGGCCGAGGCAGCCCGGGCGTTGCGCGCGGTCGGCCTGGCTCCGACGGCAGTTGCGACGATTGCCGCAACCCAGCGGCACAGCGAAGTGGTTCGACCGGGTCTGCACAAGCAGCGCCAAGACGATTACGGTGCTGGGTGAGACCGCCTGGCGTCTAGGAGGCACTCGCGTGGACATCGTGGTCAAGGGTCGGCACACCGACGTCGGGGAACGCTTTCGTGGGCATGTCGAGGACAAGCTTGCGAAAGTGGTGAAGCTCGACGGCAAGGTCAGCCGGATCGATGTCGAGATCTGCGAGGAACACAACCCGCGCCTGGCCGATCAGCGTTCCCGCGTCGAGCTGACCTGCTTGACCCGCGGGCCAGTCGTCCGGGCAGAGGCGGCGGCGCCCGATGCCTACGCGGCGCTCGACCTCGCCGCGGCGCGACTCGAAGCCCGGCTCCGCAAGGCGGCTGACCGGCGTCGCGTGCACCACGGCAGCCGAACCCCGGTCTCGGTGGCCGTGGCTACGGCGAGCCTCTCCAATGGGGCTGGCCCGATTTCGACCAACGGCACCGCTCCGGTTGGGGACGCCGAGGGCATCGACGACAACCCGATCGGGCCGCTTCTCGTCCGCGAGAAGGACCATGTCGCGGCCCCGATGACGCTCGACCAGGCGCTGTTCGAGATGGAACTCGTCGGTCACGACTTCTACCTGTTCGTCGACACCGATCGTGGGGTGCCGAGCGTCGTCTACCGACGGCATGGATATGACTACGGTGTGATCAGGCTGGTCACTCCGGGTGACGCCACGGCGTAGCAGATCCTCGCGAATGACCGGTTAGCACGCTTCGATCGTGCCATCATGGCCGTGCTGTCAGGCCGAATCGGGCTGTCAGGAGAATGGGCCAATGGCGCCGAGATGATGGAGTGCTGGTGACCGAGATCAACGAAGGCGCCCCGCTGCTGCCTGCGGTCGGGGGCGAGCCGATCCGTGTTCTCGTCGTCGATGACCACGCCTTGTTCCGCCGCGGGCTCGAAATGGTCCTCGAGCAGGAGCCGGACATCGACGTCGTCGGCGAGGCCGAGGACGGCGCGGAAGCCGTGCAGAAGACCGTCGAGACCACGCCGGACATCGTCCTGATGGACGTTCGCATGCCGAAGCGGGGCGGGATCGACGCCTGCACGGCCATCAAGGACGCCGTACCAAGCGTCAAGATCATCATGTTGACGATCAGTGACGAGGAAGCCGATCTGTACGACGCCATCAAAGCCGGCGCCATGGGCTACCTGCTCAAGGAGATTCCGGTCGAGGAGGTCGCAGCCGCGATCCGGGCGGTGCACGGCGGCCAGTCACTGATCTCACCGTCGATGGCGTCCAAGCTGCTGAACGAGTTCGCCACGATGATCAAGCGGGGCGACGAGCGTCAGCAGGTGCCCGCTCCGCGGCTGACCGATCGCGAGATGGAGGTGCTCCGGCTCGTCGCCAAGGGCCTCAACAACCGCGACATCGCCAAGCAGTTGTTCATCAGCGAGAACACGGTCAAGAACCACATCCGCAACATCCTCGAGAAGTTGCAGCTGCACTCGCGGATGGAAGCCGTCGTCTACGCGGTGCGCGAGAAGCTTCTCGAGATCACCTAGTGACCTGAGTCGTTGATTCGCTGGCAGTAAGCAGCGAGGCTGGCGAGGATTTCGTCGGCGGTCTTGTGCCAGACGAACGGTTTCGGGTTGTCGTTCCAGTTCGCGATCCATGTCTTGATCGAGGCGACCAGTTCGCGCACGGAGCGGTGCGCTCCTCGTTTGATCCATTTGGTGGTCAGCTCGGCGAACCATCGTTCGACCAGGTTCAGCCAGGAGCTGTAGGTCGGGGTGAAGTGCAGGTGAAAGCGGGGATGGCGGACCAGCCAACGCTGGATCGCGGGCGTCTTGTGTGTTGAGGAGTTGTCCAGCACCACGTGCACGTCCAGATGGCCGGGCACCGACTCGTCGATCAGGTTGAGGAACCGACGGAACTCCTCGGCGCGGTGCCGAGCGGTCATGCCCGCGATCACATGACCGGACGCGACGTTGAGCGCCGCATAGAGGTTGGTGGTCCCGTTGCGCACGTAATCATGCGTGCGTCGTTCCGGCACGCCGGGCATTAACGGCAGGATCGGCGCAGACCGGTCGAGCGCCTGGATTTGTGACTTCTCATCGACACAGAGCACGACCGCAGCATCTGGCGGATTGAGATACAGCCCCACGATGTCGCGGACTTTGTCGATGAACTGCGGGTCGGGGGAAAGCTTGAACGACTCGGTCTGATGAGGCTTGAGGCCAAAAGCCCGCCAGATCCGACTGACCGCAGTCTGATTCAGCCCAGTCGCCTGCGCCATCGACCGCGTCGACCAATGCGTCGCGTTCGGTGGCTGCTCCTCCAACGTCTTGACGATGACGCGTTCCACATCGTCATCGGAGACCTTCCGAGGCTGACCCGGACGGGGTTCGTCATGCAGTCCATCGAGTCCCATCCGAGCAAACCGACCCCGCCACTTACCAACCGTCGAGGCGTTCACCCCCAGCCGAGCGGCAATATCGTTGCTGCGCTCACCGGCAGCGGCAGCCAACACGATCCGACAACGCAACGCCAACGCCTGAGAGCTTTTCGGCCGGCGAGCCCATCGCTCCAGTACCTCTCGCTCTTGCGCGGTCACCGTCACCGCAACCCGTCGACCGGCCATCGCAGCCTCCATCGTCGTCGATGACGACAGAGTTCGACACCGCAGGACCTAATTCCTGCGAATTAATGACTCAGGTCACTAGCGAAAGCCGGCCAGTCGGCCCCGCTTCCCGACGGCTCGGATGCGTTGCTCCACCTGGGCGCGTGCCTCGCGACTGGTGATCACGAGCACATCGTCACCGTGTCGCAGCACAGTGCGCCGATCGGGAACGAAGCCGCGATCGTCACGTACGACGAACGCGACCGACGCCGCTTCCGGCAGCCGTA
Organism: Mycobacteriales bacterium; assembly: GCA_035695245.1. Lineage (GTDB taxonomy): Bacteria > Actinomycetota > Actinomycetes > JAFAQI01 > JAFAQI01 > DASSEQ01. The sequence continues at coordinate 177 of DASSEQ010000235.1, read as the reverse complement.
GCTCCCAGATCTCGACGCCGTGCAGCCTCGACCGCGCGCCGAGATGGACTGTGAGCAGGTCAGCGGCAAGACGGTCGAGCGGCGCCGCCTCGACCTCGAGCTCTCGACCCGTGTCCGGCTGGATCACACCGAGACGCCGCGCGAGCGGTGACAGCGTCGGTGCCTGCACGATCGTCA